>NZ_JAUBOS010000007.1:0-167436 GCF_036700365.1 Microcoleus sp. w2-18bC1
CATGCGTTCGTTCACTTTATTAATTAGGTTGGGACTAATTCTTTGGCGAAAGTGTACTAATAAAGATGGGTCAAATGGTAGTTCATTGCTGTAGCTTGATTGACCGATGAAGTATTGGAGATAGGGGTTTTCCCGGATCTGTTCTACTGTTTCGCGATCACTGATTCCCAGTTTTTCTTTGATAATTAATGCCCCCAATGCCATCCGAAAGGATTTGGCAGGTGCACCATGCGCTGCGGGGAAGTTGGCCGCATATTCTGATTCAAATTCAGACCACGGGACTATTTGGGCCATTTTTACCCAACGGTTGAGGGCTGACAATTTAGACCCGTTGGCTAGTTCAAAGTCTAAGGGTTGGAGGGGAGCAAGCTCAGCTTTTCTGTACACGTTCGCAGGTGGTGATGCACGGCTTTTGACCTATTTTACCTGTTTTTCACGGCGATGACTCTCGATCGCACGCTCTCTTAACCCAGCCCACGTAATATGCGATCGATATATTCAGCAAGCCCTAAATAGATTCCGTTGTACTTCATACCAATTGCTAATTATTTTTTCAACGCGCATAAACTCCAGCCTAACAAAAGCTTGAAGTGAACAAAAGATGTGAGTCTTGATTGCCTGAGTATCTCTAACCATGAACCGACAAATTCCACAGACTTGTTTTATGGCTCAATGAAAGGTTTCAATTCCCCAATGAGTATCATGAATTATCAGAAATTCATTTCTAGTTATATCTTTAATTTTTTCCTCATCGGGAAGATAGAAGATATAATGTCTAGAGTCTTCTTTTTTAAAGTCTTTCCTAAACAACTTGACAAATCCAAATTCTTTCAGATGAGTTCTCAATCCTGACTCTGGAATTACCAGATTCCTTACTTGGCAATACTTATGCGGCTCATTTGAGACAGTTCTGTTTTTTTCAATTCCCAATAGAAAACCCAATTTCTTGTTTTTTAGAAATTTTAAGTTTTCTACTCCTGAATACCAACTGTCTCCTGTCACTATTCTTGGCTTGACTCCCCAGCTTATTATTTCACTTACCATCTCTCTCAAATAATCGTTTTTTGTTTTCCCCTCCTTTTTGTTATATATTCTATAATTTATTGGCACTGAGTTACCATTAATATCGCTGTAATATAGAGTAATTAAATTCAAGCCAATAATTGTTTTATTCGCTTTTTATGACCAAAAATAACTGATTAACTCGGCATTTTTCGGATCGCTGTAAATCTTTTCTATAACAGTATCGTCTACACTTAGTATTCCTCCTATCAAATTAATAATTTTCTCTATTATCTTGAATAAATCTTTCGGCTCATATCGCTCTCTCAATAAAAAGCGATTCACACCCTGAACGTGAAACGTCTCCCAATATTTCTGATAACCTGCTACAACCTCCAAACTTTGGCTCTGACAGTAAAAATAAGGTGTATAGGTCTAGATTGCATTGCGCTGTGGAGGGTAAGCGTGATTTCTCTGATTGTCCGATACCTAGAAAGTAGACGACATATATTTATCAATTCACTATTTTGTTATTCTGTCAATGCGTAACTCCTATATTCCTGCTTTCGCTCGAGATGGCATTGATTCCCAAACACCATCTTTTGAAAACTTTAGATTAGTTGTGAACCCATCATCCCAGACAATTGTAATTTTGTTGGGATTCTGCTTGACTGAACGGCCTATTGTTTGTGCTTGTCGGTGATTCTGTCCGTAAAAACTGCATTTAGAGCGATAATTCTCAGGATGGTTTTTGGTTTCGGCTTGAACACCGACACTCACACCGGTGACAGATGCTAGGAGCAAATTTGCCACCAAAACCGCTTTATAAAACAAAGATGAGTGGAGTTTGACGGATTGGGTAACTTAGAGAAAAATAACTAACTTTATGTTACCCCAATATTCATACTGTGATGTTTTAATCAGGATTTAACAGCGAGATATGGCTAAAGTTGCGAAACTGCGATCGGTCTAACTGACCTATTCCTCTCAAAAACAGCCCTCGGTTTCAAAGCAATTCTCAACAATAGCCACAGCGCTCGGCATTCTCCGGGAGTTTCCTGGCGCTGCCACTGGCCCGGCCGACAGTACAGCATTTCGATCAAACAGCGGTGCTGGCTAATGTTCAGGCGATCGAACGCAATTCGCACAGTGGGAAATTCCACAGAACTGCACTCTTTTCCATCCCAAAAACTTGACTCCAACTGAGATTTATCGCTCACCAACTCCATCTTAGCCACAGGAATAAAACAGTTCTCTTCCATGATTTCCAGAGTCGCAGAATCGCAATCAATTAAACCTTTGGCTAAACCACGCTCTGTGCCCAACTCAACAACAGACGGCGCTACCGATCTTCTTGGTTTGACTGCCACACTGCGAGAGAGTGGTTTCATTTTACCCTGGGATAAACTTGTCTCAAAGGCATATTTTTGCGAAATCTCTGCTGCTGTAAAACTTTCTTTACTGCCTTTATTTTTCACCGCAAAACTTGGCCACTGCGTCAAAGCAACTTCCGCGCCACTTTCCGAAATTACAGTGGTTATACCCCAAAAACTTTGACAGCCAATATTCAATTGTACAACCCTGCGTAAATTGAACCATTCGTAAATGTCCGGCTTAGGAATATCCACCAAAATCAGCAATGCAATCCCGATCATCAGCAGGTTGTACCCGCTCCAAATCCATCCCAAACTCATTCCTTTTGAAAAATGTACACTTTCGGATATTGACTGTACGGTGCCAACATTTTTAACTAAATTAATGTTTAAATTGTGCCACAAACTGACTGCTGTAGCTGCGAACAATACAATCAAAGGCCATCCTAAATTCCAGTTAAAACGAAAGCGATCGCTCGCCATTCCTTTTGGTGTCACCTGAAACCCTTTCCCAAAGGGATTCAGCATGGAACTCACCACCGTCACCGCTAAAGGAATACACTGGACGAACGAATAAACATCGGAAAGCAAAGCCGATCCAGATCTGCGGTTCAGCCAAGAAAACACAGTAAGTTGCACCAAATAGTAAGGCAGGAAAAAGTACAGCAATTCCCGCGCACTTGCCCGCAAAGGAATGATGCCGAAAAATGAATAAGCTAAAGGTATTAACAGATATAAAACCTTGGTTAAACTGGTAAACCAATGCAGTAATCCTTCCAAATGAGATAGCCTTTGTACGAATGTGAGACCGCGAATTGTTAAAGGATTGGAATCAATAAAAAATGCCTGAAGCGTGCCTCGCGCCCAGCGTAGTCTTTGATTTAGATGAGCTTCTATATTTTCAGCCGCCAAACCAGCACTCAATTTTTCATCTAAATAAACTAACCGATATCCGGTTGCTGACAGCCGAATTCCGGTAAAATAATCTTCGCAGATTGAATCTGTGACCAAGCCTCCCGCTGCTTCTAAAGCACTCCGCCTCACAACAAAAGATGTACCGCAACAAACCACGCTGTCGGCGCTGTCTTTGATGATTTCAATTTGCCGATAAAAGATTTCTTCTTCCGGCGCCAGCACATTTTCTAAACCTAAATTACGAGAGATGGGGTCGTGATTGTAAAAGCTTTGCGGTGTTTGAACGAGGGCGATTTCGGGATTTTGAAAAAATCCAACTGTGCGAGTTAAAAAGTTTTTAGTGGGAATAAAATCCGCATCGAAAACTACAATTAGTTCTCCATTTGTAATGGCTGTGGCATGATTAATGTTTCCAGCTTTGGCGTGAATATTATCGGGTCTGGTTATATACTCGCATCCCAGTTCTTTGGCCAGCAACTTGATTTCAGACCGCTTAGTATCGTCAAGCAAATATACTTTTTTGTTGGGATAATCTAATGCTTGACAGCCGATTACACTGCGCCGTAAAATAAAAGCCGGTTCATTGTAGGTTGGGATAAAAATATCTACTGGCGGGGTGAAGTTTCCAGCTTCAACTGCAACTGCCATGCGATCGGCTTCTCGACGCCTGTCTTTGATTCTCAGCATTAAATACAGTTGAATACTGGTGTTGAAAACCAGTAACATTTCTAGGAAAAATAGCCCCAAACTAAAGATACCGTTGAGGGGATCGTTTAAATTTAGAGTAGCGAGCGATCGCCATAAAACGTAGCGAATGGTTAAAGCCAGAACAATTGCAACTACCACAGCGCGTGACCATTTCTGCGGTTGAGGCGAAATTTTAATTGCAGCTAAAGCAACGGAGACAAGTGCGATCGTCGGCACTAACAAATACATCTTGCTCGTAGCAGGCACTTGCAGCCACACAGGCGGGTTTTGCTGCCAAGTGTTGATTGTGGCAAAAATACCGCTGACTGTACCTTCACTTCCAAACCAGGCTGCGGAGATCGCACCTGCGAAAGCAACCGCCCCCAACACGACTAGCGTTGCCGTCTGCACCCGCGAAATCCGCCCAAAGCGGCGTTTCAAGTCTTGAAAATCAAATCTTGAAGTTGTCATAAAATAATTTTAAAGTCCCGATCGTGCATGCAACAGTAAGGGTGTCCTGCTGTCCACTTTTTAATTCTGTTGAAAATTCCGACACACCCCCATTAGTATATTTACATTTTTTAACATTTTGACCATTGTATGATAATTCATCTTGCTTGCTGTTGCCAAACTGCTTAGCGAGTCCAAACCTCGCAAAATATAGCAGAAGGAAGAAGGAAGAAGGTTTGAGTTACCCAGGAGAGAAGTTATATGAATTCCGGTAACACTGGAATGATGAGGAGTGGGGAGTGGGGGAATGTGGAATTATTGACCTTGACTTTATCATTCCCACTCAACCGGAAAAGATATCAGAAGCAATCTTCGGCAAGGATTTCAGCAATGTCGGCAACAGGGTTTCGGGCCTATTCCATAATAAAAAATAATTCTTGTGGGCCGTTTCTGCGACGCCGCCCATAAAAAGCTGATTGAAAATACTGCCACATCTGGGTCATAAACGTCGGGCGCGCTTGCTATAGTTCAAAAAAAATTACAGCAGTTCTCAATCTTGGTGAGGTATGCCCTATGCCCACGGAGGCCTATGCCCACGGAGGCCTATGCCCGCTTATCAAGCGTGGATCTCATGTTAGGAATGAGAATTAAATAACTTCCACTCTTGAAAGTGGGATGGGCGTCCCGCCCGTCCTTTTTGGACGGGCGGGACGCCCATCCCACAATAACAATTAAAATTGTAAGTTATTTAATTCGCGATCCTTACTGAGCAAGGCTATATCTTGTCTACAAATCAAATAGGATTGCTATATCAAACTATAGCAATCCAGAAAATTTAGCAATTAGATGAATTTGACATCTAACTAAAGGTAGATTGATTTTATATTAATTTAAAAAAATTACCGCGTTCGCAGCACAAAAATTTAGCCATCCAAAAACTCATCAGCCATTTCTAATTGCGAGATTGCATAGCGGGCGACAGCCAAACTAACTCTGGCTTGTTCTATTTCCGACAATTGGGCCCAAGGTCTTGTAGTAGCCATGACTAATTCCCCCCCTTCCGAATCAACATCTCGCATGGCATAAGCCAAAGGACGTGCCAACACCTGCAAATCTTCCTCAGCCCACTGAGGCAAAATATCTAAGACGCACTCTACCATTTGGTCAGCTAAAGATTGATACTTAACAGTGGCGTTTTGCACGCTTTGAGCGATGCTGGCCAGAAAATCTTGAGGAACGCGAGCAAATTTCTCGCGCAAAGACTTGTGCAGAGCAGTGGTCAGCCAAACTTGTTCTAATTGCAAGAATAAAACTTGCGACTTCAGGGCAATATCGCTGTCGCTGAAGGAATCAGATAGCGCAAATTCCTGCTCTAGGGCAGCTAAATAAGATTCCGATTCAAGCTGTGCAGGATTCCAGGGATAAGCAACATCAGTCTGAACAATTGTGGCGAGAAGTTCCATCTGGGCTTGAGTTTGTGAGTCGCGAAAATATTCAGAATCAGTAGATTGGGTAGCCATGATGTAATACCTAGGTGGGAAAAGGAAAAGACAGAAGGGGGACTGTGCCAAGAGCTAGTTGCGAGCTATCAGTGGTGAGTAACTCTTTTAAATTCAGACTGGACACTCAACGCCCAGAACTTTGCTGTGCCAGTAGCCGCTTGCCTTCATTAGCTACACCCGCACCTTAATTCGTTCCGCAATCAGTCTCACTGTACCCCGAAGTTTTAGGAACCTCAATAGTGAACTCAAAAATCTGACCTTGAGAACTGCCAAATTTTAGCTGAGTCCCGCTGCGTAGCAGAAATTCTTGGTGGTGAACTCTCTGCCATCCCTCAGATCCCAAAACTAGAGTCCCGTAGCGAGAAAAATCGCGCAGGAAGTAGCTAGGTTCTTCCCGGCTATCTCCGATAGTGTTCCGGCAGAAAATCTCGGCGTGTTTTTGAGAAACCCACTGTTCTCGAATCACTACGTCATTTTCTTCCCAGCGTCCGACTCGAACCATACCTGCGCGAATCGGCCAAACCTGATTAATCGATTCGGTGGATTTGGCATTTGGTCGATCGCGCCCCCGCAAATAAGCACAAGACGGCAACCGTCCCAACCAAGTAGAAGAATTTAAAGGCAACTCAGTTTTGAGGTCATCTACCGGCTCAGTTAGCTGACCGTCAAACTCAGGGTGCATATACAGCACAGGCAGCGTCCAAGCCGGTTGATTGAACTTGTAGAGCGTTAGTAACTGCTGTCTGGCGACGGCGACTGCCCGATCGATCGACATCCGCCCGGCCAAAGCTTGGGCAAAAGTTTGGATAAAACTCCGGGCCTCGCGATCGGCGATCGAGTCCCGCATCCCCAACACTGCAGGCACCCCGTGATGAATCAGTACCTCAGCCAAACTGCTGCGGGCGATTGCCTGTTGCTGACCGTTAGTTGAGTGCAGCCTCTCCACCGCCGGCTGAGCTCCCCAGCAGGCATTAAACACCGCCAGAGTCACGCGGCACCGAACTAAAACCTGAGCCAGTTCAGTCCCATTAATCGCCGTTTCCGGCCCCAAAAACAGCAAACCGCCGTCGGGGCCCGGTATCCCGTGGCCGGCGTAAAACAGAATGTTGTAAGCTTGCGTTTCCAGCCGAGAAATGAGTTCCGCCGGGGTAGGTTCGATCAGAGTATCGACGCGAGTCGGAACGCTGATGTCAAAATATTTGTCACTGTCGTCGGTTTGAAAAGCACTTTCCAGAACGCCAGCTAAGGCGAGTGCTTCTTCTCCCAACTGCAAATGACCGTTATTACTCTTGGAAAATTGAGAATTAGCACCGCCGCCGGTTTCTGCTTGTCCCAAAACTAGCAAAATGTTGAGCGACTCCGCAGGCTGCAGGGGTGGCAAAGGTTCAACATTGCTGGTAGTTCGGCTGAACAGCAGTTGCTGCGACAGAGAAATTGCCGGTTGACCGGCTTGAGGCTGCATAATTTCCCAAGGTAAAGCAATTAAATACGGTTCGCGCAAGTCTACGCGCACTCGGAGGGGTAGATTTTGCCCGATCGCGATACCTTTACTTTCCTGGAGACTACCCTGAATCGGCCCTTCAAACAGCCACTGCCAAAGATTAATCCCCAAATGCTGCATCAGGCGACTGCTGTAGCTTGCCGGTGGCCGAGGCGGATGCAGATCCCCCTTGTTGCCCCACCCCCGTTGACCGAGGTGGAGCGGCACAGAGGGCGTCGCTGGAGCGAGGTCTAGCGACTGAGGGCTTCGTTGTTCAGTTTCTGCCAGTATATTCTGGTTGTTTTCTGGCGAGACGAAACTGCCATCAGGATTTAGGGGCAATTCGTGAATTGTCCCGGAGGGCGAAAACATTTCCTGCCAAGCTTTCCAAGATTGGGAGAGGGTATCGGGCCACATACAGTCGTGGTGAACGTACCCGCTGGGATAAGGAGCTTGTAGAACCCAAGTGGCAAAATGGTTTGCCCCAGCGGTTCTCAGGCGAGCGATCGCTATACTGAGGCAAGGACTTTCAGGGCGCGCCATTCACAACTACCGACTCTGGATATAGGGTTGAATTGAGTTTCTCTATTTGTAGTTTATCGGGTTTGGGGTGCGATCGAGTGCGTGAGATTGCTTTGGCAGTTTTTACTTTTACTTAGTGCCCAAAAAATTATCTATATTAGGTAAATCTACCCAAGTTCCCGTAGCATTCGACTCCTGGGTCAAATCCATCAACAACTGCGAGTAAACCCCTTCCCTCAGCGACGGTATCAACGATTCGCCCGCATCTATTGCCTCTACCCACCTATCTACTACTCGAATAAACGCTGCAATCCTCCCGTCTGGATATACTTGAGGAAACTCCAATCTTTGAGGAATTTTGATTTCAGCTAAAGGTTCTCCACCTTGGGAACCCCACAAGCGAAAGCCGTGGACGTAATCTTGCTGGTTGTCGCTTCCTAACACCAACGTACCCTTACTCCCGTATATTTCCACCCAGTGTCCCCGCCCTTGATAAGTAACAGAACTCAAACAAACTTGACAAGGCGTTCCCCCGGCTAATTCCAACATCAACGTGCACGAATCATCTGCATCAACTAATTTTAATTTTCCCGAATCATTCGGATCGGGCCGCCGCGAAATTCCTGTAATCAATTGCCCAGAGAGCCTTTGGGGCGGGCCGAACAGCCAGCTAATATAATCAAAAACGTGAGAACCAGTCGCGCCCAAAACTCCGCCCCCTCGATCTTTTTGCGCGTACCAATTCCAAGGGCGACTCGCATCAGCGCGGCTCGAAACCAGCCAATCAATCTTAATTAAACGCTTTTCTCCCACATATTCTGCTGCCAATAATTCTGCTAGCATTTGCCATGCGGGGATGAAGCGAAACTCAAAGTCCATTGTGGCAATTGCTCTGGAACCACCATTTTTAAAATCGGTTGGAGATTCGTTGTTTGCCAATCGGTAAAGTTCCCTGGCTTCATTTGCTGTCAGGGCTGTGGGTTTTTCTAATAATAAATGCTTGCCTGCTTCCAAGACGGTTTTTGCCATTTCATAATGCAAAAATGGCGGCGTGGAAATGCTGACGCCCGCCACTTCTGGGATAGCTACTATATCGGCGATCGAGTCGCAAGCGTAGGGGATATTGTGGGTAGAGGCGATCGCCTTTGCTTTGTCTAAATTCCGGTGGTAAACAGCCACAACCTCTGTCCGGTGATGGGCCTGGAATCCGGGAAGATGTACTTTTTGACCGAAACCGGTACCGACTACTGCAACGCCAATTTTTGACATAATTTAATAATTGTTAATTGTTAACTGTTGACTGTTGACTGTTGACTGTTGGCTGTTGGCTGTTGATAGTTGGCTTTTGGTAGTTGGTAGTTGGTAGTTGTTAGTTGTTATTTGTTATTTTTTAGCTGCGACCAATAACTAATGACCAATAACTCATAACTCATAACTCATAACTCATAACTAATGACTAATGACTAATGACTAATGACTACTGACTACTGACTACTGACTCACTACCCATTCAATTACTTGTTTGCCCAAACTAACCCCGTCAAACAAGTCAATTTCTCTGATCCCTGTAGGGCTGGTGACATTAACTTCTGTCAGATAACCGCCAATGATATCAATGCCGACAAAGTACAGTCCGTCCCGTTGCAGCACGGGTTCTAACTGAGTGCAAATTTCCAGTTCGCGATCGGTAATTTCGGTTTTTGCGACTCTGCCGCCGACGGCCATATTGCCGCGAAATTCATTGCCCGTGGGAATACGGTTGATAGCACCGATGGGCTTGCCGTTTAACAAGATAATCCGTTTATCTCCCTCTTTTGCTTCCGGCAGATAAGTCTGAACCATCACTGGAATTTGCCCTTGTTGAGTGCTAATTTCGACCAGGGAGTTGAGATTGCGATCGCCCGCTTCCAAAAACAAAATCCCCTCGCCAGCTTTGCCACCCAAGGGTTTAAGAACTGCTGCTCCTTTTTTCTCAACAAATTGCCGAATTACCTGCTTGTTTTGAGAAACAATTGTCTCAGGAATCGCTCCCTCAAATTGCAAAGCATACATCTTTTCATTCGCCGCCCGCAATCCTTTGGGACTGTTAACTACCAAAGTTTTAGCCGGATCGATGCCGTCTAGAAGGTAAGTAGCGTAGAGGTAAGGAATGTTGACTGGGGGATCTGTCCGCATAAATACTGCGTCCATTGCTTCCAGAGGCTGCAAAGTAGGCTGTTCTACCTGGTACCAAGCCTCAGCCGCCTCCCAGCGTCCATCTACCACTTTTACTGGGGTGAGGGCTACCCGACTGAGCATTGCCCAAGTTTTGCCGCCGATGACGCTTAGTTCTTTGGCTTGAGTCGCCCAGACTTCGTGACCCAACTCTTGAGCGGCTTCCATCAGCGCTACGCTGGTATCGTGTCCTGGAATTAGTCGCGCGAGGGGATCGATGATGAATGCAAATTTCATTGTCAATTAAAATTAAGGATTGGTCGCAGAAAAATTTGGGCTAACGGAAAATTCGACAGGGAATGGCTCATTTTGCTGCTAGCAGGGGGTCTAGCTGGCCTAGAGCATCGAGTTTGTGGATGTCGTCGCAGCCGCCTATGTGTTGGTCGTTAATGAATATCTGGGGCAGGGTGCGGCCTCCGTTGGCTCGATCGCTCATTTGAGCCCGTGCTGCTTCATCTCCGTCGATCGCGTACTCTGTAAAATCAATCCCTTTTCGTTTCAGCAGTGCTTTAGCACGAATGCAAAACGGGCAGGTTCTCCAAGTGTAAATTTCTACTTTAGGGGTCATGGGACGCTCAAACAATAACAATATTTTTTAATTGTAATCTTAACCATAGTGCGGACTGTTTTTAGTTCCTAGGCTGAAACCCTGGATTTTTCGTTGGTAGCCAACTTGCCTTGGAGCCTTGAAACCCTTATTCTACGGTTGCCTATAAAAAACTGTCCGAAGGATTGATCTTAACCAATCTTATTTTAATTTTTATATTTTAATTTTTATTATATATAGCAACATCTAGCAACCTTATCTTTTACACCGGAGGTTATTCACTGCTGAAACCCTTGCCGGGAAGTGCATTTGCCTTCTTCTTTTTTTTTACCCTGACTGAAGTCGCTATCGCTTTCTTCCTTCAACATCCGGCTCTATTTGCAGCGCACAACCGAAGCGAGGTGTCAAGTTATTTTTTATACAATTTTTTATTTTTTATATAAATTTAAGTAAACAAATACCCATGCTTAAAAAAACGGAGACATTGTAAAGGCAAACAGGTTGGTCATCAGCCTGCCTAGCGCTGCGGACCAACCTGCTTGTTTCGCTTTCTGCACGAACAGATCATTCCTGCACCTGTTAGTAGGACTGCGATCGCAGTACCCGGTTCAGGAATAGAAGTTGAGCTTCTCGAAGGTGTGATGTATATTTGGGACAAACTCCCCTCGGTCGCTAATTGCGGGTCGGATGTCGTTGCTGTTGATGTCTGGCTGGAGGCACAGGCAGTAGAATAATTTCCCGGACCGCAGACATCTACTGCTGCTGCCGGAGGGGCGGCAGCTAGATAGTAAAACGCTGTTGCCATTGTGGCAGAGAGTCCAATTGCTAGTTTTGCCAGTGGCGTACACATAACTATTTAGTTAAACAGTGGTAAAATCGAAAAATAGAAATAGTCCTAGAGATTAGCGCTGTACGACGGGCAAGGATTTTAGAGTTCTTACAATAAATGGATGTATTCTCTCGCGGACGCCTGTAAAAGATAGTATAGCGCTTGAGATGAGTGCCCAAACACTTTAATAATATTATTCTCTTTCACCTTGACATTCCGTACCGTGGTTGGACCAGAGTGAAGCAACATCTTTTTGCAACCTCTGAAGCAACAGCCTTTACAGCCATTAACAAAGAGTCTTTTTACCTTGACCGCGGTCTCGGGCAATTATTTATTTAACCGAGCGCAAAATAGAGATGCTGTATTGTACTTTGCAATGCACAATCTGACTACTCTTTTATAATCTCATAGTTCGACTAGATCTGTCCTCAGTATATGTACGTATATTCCCCGATGTCAACTATTCAAAAGGAATATTTAAGTATTTACCGAGGGTAGAGGACGTATTGAATGAGCTGAACAAGTCTGTCGCGGAGAGTTTCCATCCCAAGACCTTTGGCGGCCGAAATAAATACTGCTTGAGGAAATTCTTCTCGGGCGAGGGCGAGAGTCTCTCCATCTACGGCATCGATTTTGTTAAAGACTACAAGGGCTGGGCCGGGAGTTACGGGCATATCTGTCAAAATATTCATGACCGATCGAATTTGGCTCTGCCACGCGGGATGGGAGAGATCGACGAGGTGCAGCAAAGCATCGGCGTCAGTGACTTCTTCCAGGGTAGCCCGGAAAGCGTCTATCAAGGCGGGGGGCAGTTCGCGAATAAAGCCCACTGTATCTGTGAGGACGATCGACAGGGGTTCCCTGGTGACAGTGCCGGGAATGGTCAACCGCCGAGTTGTAGGGTCGAGGGTGGCAAATAACTGGTCTGCGGCATAGACTTCGGAATTTGTGAGCAGGTTGAGCAGAGTCGATTTACCCGCGTTGGTGTAGCCCACGATCGCCACTGAGGGTACATCGTGATGATGGCGGTTCTGCCGCAGCCGGAAGCGGTGCGCCAGCAGTTGATTTACTTCTTGCTGCAACCGAGAAATGCGTTTGGCGATCGTCCGCCGTTCGGTTTCTAGCTTGGTTTCCCCTGGGCCTCTGGTACCGATGCCGCCACCCTGTCTCGACATTGCCTGACCGCGACCTCTGAGCCGGGGCAGGGCGTACTCTAGCTGAGCGAGTTCGACTTGCAATTTACCCTCGCTCGATCGAGCTCTTTGGGCAAAAATGTCGAGAATTACCTCTGTTCGATCGACGACGCGGATACCTATCTGAGTTTCCAAGTTCCGTATTTGTGCCGGCGACAGGTCGCGATCGAATACAACGAGGTTAGCGCTAACCGTCTGAGCTGTGAGGGAGATTTCCTGAACTTTGCCTTCGCCGACGACTGTCTGCGGATTGGGGCGCGATCGTTTTTGGCGCACGGTTTGCAGAACCTGACCCCCGGCGCTTTCAACCAGCCGCGTGATTTCTGCCAGGCCGTCCTCAAACTCCAACTGAGTCATGTGCTGAGTCATTACACCTACCAACAGCACTTTGTCTTGGTCTGCATCGACCTGCTTAGCGACAAACTCTGCTTGAAAGTCTGCTTCGAGTCCTTCCACCAAATCCAGAAAGTCTTGGTCGGCGAGCTCGTCCAAATTCAGCGGTTCTGATATTTTCCAGGGAAAGTGTGGAGTTTGAATTAGTGACTTGGGAATTGAAGGCTCTTCTATTTCATCAGTTGCATCTGGTTCTAACTGAGCGCTCAAAACAGAGAACTCAAAATTTGGCTGGTTTCCCTGGGGTATCAGGTGAGCGAGATAAGTTTCTTGGATGTAACCAGTCGCACCGCCCCCGCGGCGCTGAAATCCTCCGCCGGTCAGTGTCAGCCAAACCAGGGCGTCGAGGCGCTGAATTGCCATTGCTGTGAGGGCTGCTTCGCTTGGGGTTTCTGGCTTCAGGTGGGTGGCGATGCAGCGAATGCCGCTGAGGCGACCTCCCCCGTAGCGGGGCAGTTCTAAGGGCGCAATCTGCGTTTGCCGCGGTGTACCCACGCCGACGCGAATTACTTGTCCGCGGCGGTTGATGTAGGTGCAGATTGGTTTGTCTATTTCCGTGCTGATGGCGGCGACGCGCTGGGCGAATTCTGCAGTGGTGATGCGATCGCCCGGTAGTCGCTGGTGGTAAAGCTTTTCGAGTTGCTTGAGCTGGCTGGACTTTAAACCTTGAAGATGGCCGTAGATGGTTTCGATAACTGTTTCTCCCGATCGATCTGTTTATCTCCTATTTTAGTTAACTCAAGGGCGATCGTGTTCTGGTTTTAAGTTCCAATTTACTAAATTTTCTTGCCTCTATCAGAGCGCGGATTCAGTATTGTCGAGTCACCAGCGCCGTCGTTTGTCGCTACGGGGCGATGGAGCCTTTCACAGCGGCCCTCTCAACTTGCAGTTGTATTTAGTATTTACAGATACAGGCGATCGCTGAAAAAACTCGCGCAACAAAAGTTAACACTTTATTTTTTGTTTCAAAATCCTCCTTTAGACTTGTGTGTATCTTGAGCCTAGAGACAGATAGCAAAGCAGAAATTAGGTCGCTACCATGAGAAGCGAACATTGTTAAGGAATGTAAAAACATGGAAACTCGTCCTACTAACCTGCCTCCTACGGCTAATGCTTACAACGGCAAAGATCGGAATGCCTTCTTGTTTGGCTTCAACCCGCAAGCAGAACTTTGGAACGGTCGCTTAGCGATGATCGGTTTCTTAGCTTATTTGCTTTGGGATGCCGCTGGATATAGCATTCTACGTGACATACTTCACTTTCTGCCTACCTACATTGCTCACTAATGACGAGCAGTCTTTCCTGTCTGGCAAGCTGACTAAATGCCGCCACTGTCAGACAGGCTAAAAGTTACAAATAGCAGCGAGTATGGTTGTGTCCCTTTGTATCTTTCGTTACTTTTGAATGGCATTAAAAGATTTCTTGCTGTGATTCGATGATTATGGGTGGGGGCGCTGTCACTGGCGCGGTGAATATTAATAGCAACAGATATTTATTGCGTAAAGGCGATCGCCCCTGCTGTATTTTTGGCAAGAAATATCATCGAGCATTTCTGAATAGTTTATGAAAAATAGGAGCATCAACAATGATTAACTCAAATTTACTGGCAGTAGTAGCCTCAACAGTGACTGACACAGCATCAGGAAATTGGCAAAAGCCTCTGGTGATGTTTGTTTGCAATATCTTAGCATTGCTAGTTCTCAGCCGCCGAATTTGGTATCCCCACGTCGGGCCGAAAATGCCTTTGCCCTTCCCGTCTTTGTTCAACAATGTTAGCGTACCAGCATTTCTGGCTTGCATGAGCGCCGGTCATTTGCTGGGAACATTCCTGATTTTGACCCTCAACATCGACAAGTATTCTTAGGAGAAATTGCCTCGCTTTTGGGGTGATTTTTTGCTGCAATTGGTTTGTTAAAAGGCGGAGAAAAAATGGCAGGGGTAAGTGAAAAGCACTCACCCCTAATTTTAATTTTATATAGGGAGTGGCACAGAAATCGGTTGTTTTACCATCCACATTAGATCAGCTTACTATGCTTAAACCCTTCAAATTCGGCTGCAAAGCCCTCACCTTGGGGAGCCGCACACATTAACCCAACTTGAACGATTGGTGACTCAGTTAGATATGCCAGTCGCATCATTGAATAGTCTGACCCATTCAACGAGTATTGCACTTCCACCGTTTCAGCTCGGCGCTTTACCCGCAGCCACAGGGAAACAGGCGGCACTTCAAGTGGCATAACAGACCAATCCGAATAGTCTCGTGTCACAACCGCACTCACGTTTTGCACTCCCTCAACAAACTCAATACCGCACTTAAGCCAGATATTTTCGCTCTCTCTAATCATCAATCCTGCTTGATCGTAGAGCGATCGATAGCAACCAGTAATTTTGACTTCGGCTGTAAAGTCGCCTGAGACTTGACGGTAGTAAAAGTTGCCGTTATCGCGAATGAATCCGTAATGAGTTTGCCGCCAAAAGTCAGTCTTTGCGCCTGCGGTAATGTGGATAACATCGTTATCCTCATGCCATTGTAAAGGTTCGTTATACCATTGCATTGTTTCCATCTCCTGCTAACTTCCTCCAATTCCGTGCAGTACCAAATCCGCCAAAAAATGAGATAACATAGCGTATTCTAATCCCCAACGCCAGTAAAGAAAACCAAAGGGAATCCCTAACAGGGCATTCAGTGTAATGGTGCGGAGAATGACGATCGGGGTTAATGCCCAGACATTGGCAGCCGCAGGCAAATGACCCACACCAAACAGAATCGCCGCCGCCACAATTGCCAGCCAAAAAATCCATGTAGAGGGTTGCGGTTTGTCTCGCTCAAAAATCTTCCAAAGTAGCCACGCCATCAATGTCATACCGAACAGTCGCAGCAAGAGTTCTTCGGTGATGCCTCCGTAGAAGGAAGCTAATATGCGTTTCCAGAGAGCAATTTCTAGCGTTGTTGGAGTTGCCATTGGCGGCATCCAAGGTTGGAAAGCTAAACTCAATCCAATCAGGACGATTCCACCGATGCAGCCTACAATTAGCGCCGTGTTAAGGGCAGATTTAGATATTGGCGCGAAAGGCTGTCGATATACCAAAGCACGAGCTATGGGCGTATCAAGTCCGATCGAGTTACCGAGGTGAAGCCCAATCCAACAAAGGAGAATTAGAAAAATTCCGGTTTGCAGGGCGGAGGCGATCGCCAAAACAGGTAGCGGTGCAGGCAATTGACTTACTGCCGGATTGAGAGACAGCGCATAAGGGAACACCGCCAAGCTTCCCAAACTACCCAGAAACGCCCAGAACAATGCCAATCGGAAGTAATGATTTTTTGCAGTGTTAGCAGACATAATTTTTGAGAAAAAAACGCATCAATTACACTAAATCAGTCTTGAGTATTTGAAACATTAAAGCTCGATCGCATTTATGCAACTTGTCTCAGACGGAATATAGCCTCGGCTAAGGTGCTACAAAAGCTGGGAATGACGCAGGAAGGTAGCCAAAAACAGCGTGTTTTTCACCGAGGGCAGTTTGAAGAGCTCGAACTTTACAGTTTAGTCAAGGATCACAAGTGTTGAGTCTTGTTATAAAACTTTACTTCATTGCCGCTATTCCTCCTACACCCCCTAAATTTATCCGGTAAAAATCAGTTTTTCTTTCCCAGTTTGAGGATAGTGCTTATCTAGTAGATTTTTCTGTGGGCGACGTATGATTTATTATCTTAGCATTTCATATTTACCAAAGTTGCTGTGCAAAGCTTCAAGACGCTTGGCTTCGGCTGCTTGATTGAGCAAATAAGTTTCAATTTCTTGGGTGTTGGCATGATAGTAGGTGAGTGCGGCGTAGACTTGGGCGAGGGTGAGATGAGAAATGCGATCGCAAATCTCTTCAGCATTCAATCCTCGCTTGTACCAGGTTACAATCCGGCGAACGGTAACGCCTTTACCGAGGATGTGGGGACATCCACCATGCAGTCCGGGAGGGCGTGCAATGAGCGTACCAATGTCAATAGATATTACTGCGGTGATAAATTTTAGAATTTTAACTATACTCATAGTAGATGAAAACCCTATAGAGGCGCACTGGTTATGAACTGGAAAGCACACATTCACTCAAATCCTAAAATGCTGCTTGGCAAGCCTGTAATTAAGGGGACACGAATATCAGTGGAGTTCGTTCTAGGGCTATTTTCAGAAGGTTGGACGCAGCAACAAATTCTATAAAATTACCCAACGCTTAATGCTGAATCTCTACAAGCTGTATTTGCTTTCGCGGCGGAGTGCCTCAAAGTAGACGTATTTTACACGCCTTTACTGTTTGCTGAGGCAAGTTAATGCGGTTTCTGGCAAATGAAAATTTTCCACCCAGTGACTTAACCATTTCGACAGATGAAACTACCCAACGGAGATAAGGCACTGCTTGGCGACAAGCTTGAGCGATACTCACTAAATATGCAACATCCCAAGGGAAAAGACAAAGCCATCCTGTTTAGAAATCGATTGGGAATCACACTAGAAAACAAAGCTATTTTAGAAGTCGCTCTACTAGAATGTGCGGTCAATCAGGAGGCGGAAATTTACAAAACAGACAATTATGGAACCCAGTATGATATCAAATTTTTCATGACTACCGAAATAGGAAGCTCTTGGGTGCTGTCATGTTGGATGATTCGCACCGATGAAGACTTTCCCAGATTAACTAATACCTATCCTGTCAATAAGTGAGGATACTATAATGACGTTACACGAATATGATGTTGTTGCCTTGACCGCAGAAATTCAGGCCATCCATAAAGAAACCTCTGGGCCGATTTTGCTCCGGGCCGGACAAGTTGGCACTATTCTCATGAGCTTTGACGATCGCGCTTATCTAGTAGATTTTGCCGATGCTCAAGGCAATACCTATGCAATGGAAACCGTTCCCTCAGAAAAACTCATGCAACTCGTTTATGAGCCACTTCCTGCCTACGCCTAGCCTACAAATAATACTTTATAGAGTATTGAGCTGGAAATTGCGATCGAGGAATTATTTCGCGGTGTGAGTTTGGGGCGATAAATGAAGTAAGCTATAGACAAAGGTTTCAAACAATTTTAACCAATGCCAGCATCCGTTGCTTATCTGTTTAACAGAATCACAGTGAACCCAAGACAATGTGGCGATCGTCCCTGCATCCGGGGAATGCGGATTCGAGTCATCGATATCCTAGAGTTGCTAGCTGCTGGTTTGAGTTTTGAACAAATTATCGAAGAATTGCCAGACTTGGAAGTTGACGATCTCAAAGCTGCGCTTCTCTATGCACTCCGCAAACTCGATCGTCCGGTTTTAGCCACATGACTATTTGGTTGAATTCTCATCGCTCGCCAGCAATTGATGTGTGGATTACTGGCTACCTTTGGTGAAATACATCAGCGATCTGCGGTATTTTTCTCTTCTATTGGGTATTGTACCGCAACTGCGATACAATTATAAGTTCGACTGCTAGATTTTCGTAAACTCGTAATCAGTTGATATATTTCGGGAATGTCTGAAAAAACTCTGCTAAGTGAAATTGTTCATTGTCCCCATGCACGAGAGTGTCAAGAAGATCTTTCTGTTGAAAATCCATGTCGTAAAATTGTTGACTCTCAAAATGCAATTGGGTTAGAAAAATTTCAAGTGCCTGAACCTTGGAGTGGACAGATAGAGCAAGCACCCATTCTCTTCCTGAGTTCAAATCCATCAATTGGCTCTGATGAAGATTACCCAACTTGGGATTGGTCATGTAGCGAAGTACACGATTATTTCAATTACCGTTTTGGAGGAGGACGTAAGCACTGGATCATTGATGGTACAAAATCCTTGCTAAAAGACGGGAAATATAGTCGCTCTACTCGATTTTGGGCAGCGGTTAGACAACGTGCGATTGAGCTACTTCAACGGAACGTTAGTCCAGGCATTGATTATGCGCTTACCGAGATAGTGCATTGTAAGTCTCGTGCCGAAACTGGTGTAGAAGAATCACAGGAGCAATGTGTGGAAGCCTACTTGTTGAGAGTTTTAGAACTAGCAAGAGCAAAAGTGATAGTGGTACTGGGGGCACGCGCAAAGCAAGTGATTCAAAGCCAATTCAATATCTCTACAGAAAATTCAATATCCGAGTTCGTTGAGATAGGGAATCGTGAAAGATTTTTTGCTTTTCTCCCCCATCCAAATGCTCGGACTCACCGTTCTTTTGCTAAGTGTTTACAGGGTGATGAACTTGAAAAGTTACGCGCTTTTTTGCGGTAGCATCAAAATACGGCAAGAGATGCGCGCACTCGAACAACGCCAATGCACCCCACCGTCGAAATCCTGTCGGTGGCAGTCTGAGGTAATTTGCGGCGGGTGATTGGCAACGTTAGACCGCTAAATCTGAGTTGGGTAGTGGCTTGAATGTATCTATCAAATTCCAACCCAAAGGTGAATGTCATGCAAGCTAAACTTCAAGAACAACTTTCTCCTGATGCCGAAGTTATTTTGGGACGTTTGCCAGAACGAATTAAAGCTGCTCTAATTGCGCGTGCTGCGAAAATTGAATATCCGATCGCAGCAACGATCGCCATTTCGATCGCCAGTTTTCTCGACACAGAAGCATTTCGATCGCCAGTTTTCTCGACACAGAAGCATTAGGTTTCGTAGATTGCAAACCAGGACGCGGGCAGTAAAATCGAGAAGTCCCAGGCGATGAAGTTCGAGATAAGGTGAAAGCCCGATCGCTAAAATGATGAATAGATGTTGCTGCCAAGATAACCATGACCACCATCACCCTCAACCTCTCTCCCGAACTCGAACACCAGATCCGCACTGAAGCATCTCGACAGGGCGTGGAACCCGATCGCTACATCCTCAACGCCCTGCAAGAACGCCTCCAGCCTAGACTTCCAATTACCCAACCTACTGAAGCCGACTTGCTGCAACAAATTAACATTGGCTTTAGTGCACAAACCTGGGAAGAATACCATGCCCTCATCGCCAAGCGTCATGCCGAAACCCTGACTCCCGAAGAACACAAGCAACTGATCCAAATGAGCGATCGCCTTGAAAAACTCAACGTTACCCGCATTCAAGCCTTAATTCAACTCGCAACCTTCCGCAACCAACCTCTGACAGATCTGATGCAAACCCTTGGCATCCATCCTCAACCCGATATCGTTGATTATGTCTGAATCCCGCCTCACACAGCAGCAACGACAATTCATTAAACAACGCGCCAATGGTTGCTGCGAGTATTGTCTCAGTCAAGCTAAATTCTCTCCAGATCCCTTCTCGATTGAACACATTATCCCTCGCTCCAAAGGTGGCACCAGTGATTTGGATAATCTGGCGATCGCTTGTCAAGGATGCAACAATTTCAAATACAGTCATAGTGAGGCGATCGACCCTATTACAGGTAGCTCTGTCCCACTTTATCATCCTCGACAGGATAACTGGAGCGAACACTTTACTTGGAGCAGCGATTCGACTCAAATGTTGGGTTTAACACCGACTGGACGCGCTACCATCGATCGGCTGCAACTCAACCGAGAAGGAGTAGTCAATCTTCGAGGAGTCCTGCATTCTATCGCTCTACATCCACCTCACAATGATTCGTAATTGAATATCCGATCGCAGCGGTGATCGAAATGGCGATCGCCAGTTTTCTCGACACAGAATCGTTAGGTTTCGTAGATTGCAAACCAGGACGCGGGCAGTAAAACGGAGAAGCGGAGGTTTTGTCAATTGATGGGCGATCGCTATTATTTTAACTTGACTGAGATTCTCAGAAACCGGGTTTTTGACCAAATCTGCGGGCAGCAACGAAATATCTTCCGCAAAAACCCGGTTTCTGAACCCCCAAATTAATTCGACTGAATTTGCGAATTCAAAACCTTAGAAATACGATCGCGCGTTTCCTCCAAATGAGCCCGCGTATAAGCATCAGCATTCCTATCCAAATTCCTAATACTCTTGCTCAAACCTTCCCGCAACTGCCGCAACTCGTACCAAGCCAAACTCCGCGCATCCTCTGGAACATTCGTTTTTCGCAGCACCATTCCGATCAAAATCGCCAAATGTTCCCGCTGCAAAGAACGCCTAAAAGTTGAAATTTGCATCTTCTTTTCCGGCTGCAAAACCTCTTGCCAGATATCCTTTTGCACAGTATTCAACACTTCCGGCAACCTCAAAGCAGTTTCCGGCGCCGATTTTAACTCGGCATCCCGCAGCCTCGCCAAGCGCATCGGAGATAGCAAAACCCGCAATACAAACCGCTGCAAAAAAGTAATTCGATCGCCGATCGGGTAATCTAGAGGAAACACCAAAGCCGGACTTCCCCAGTGCTCCCAGCGCGAAGGCGCCAATTTATTCAGCAATTCCGGCGCAAAACTAAACGCATCCGGGGCAAAAACGTACTTCTCCAATGTTGCTAAAGCTTCTCGCTGCTGAGAAAGTTCGATCGGCACAAACGGCAACTTCGCATTAGTATCTCCAGGGCGAATCCGACTAAACGACTGTCCCCCCACATACAAAGTAGCATTCATCACTTGGTTGACATAATATCCGAACACCGAATCAAACATCACCCGCAGTTCGTTATAACCGTCTTCCCCAACCGGAATTCGCTTTTCTAAACGCTTCCACATCGCCCTCCCATTATCCAATTGCCATTGCGAATACTTCAGCATATTGGCGCTGAGATCGAAGGTATTTGCAGCCGGATCGAGAATATCCACAGAATCCTCATCCGGCGCGTAAGCTAATTGGGATTCGGCACCGCGACTGGCAATTTGTTGCAGCGTTGGTAAGTCGCTGTTCGGGTCCCGGCCACCAATCACCTTGTAACCATACTCGATCGCCCAATCGTCATAGGGCCCTACAATCGTTGGAAAATAGTCGCCCTGCACAGTTCCCTGGGGTGCCAAATTAATCGGCACATAATCCATCACCGACGCTACCAAACCTTGCGTGCGAGTTACCTGAGTATTGTTCAAATCCTCCGGTTGCAGCATCGTACTCCCGTGAAAATTGTGCCTCAAACCGAGAGTGTGACCGACTTCGTGAGCAGTCAAAAATCGGATATATTCATTCACATAATTGTCAATCGTCCCACTGCTAGGGGCTGCATTTTCCAACAGATCCATCGACATTGCCCCCATCGCAAACTGGCGACTCGATTCCAACCCAAAACACATATCCGAACTCGACATCAACCGCGATAAAGGCGAGCGCTTCTGCTCTTGGTATCTTTCTACCAAAGTCGGCAAATCATCAGCAATTCCACCTTGAGCATTTTCCCCGCTGCTTTTTCCTAAATCCCCATTTTCTAGCACATTCAAATAGCGAGAATACATCCCGAACTGACAGGGATTGGTATTAGAACCGTTTCGCCCTTGAAAGCTCTTAGATAGCGATCTATTTTGTTCCACCAAAGACCGATAACCCTGTTTGATTTCCCGGACAACATTAGCATCCAACAGAATGTCAGCATCCAAAATTTCCCCCGTCAGCGGGTTAGTACGAGACGGCCCGATGCCGGCAAACTGAGGCTCAAAAGAACTCGACCAGCGGATAGTATTGTAGCGAACGTCAGCCGGATCCCATTTAGCATTGTCCGGCATTTGTTTGACCTGAATTGCCTCAGTAAAACCTGCCTTTTCAAAAGCTTTGTTCCACGCCAAAACGCCCTCATGAATTGCGTTTCGGTATTCGGTAGGCACATTATTTTCAATCCAAAAGACGATCGGCTGTACCGGCGGCGACATCGGCGCTGTCGGGATTTGCTTTTGCAAATGCCAGCGATTGATATAGCGCACAAAAGGCTCCCGGCTGCTCTTGTCAGAAAAGTCCTTATATGCTGTGAGAAAATAGCCCACTCGCTCGTCCGCAAGTCTGGGCCGGTAGCCGTTATTTAGCGGCACTTCCGAGAAACTGTAGTGAATGCGGAGGTTAAAAGCCCGACTGTCAGGAATCGAAGGTAAATAGTTAAGCTCACTGTCATTATCGCTAGAAAAACCATAGACAGAAGCAATCTCCACATTCAGCGGAAACGCTTTAACATCTTTAAAAGAAGACTTGTCTGCATCGATCGAGTAAGAAGAACCCAAAAGCATCGGCAAAATCGCTTTTACCCCTGGTAAATCGCGTTTTTCGCTCATCAGCAAATCGCCTAAATCGATCAGCAGAGTTTGTCTTTGCGGATCAATGCTTTTGAGAGGCAAAGAATAGAGAATCGAGTCGCTAAATCCCCGTGCTACCGAACCTGCTTGCGGGTCGCCCGGACTTGTGCGAAAATTTACATTTGGGATCACAAACTGCACGTTATTTTGGACGCGCCGCAGTTGAAACAAGAAATCGCCGATCGGCATTCCGCTCAAAATGCCTGCTTCCCCCAAACCCGATGCCAATGTCACAAAGCACAGGAACTTTTTGTCGAGTTGTTGCGGTTTAATTTCCAGATATACTTTATCAGTTGCTTGATTGCGGTAAAGAGTAAATAGTCCCTCTAACTTTTTCGCGTCTTTGACAACCTCTTCAAATGGTGCCAGACTTTGCTGTTCGCTACTTTGTTCGTTGCTGGGCGGCCCAGATGATAAAGCTACAGGTAAGAAGAAACCTTTATACAAACTGAAACAGAAAAATGCTAAAGATAATATAAAAAATATCAAAGGCAGATTTTTTCTCGGAATTTTTATCTGTTGATTTTTGCTATTTTCAGGAAATATCAATCTTTTCATTTTCAGTATCCAGCCGCAGGAAAGAATAGTTTTGAGATAGTCACGCCACACTCGCAACGTTCGCATCATTTAACTTCTAAAATAACTCACAACTCAAAATTCAAAACTATTGTTTCGCTGGCCAGGGAATCATGGGATCTTGAGCCAACCGCTTAGAAACTGCAACAGCACCGTAACGGTTGAGGTGGCTGGGGTCGGAAAAAGATTCTCGCGCCTGGGGCCACAATAAACTCTTATCTAGGAAAATTAGTCCGCTTTGAGCTGATAATTCTTGCATATATTGCCGGAATTCTTGTTCGTAACCTGTCCGCACCGGGTCTAAATAATCTTCAGTCAGAGGCATATTTACAAACACGAGATTGATGTTGCGAACCTTGGTAAATTCGATCAGATTTTTGAGTGCTAGAGCTTGTTCGCCTACCAATTTAAAATTTTGATAGTCGGAGTCGTAATAACCAGATACTTTGGGGTGCTTCTGAAAGTAAGTTTCGGGATTGAAGCGTATATCGATCGGCAAAAAGCCATTTGGTTGATACTCGCTAACTGGTTTACTCGCAGCAGTGGGCTGAACGTTTTCAGTTGTTTGTTCACCCAGGGCTGCGGTTTGGGGGCTGTCGGTGGCAACAGGGGCTAATGAGGGATTAACGATCGATCGCAAAAACCCTTTAAGTCGATCGCGTTTTTTGTAAGTTGCAGAACCCTCAACCAACTTTTGACTCACCAATTGCTGAACATTAGCTTGAGCTTCTCCCAAATTGTTCACCAATTCAGTCGCAGTCGCCACCGGATTGTTGGCGCTTTCCTTCGATGTTTCGGATTCTAATTGATTGGTGCGGATCAGAAAACTACCCCGGCTCAATTGCCTGTAACCTTCCGAAGAAGCGATCGCACTAAAAGTCAAATCCGGCCGCCCGCTGTTGAGAGCCCTCGCCCCGTCAGCCAACACCAGCAATTTCGGCAGTTGTTGTGGCGGCAAAATCCGGCGGATGAGCGAATCTACAACTTGGAGAGTAGCTCCATTAACCCCAAAATTGTAAGCCCTCAGCCCCGGATAGCCCGAAGCTGCCAAAGCGGTTTCCAAAACCGCCGGGTCGATACCGCGCAGAGCCCTCGAACTACCGACAATTAAAATGTCCGGCGGTTTTTTGTGCAGGTGGATATACTCTTGATAGCGCGCTATTTGGTCGTCAAGCTGCTCGCTCCTCAAAGTCGGGAACACCGGAGGAGCAGAAACATCAGCTACAGGAACGCTAGTATTGCCCGGTTTCGTAAACCCAGAGCCATTAAAAGCTTCTTCCCGGTTGGCTTCCGGCGACGGCTGCAACGGAGTTTGAGGCAAATTCACCTCCTCAGCAGGGGGAACTGGTTTCGGGGTTGCCTTCGGAAGTGCGGCTGTAACATCGTCCACAGCCTTGGGGGATGAATTTTGACAATTTGGGCCGCTGCAAACTTCGGAAGCGCTAGGAGCTTGACTGACCGTCGCAGATTGCAGAAATTGACCGAGGAGCCAATCGGTATTGAAAGCCAGCAGACAGCCGGCGATCGCCCAAATCAAAGCCATTCGCGCCGCGCGATCGGCTCTCACGCCCCCCGGCGCAGCAGCATTCGTTGATAAACCATCATTGGGAACAAACAAACCCGAAGCGACAAGCGGTTGCACCGCAGCTTGAACTAATTGCTCGCCCAGATTGTATCCGGGGAGCCTGATTTTGAAGCGGGGCCGCCAGGAGTTGGGCGCCGGAGCATCGAACACCAAATTGTCGCCCAAACCCGAAAAACTCCCATCCTCTGCCGGGGCAAACTCCGGCACCGGTTCCTTTTCCAACACAGCCACTTGCGAGGGAACCGGTGCAGGTGCCGCTGATTCCTCGTCAACAACCGTTCTGAGGTCGATTGCGTAGCGCCACAGGGGCAGTTTCTGGCCGGCGCGACGTCCGTAGACTCGCACCCCTGCCACTCCCGAAATTTGTAAGTGCCGCAAAAATTTCGCCACCGGCGGGCCTACCTTCGACTGAGAAGGGCAAGTCAGAGCTTCTGTCATGACGTGCAGCACGTTGCCTTTTTGCAGCACGACAGCCCGAATCCCTCCTGTTTCCAGCTTGCGCCTGAGATTGGGGTTGAGCAACCTGTTCAATAAAAAAGTCAAAGCCAATTGGTCGCCATCGATCGCCAGCGTTCTAGCGTTTGCCGCCAAGTCGGGGTGGTGGGCGGCAGGCAAGTCCACCCAGTCTATCCACACCGGGGACTCCGGCGCCGCCTGAGAGTCCTTGGCTGGTTCTACGCCGTAGATTGTAGCTGCGCGGATGCCTTGGGGCGCAAATGAGGCTAACAAAGGGGCGATCGCCTCGGTGGTTTGCTGCTTGTCTGGGTATTCTTGCCGTTTAGGCTTTTGTCCTTTTTTGGCAGTTTTGCTGCAAAACAGGTGGAGGGTTGCTTCTTTGAGGGTTGCCCGCACTTCGACTCTCGATGCTGCCAAGTGTTGATTTAGCAGTTTGGCGATCGACTGTACGTCTCCCCATCTGGCCCATTCCTTGAGAATTTTGTCCGGCGAAGTCAAATCCACCCGCAGCAGCCAGTCCGGTTTCGCTTCGCCGCTGACTTGGCTGGCGATCACGGCTTCCCGGAAATCCTCTAGTTGCAGTTTCCGCAGCCTGCCGGCGATGGGTTCTGCCAGCAAGGAGGGGTCGGGGCTGTAAGCTGACTCGCACAGCACTAGCAGTCGCCGTTCCTTGGGCTTGATATTTTCCGGCCCATTCACCGGCAGGGTTTCTCGGTTGCTTTTGAGTTCTTTTTCGCGAATGCTGACTTTCACAGAAACTCCCATCGGCCCGAGGATTTCGCTGAGATAGCTGGCGATCGCATCTGGATAGCCCCGGCGCGCCAACGTTTCCGGCGAAACCGTCAATGTTCCATCAGGATCGCCCTCGCCTGAGTCAGCTTCCGGGGATTGAATCAAAGCCACTGCGCCACGGTTCGCTTTCTGCTGCGGGGGAACGGCGGAACCGACAACTTCCCGCATCGCAGCAGCCGAAGTGTCGATCGTCACGGGGGAAGTTTCAAAAGCTTCTGGGTATTGAATGCGGGAGGCGATGGGCAGACTTTCGGCGTCAAAATCCAGTTCTTCCCGTACTTGCGGCGGGTGGGCTGCTGTTTCTATCGGTTTTGGTGTCTGTTTGAGTTTCTGGTTGTCATTCTTAAATTTGCCGAAAAATCCGCCTCTTTTAGGGCTTGCTGGCGGTTCGTCGGGGGAACTCGCTGGCGGCGGCACTTCGGCAACTTTTGGTTCCGGTTGCTGTGGCTGTTGCTGTTGCTGTCGCTTGGGACTGCTGCAATCGAGCCGGACTGTCCAGTCATTTTGTCGGGAACCGATTTTGCGGCCGCACAGAAACAACTGGTAAATTTTAGGTCGATCGGGCAGCAATCGCGTTAAATCAGTGTGTTCGAGGGCGTTGGTAAATCTCGCCGTCACCAATTCTTGAGACGGACACTGCGCTGCTTCGCACAAAATGTGCAGATGATTTCCCCGCAAACGCGCTTGTACTTGAACTTCGGGAAGCCCTAAAGCTTCTTGCGCCCACTGCGAGGCGCTTGATGGATTGTCTGCCAATATGCTCCCGTTCGCATTTAACATGAAACTCTAAATTTTGCCAAAGCTGGTTTTGTTTTCTAGAAATAGCACAGTTACAGATTTTACGGACAATTATTGGATTTGCCGAGCCTAACCGTTTTGTCTGGTTTAAGCCATGCTGGACTTAGAGTCTTGCCTTGTATCCCCTCGGCTTCGAGCCGTTGGGGAATATTTTTTTGATAATACCTCGACATTTTGGCACAGATAAGTCCAAATTAAGCCAAGCCACAAGTTATTCGTCACCGGATTTGATCTCAGAAGTTATTAGTCAGAAAGCAGCGGTCAAGATCATTATTTGGCTTGTAAACTGAGGATTATGGATTGACACAGGAGGAATTTATGCCGTCGGAAAACCAAGACTTGCTCAAAACTCAAACACCTGAGAGTCCAAAGTTGCCAGTTCCCTCAGATATTTTGTTGAGCTTGGTCGCTTTACCCATGCTGGGCGGGTTGGTGGCGGCTAAAGCTGCTGCTGAGTTTGTTGCGTCGATCGGCGTTGAAAGCGAAGAAGTCTTTCGGGGTTCGCGCCTTCCCGTACTCAACTTTCCTCAATCACAGGATTAGAAAGCCCAAGGAAGGATGCTGCTAGAAGTTAAATTTTGTGACCCCGCCCAACAACGCATACCAGCCCGCGACTCCTGTCTTGGAGAGATAAAAATTTTCGACCCTAGTTTAACTTCCCAGATTCATCTTGGGAGTAAATCTAAAATCGTTCGACTGAGCGCGACTCGACGCTCGCGCTAAGACGTTCGTCTCACGCCGATCGTCTAAAATCTCAAACTCCAAGTTAACTGACCTGAAAGCTTGACAAGAAGTACAATCCGTGCTGTGAGAATTGGTCTTTCCTTATACTTTGTACATAAGTGCCTTCTACTTTCTACGTTGCAATAAGTTGTCTCAAATT
Organism: Microcoleus sp. w2-18bC1; assembly: GCF_036700365.1. Taxonomy (NCBI): domain Bacteria; kingdom Bacillati; phylum Cyanobacteriota; class Cyanophyceae; order Oscillatoriales; family Microcoleaceae; genus Microcoleus; species Microcoleus sp. w2-18bC1. Next base: position 28,361 of record NZ_JAUBOS010000007.1, read on the forward strand.
TGACTGCAAACAAAAGTGTTTTAGGCGAAACTAAACCATACAATTTTCTTGACACCCGCAGCTATTGAGGAACAGCCCGATGAGTTCAGTCCTCCAGTCTTCAGAACAGGCTATTGATACAACATCTATTTCCCATTCTCCCGCTTACTCAAAATCAGACCTGTTTCTGCGAAATCGCCTCAAAGTTGTAGAGGACTTGTGGGAATCGGTGCTGCGACAGGAGTGCGGGCAGGAATTGGTGGATTTGCTCCAACAAATGCGATCGGTCAATTCCGCCGAGGGACAGGCCACTCACTTTCGCGAGTCGAATGTCGTACAGCTAATCGAAAAGCTCGACCTCAACGCCGCCATCCGCGCCGCTAGGGCTTTTGCACTGTATTTTCAGTTGATCAACATTGTCGAACAGCACTACGAACAGCGAGACCAACAGCTAGCTTACGCTAGCAGCAACGATGCTGGTGGGCGGATGTTTTCTAAGCTGCCAGGACAAGCAACTGATGCCCCCGATCGCCCACGCCACCGGGAAGGCCCAGTCCCAGCCCAAATGGCTTTGAGCAAGGCAGACAGCAACGAGATGATCACTCGTGATGCCGGCACTTTTCACCAACTGTTCCCGATGCTGCTGCGCTTGAACGTGCCCAGCCAGCAAATCCAACGCTTGATCGATCAGTTAGACATCCGCTTGGTATTCACCGCTCACCCGACGGAAATTGTTCGCCACACGATCCGCACCAAACAGCGACGAATGGCGAAGATTCTCCAACAGCTAGACCAAGTTGACGAGAAATTTCAGGTACTTGGGGCCGACTCTCAAAGCCCCTACCCGGTGTCTTGCTGGGAAGCAGCCGCTCTCCAAGAGCAACTGATGGAAGAAATTCGCCTATGGTGGCGCACTGACGAACTGCACCAGTTCAAGCCGACTGTGCTTGACGAGGTGGAGTACACTCTCCACTACTTCGATGAAGTGCTGTTTGATGCGATTCCCGAACTCTACCACCGCTTAAAGCAAGCTCTGCACGCTTCTTACCCTTATCTGAAACCGCCTAGTTACAATTTTTGCAAGTTCGGTTCTTGGGTGGGTTCGGACAGGGACGGCAATCCTTCTGTGACTCCGAAAGTTACTTGGCAAACCGCTTGCTATCAGCGCCATTTGGTGCTGTGTAAGTACATCAACGCCGTGAAGCGGCTGAACGAACTTTTGAGTTTGTCGCTGCACTGGAGTGACGTGCTGCCGGAATTGCTCGAATCTCTCGATCGCGACAAATCGGAATTTCCGGATGTTTACGAGCAGTGGGCAATCCGCTACCGGCAAGAACCTTATCGGTTGAAGCTGGCCTACGTGCAGCAGCGACTGGAAAATACGCGCGATCGTAATTGGCGGCTCTACAAAGGTGACGAGTTGCAGCGGGAACGCGAAGCTTTGTCGGAAAATCCCGGAATGACCGGCCTTTATCGATCGGGTACTGAGTTTTTGACCGAGTTGCAGCTCATCGAGCGCAATTTAGTGGAAACAGGTTTGAGCTGTCGGGACTTGGAAAATCTGCTGTGCCAAGTAGAAATTTACGGATTTAATTTGGCTTACCTTGATATCCGCCAAGAGTCAACAGTACACTCCGACGCTTTGAGCGAAATTGCTGAATACTTGCAAATTTTGCCCAAGCCGTACAATCAAATGTCGGAATGCGATCGAATTATTTGGCTCGCAACGGAACTGCAAACTCGTCGCCCTTTAATTCCAGCAGAATTGCCTTTTTCTCCCAAAACTTGCGAGACTATTAATACCTTCCGAATATTGCGGCAAATGCAGCAGGAGTTTGGCCCGGAAATTTGCGAAACTTATGTCATTAGCATGAGCCACGATGTCAGCGATTTACTAGCAGTTTTGCTGTTAGCAAAAGAAGCAGGACTTTACGATCCAGCGACAGGAATTAGCAGTATTCAAGTAGTTCCTCTGTTTGAAACAGTGGAAGATTTGAAAAAAGCGCCGGAAGTTATGCAGCAAATATTTGATTTACCCCTTTATCGCGCCTTGCTAGCAGGAGGATACGCGCAGGAACTAGCGGTAAAAAACGCAGAAAATCTCAAATGCCCAATCGAAATTCTCAAATTGCAAGAGGTGATGCTGGGATATTCCGACAGCAATAAAGATTCGGGTTTCCTCAGCAGCAATTGGGAAATACACAAAGCTCAAAAGGCTTTGCAAATGGTGGCAGAAAAACACGGTGTAGAGTTGCGGATTTTTCACGGCCGAGGCGGTTCAGTAGGGCGCGGCGGCGGGCCTGCTTACAAGGCAATTTTGGCTCAGCCTGGAAAGAGTATTAGTGGGCGAATTAAGATTACTGAACAAGGCGAGGTTTTGGCTTCTAAATATTCTTTGCCGGAGTTGGCGCTTTACAATTTGGAAACAGTGGCGGCGGCGGTAATTCAAGCTAGTTTGCTGCACACTGGTTTTGATGGCATCGACCCTTGGAATGAGATTATGGAGGAGTTGTCGGCGAGATCGCGATCGCACTACCGCCATTTAATCTACGAACAGCCGGATTTAGTTGATTTCTTTCACCAAGTTACCCCGATTCAAGAAATCAGCCAGTTGCAAATTAGTTCTCGTCCGGCCCGGCGCGGGGGCAAAAAAGACATCAGCGGTTTGCGAGCAATTCCGTGGGTGTTTAGCTGGACTCAAAGCCGCTTTTTGCTGCCTTCTTGGTACGGTGTCGGCACAGCTTTGCAAGAGTTTTTGCTGGAGGAACCGGAAGAACACATGAAGCTTTTGCAGTATTTCTACTTAAAATGGCCATTTTTTAGAATGGTAATTTCTAAAGTGGAAATGACTTTATCTAAGGTGGATTTGCAGATTGCAGAACACTACGTGCAGGAGTTAGCTTTGCCTGCTGACAAGGAGCGTTTTAAGGCTTTATTTGATCAAATTGCTGCCGAATTTCACTTGATTCGCGATTTGGTTTTAACGATTACCGGACACCAACGTTTGTTGGACGAAGATCCATCGCTGCAGCGATCGGTGCAGTTGCGAAATGCGACGATTGTGCCTTTGGGTTTGTTGCAGGTTTCGCTGCTGAAACGCTTGCGGCAGCATGGTAGTGGCGGGGTTCCGGGGGTGATTCACTCGCGTTACAGCAAGGGTGAATTGTTGCGGGGAGCTCTGCTGACGATTAATGGAATTGCTGCGGGGATGCGGAATACGGGCTAGGCAAATAGTTTTGAGTTGTGAATTAGTGGTGAGGTGCGCGATGGAGCACCTTGCTACTGGTAGTTTCCGAATTCGCGCGCCCATTGTAGTCACAGCCATAGGAAACTGTTCCCTATCCTAGCTGAGATTTTTGTATGTTTAAACGCAAACAGTCTAAAGCTTGTCGCCCGATGCTCCGGCGAACTTTTTTATTTTTAACGGGCATCGCTTTGGCGCGGGCTGCGGCTGACTATTTTGCGATCGCCAAAAACCGAGATACTTTCTTGACTCTGGCGGCTCAACTGTGGCAAAAGTCACTCGCTTTTTTATCAAGTATACAATCAAATCAAACTCCTCAACCTCTCCCTACCAATCCCATTGTAAAATCGGCAAAAACCAATCAACCTCTGCCGAGTAATCCTATTGTAAAATCGCCCGAAAATTCTCCGGTCACGCAACCGTCTCAACCTCAAATTATCAAACGTTCTGCTAAGCAAGCAAAACCCGTACAAGTCAGCAGCCAAAATGTAGCTGGCGCAAGTTTTTATCTCACAACTATTGACCTCGCAGACCCGGAAATTTATCTCACAATTGGGTTAGCTAATTATGCAGCTTTTGCAAATACTTCTAAAGTAACGCGGGGCGACGAGCCTTTTGAAAATATGGTGTCGCGTTACCGGGCTGCTGTTGTTGCTAACGGGACTTTTTTTGGTAAAGATGAGCAGAAATCTGTGCTGGGAAATATGGTGGCAGCGGGTAAGTTTATGAAATACAGCAGATGGGAAAATTACGGCACGACTTTGGGAATTAAAGCGGGAAATCAATTGGAAATGGTGACGGCTAGAACTGAAGGTAAGCCGGATTGGAGTCAATATTGGTTTTCTCTGACCAAGAATTTCAAAGGTGGTACCCGCCACGTGATTTATCCGTGGAATCAATTCTTTAATCGAAAATCGAAAATCCTCAAGAAAGAGCATTTATCTCGCGCAAGTCAATCTAAAATCTAAAATCTAAAATCTAAAATCGATTGACTTGCGGGCCGAGATTGGTTAAAGGGGGGAAGGTTTGGCTGTCTCCTTTATCGGAAGGTTTTAAAGATGCTGGTGTTTTGGGCGTGGGTTCGAGAACGGCGATCGGCTTTCCGGCTTCGAGAGATAAGTTATTTTTGGTGACTTTTCTTGATAGTTTGTCTTTGGAAGCAGAAGCTAAAGTTATGCAGGCGATCGGCTGTTTTGAAGCGATGAATTTGGACGGGGGTGCTTCGGTGAGTTTGGCTCATCAAGGGCAGATTTTATTGCCGCCGGGACGGAATTTGACGAATGTACTGGTGGTTTACGATAAAGAATATCCGGCGCCGGCTCAGTTAAAACAGTCTTGGGAACGCTTTCAAAAGGGCTCTCGACCAACGCCGGACAAATCAGTGTTTTTTGATTGATCTAGCAGCAGGAAGTTCGGCAACGCGCAGTGAATCGGGATCTAACGGATGGCAGAAAGAACGAAAAAGGAAGAAGGAATCGAGGGAGCATCCAGATTTTGGGTAGTGCACCCTCGGGAGGATGAGAAAATTAGAGACAATGCTATAACCAGTGGTTGGGATACGTCCTTTCTGCGGCTAAATTATTAAAGATGACGGCGCACAAGACCAAGATTATTGAGCCCTCAAAAGCAGGTGTTAGCAAAAATTTCCAGTCTGGTTGGGTCATCATGACAACTAAGGCAACTGCTCCCGAAGGGGGATGTAGAGTTCTGGTAATCTGCATAATTCCGATCGCACTAGAAACAGCCATTCCCATCGCCCAGGGAGAAGAACCGACAAAATGCAGAATGATTAAACTGGTGAGAGCAGCTAAGAAATTCCCCCCAATGACATTCCGGGGTTGAGCCAAGGGGCTGTCAGGGACACCAAATATCAGAACGCTTGTAGCGCCAAACGGAGCCATTAGTAAAGGAGAATTAGTTTTTATAGCAAGATAGGACGTTGCAGTAATTGCCAAAAAACTACCAATCCAACTCCAAAAAATATGCCGAGGATGAGGTCTGTCTATGGGGCAGCTCAATGGACACGATCGCCATCTTCCAAAGGTTTTAAACCAATAACTTTCCCATTTCAGTTGAATTTTTTTAGGGTCAATCATAAATCAGGTTACTTGATAACCAGGCTTCTTAAATTGTCTGAACTAGCCTCCGGTAAAGTTAAGATATCATAACAATTGGTCAAAAAGTAGTTAAAAGCACAGATTTTTTACTTCTATGCCGATCAAGCTGCCGCTAACCACTCGGTTGGAACTCACATCTTGCACCATTCTCAAGAAAAGGCAAGATGCCTGTTCCACAAAGAGTAGATTTTCCTCTTGTGGAACGGGTCCCAGAGCCCGTTCATCAAAGGCTTATTGACAATGGTGCAACATCTCAGTTGGAACTGACTAGCGAGTTTGGTCGGTTTGGCAACAGACGTTATCGGCAGTCGCAAAACTTCACCGTTAGCCGTCAGAGTTATTGATGAGGGTAAAGCTAGAGGTTATTTGTAAGGTGCGAGGCCCAGTAAGCGTAAGCTGGATTGGAGTCAATATTGGTTTTCTTTGACTTGCGGGCCGAGATTGGTTAAAGAGGGGAAAGTTTGGCTGTCTCCTTTATCGGAAGGTTTTAAAGATTCTCATGTTGTGGGCGTGGGTTCGAGAACGGCGATCGGCTTTCCGGCTTCGAGAGAGAAGTTATTTCTGGTAACTTTTTTTGATAGTTTGTCTTTGGAAGCAGAAGCTAAGGTTATGCAAGCGATGCGTCCCGCCCTCGCCCGTGCTACGGCTGTTTTGAAGCGATGAATTTGGACGGTGGTGCTTCCGTAGGTTTGGCTCATCAAGGGCAGATTTTATGGCCGCCGGGACGGAATTTGACGAATGTCCTGGTGGTTTACGATCGCGAATATCCAGATCCTGCTCAATTAAAACAGTCTTGGGAACGCTTTCAAAAGGGTTCTCGACCAACACCGGACAAATCAGTGTTTTTTAATTGAATCGGCAATTACTATAATAGGAAGTAAGCTTTTGCAGGCAAAGATTATGACAGCAACAAAAGAAAGAACCTGGACAGTCGAAGAATATCACCGCATGATTGAAGCTGGCATTCTCACTGAAGGTGATAAGATTGAATTGCTAGATGGGAGAATTGTTGAAATGAGCGCACAAACTCCACCCCATGCTGCTACAACCCAACGCAGCGATCGATATCTACAACACCTGCTAAGAGATTTAGCAGCAATTCGCGTGCAGTTGCCAATTACTTTAGCAACTTCGGAACCGGAACCAGATATAGCAGTTGTTTGTATCGATCCGGGAGATTATCGCGACCATCACCCAAATCCTAGCGAAATCTTGCTGTTAATTGAAGTTTCCTACTCGACCTTACAAATTGACCGCCGGGAAAAGGCACCGATTTATGCTAGAGCAAATATCCCTGAATATTGGATTTTAGATGTAGCTGCGCGCGAGGCATATATTTACCGGAATCCTGCACCGGGAGGCTATCAATCTGAGATAGTTGTTGCAGATAATGCTGTGATTAGAATGCTAGCTTTTCCTGAGATTGAAATTAGTTTTTCAGAACTGTTTTTGCCTGTTTAGTTTTAGTTTTTTTGAGCTTTAACCGCAGATGGGATCAGACAAACGCAGATGGACGCAGATAAAGAGTTAAAACCAAGATTTTTGGGAGTGGTTTAAATTTCAAAGTCGTGGTAAAATGGAGAAATGAATTCAATGGCGTTTTATTTAAAATATTGAATTATTAGACCGACTTCGGCAGTTATCCCCTGCTGAGAAGTTTCAAACAATGCAGTTCTTAATGGCTGAATTCGCGAAAGAAGAAATGTTAAAGCCATTGGATAATGGCGCGGGTTATCGTGTTTGGTCGCCTTATGATTATGGTGATGCTGCTCAGAAATTAATGAGCTTATTAGAACAAGAAGAAGCGCAAGAAGAAAATGTGAAATGCTCTTAGCTGTTTCACCAGAAAGCTATAATTGAGGAAATTATTTGTAATGTTAGAATTCTCTTTAGAAAATCTTTCCGAAAAAATACATTCCGGCAAGACAAAAGATTATTTTCAAGAAGTTCTATCTTCGTACCACAATGGCAACTATCGTTCCGCAGTGGTAATGCTTTGGTCTGTCGCTGTTTGTGACATAGTTTATAAACTTGAATATCTTATTGATTTATATCAAGACAAAGATGCCAAATCAATTCTTAATGACCTTACAAAATTACAAAAGGATAATCCCAAATCATCCTCTTGGGAAGTTAAACTGATTGAGGATACCCATGCAAAGACAAATCTGTTGGATAACTCAGAATATGAAAATCTGCTATATCTTCAAAAGCAACGCCATCTATCCGCTCACCCTATATTAGACTCAGATAGACAATTACATACACCTAACAAAGAAACTGTGAGGGCGCTGATTAGAAATACTCTGGAGGATTTGCTTATAAAGCCGCCTTTCTACACGAAAAAAATAATTGACGAACTTTTAGAGGATATTGCGGAAGCAGCGCCAGCACTTAAGACTACACAAAAAGTAAAAAAATATCTAGAAAGTCGATATTTAAGTAAACTTAAACCTGAAGTTGAACTTTCTATTTATAGAAGTTTGTGGAAGTTGGTATTTAAGCTGGACAACGAAAAGTGCAGAAAAAACAGAGTTATCAATTTGCGAACACTTGAGGTAATCGGAAATCGGCACCCCGAAAGTATTCTCAACCAAATAAAAGGAGAGAAAGACTATTATAGTAATGTTTCATCGAGTCCGCGCACTTTGGATTCTTTAGTAATTTATTTGTCACAAAATCATAAAATTTATTATCTTCTTAATGTAGAGGCGATACTTAAAATACAGCATAATGTTAAAACTACTAACACAAGCAAAATCTTTGGATGGTTTGTGAAGAATAATTTAGATGTACACTATCAAGACATCTTATCTTTGATAGAAAACGATATTAACTTCAATTTTACGGAGGGAGAATTAAATTTTTTGCTTAAGACACCTGATACAGAAGAGTGGCAACATTTATTTTGTCGCATACTATCTAGTTATTACTGTGCTAGCACAGGATTTGATGAGGCAAACTCTCGATTTCAGGAAGCCATATCTCCTTACCTTGAATTCTTTAATAAAGAGGCAATAGTGTTTTTGATTGAGCAAATTGAACAAAATAAGCAGGTATATGGGCGCCGAAAAGCAAAAGAAGAACACAAAGAAATCAAGGAAAAGCTTTTTCAATTACACGGACAGGAATTCGACTTGAACCCTTACCCAAATTTCAAGGGAACTGTGATGGAAGATGAAGGCTAAGTCAGCTAACTAATCAAAAAACCTCCTCATCCGCTTTCGACGGATAAACCCACGACCCAATCAGCCCGCATAACTCCCCTAGTTAATAGTTTGTGGGTAAGTCCTGTGTTCGCTACGGAGAGTTTTCCCACTCGGCGGTAAGCTTGCGGAAATTGTATTGAGACGCGCCGGGGTGACAAGTAACGCAACTGCTGATATTTGCGGGTTGGGACAGCTTGACTTTGGGGTGCAGTGCTTTGAAATAGCGAGAACTGGCGACTCGATAGGCGAGTTCTTCGTCTTTGGCTTGGGGACGGGAAAAAGTTTGCAGGTAGTTCCACACTAGCAGGCGGGGCGGGTCTACTAGCAGTTTGATGGTTTGTCCGTAGTGTTGGGGATCTTGCAGCAATCTGCGCCAAGTTTCTGTAGGTAATACTTGCGGCGGTAAAGCGATGTGACAGGTGGCGCAGTTTTCTAGGTACAGTTGCTGTCCGAGTTGGTAGGGTTCGGGGATGCGATCGACCGTACCAGTATCCTCGATCGAAGACACCTGAGCAAGTCGCTCCGGAGTGCGAGAGTAAGCAGTCTGAGCAGCAACCCATCCGCCGCAGGTACAGCAGATAATTATCAACAATAGCAACGTTGAGTAAAGCCCCCGCAAGCCTACTCTGCGACGTTTGCGGGGTTTTTCCTGTTTCATAATTCTGAATTTATTTTTGGTTAAATTACTGGTATGCTCATGCCTTCGCGGGCTAAGCAGCTATTGGCGAACGCTGCCTGCACCTCTGCTTCTGTACGATCAAGAAAATTGTCGTCGTGGCCCGGATCATGGTGAAACATCACGATTTTTTTGACTCCAGCAGCTTTCGCTATTTCTACTCCTGCTTGCCAAGTCGAGTGTCCCCAGCCGACTTTTGGGGTTTTGAAGTCGTAATACTCTTCGTTGGTGTAGTTGGCGTCGTAAATCAGCACGTCGGCGTTGCGAGCTAGGTGTAACACGTTGTCGTCGAGGCGATCGGGAAAGTGCTCTGTATCGGTGCAGTAGACGGCTGTGTGTCCCTCCCAGGTGACTCGATATCCGATCGCCGTATTAGGATGGTTGAGCAGTGCCGTTTCTATTTTCACATCGTCGAGTTCGATAATATCCCCAGGCGTCAAATCGTTGAATTTGAGGTCGGACTGCATGACTTGGATGGGGACGGGAAAATTGGGGTGCACCATTTGGTCAGCAAGACGGTGTTTGATTGTAGTGCCGTTGGGGGCGATCGCACCGTAAATGTGAAAGCAGTTCCCTGGGATAAAGGCGGGAGTAAAGAACGGAAACCCTTGAATGTGATCCCAGTGAGTGTGGCTGAAAAACATATGGGCTTCCACCGGCATTTGCCGCAGCAAGTTTAGGCCCAGAACTCGCAGGCCCGTACCGCCGTCAAATATCAGGCGTTTTTTGCCCAAGCGCATTTCTACACAGGAGGTGTTGCCTCCGTAGCGCAGTGTTTTGGTGCCGGGGGTGGCGATGCTGCCCCGCACGCCCCAAAACTGAACGACAAACTCGGTCAAAGGACTATTTTCCATAGTGGGTTTGTGATCGGAAGGCTGTGGATTGGGTAGAGAGGGTGCGGAATCTGGCATTTTTTTTAGTTTTGGCGGCAGGAACTTGGGAGTTGAAATCTTAGTTTTTACTTTTTAGTTTTTAGCAATCTGTACTATAATAAAGCCCTTGATCGGGAAACTATTTGAGTGCCTAATACTTGGGCTGTTAGAATTCTCAACCTTACCGATTCGTGTAGGAGACGTCACGCTTAAGAGATTATTTTTTGCATCATGCGGGCTGCCCGCCGTGTTATGTGTTCTGAGATTAAGATAGCGCCGAATAAGAGTGTTCGGGTAAAACTTCCTCCGCCGTATAACTCATTCTCCAGAGGTAGAATTTGCGCTTCATCTTACTCTATGAGTAGTATTTTTTTCAAGATTGGGGCCGGGGCGGGGTTTTCAGGAATGCTGTTCCGGTGAGTCGGCATTCACGACTGATTTGACATTCTACCCATCTGTTCCTCGACTGCATCGCCTCACGTGCAGCATCGCCTTAAGTTCTGCCCCCTGAGTTTTTAGTCGGGTTGCAGTCGAGGAGTGCGGGCTAGGGGCTTATTGGCGATCGGCTGCGATGCACTTTTCCACTAAGGGCATTACTTGATCGACATCTTGCCAACCCAGAATTTCCGTGACTTTTTTCTCCAAATTTTTGTAGGTTCTAAAAAATTCGGCTATTTCGTCCAAGCGGTGGGGGGCTACGTCTTTGAGGGACTTATAGTGAGCATAGCGGGGGTCTTTGTCGGGAACGCACAAAAGTTTTTCGTCCCTGTCGCCTCCGTCGATCATTTCCAGCATTCCGATCGGACGGGCTGCGATTATGCACCCTGGAAATGTGGGCTCATCCATCATCACCATGCCGTCGAGGGGGTCGCCATCATCGGCTAAGGTATTGGGTATGAAGCCGTAGTCACACGGATATTGGACTGAGGAAGAAAGCACCCGATCGAGAGCAAAGGCTTGTAAGTCTTTATCAAATTCGTACTTGTTTTTGCTACCGGCGGTAATTTCGATGAGGACGTTGAGCAGTCCTGGTTTCGGCTGTGCCGGAATTAGCGATAAGTCCACAACAATATCTCCAAGTTAACAGATGATTGGGATGAGTGCTACTTGCCAAATCCCTTTGATAGCATTTTACGGGCGATCGGGATCGATGCTGCATGAGATTGACCGAAAGCGGGGGAGTGTGTCGCCGGCTGGGAGAATACACGCTTTCGGGCGAGACGCCCATCCCACACAAGAGAGAGGGGACGGGCGGGGCGCCGATCCCACAGTTTGAGAGGGGAATGGTTTGTTTGGGCGAGGGAGATATTTTCAGAACCATTTATTCTGTTTACCGTCTGTCAAAATTATTTTAATTTTCAAACCCAACCACTGGCTCAGTTCTGTTGCTAACCACTTGATTTCTGATTCACTTAGTCCCTCCTTCTCTCCTAACTGATATTTGTGGTTGCCTGCTTGAACTATCATCTGATAGACTTTCCCTAATCTCACTTCCGAGTGGCCCTTCTGCATAAGTAATGATGCCGCTTGATATAACTCTCTAGGGATTGAAAAAGCAAAAATCATAACTTTTATAACTTTTACACCAATACCGCTGTTTCTATATTCACGTTGTTGAATTTCCAAGTGGCAAATCTCGTTTCTGGGAGATGGCTTGGCATGATTCCATCTCAACCCCAGTAGATGGCTGCTACAGGAGATTTGCTGGCGATCGATTCTGAGGCGCCTTTCTCGAAATAGTGCAAATATCAACTTTAGTCCTGCCATACATAACAAACTTCCTGATATTATTATAAAAAATTGGGGATTTATCTTTAACGCATCGCTCAACATATCCCTTGCTATAAATGAGACAGGACTCGCAGATACCACAGCCGAAAGCGTGGCAATTAAACCAAAACCGATGCCTTTTGCCGGAATTACAATTTCTATAAACTCCGAATTTTTTGTAAGTTTAATATCGCTGCCTTGTGGCTGCAGCACCACCATAGGACTTTTGTTGATAAGGTGGGGATTTTTAAGCCCTCGCCATGCTTGCCTAGCCGAAGATAACCGTTTGGACAAACTTGGTTCTGTCATCCACTCCAGCCAATCTATTAAATTAGGATTGACCTGCGGTACCCGATCGGCAAATTGAATTTTCAAATCCTGCTGCGACAGTTCGGTGGGATGCAAACCCGTTACCAAATAAATTAAAGTTGCACCTAAACCGTAGAGGTCAGAAGCCGGAACCGAGCGCCCGCCAAATTGTTCGGGTGCCATATACCCGTAAGTTCCCACTACTGTAATTGTGCCGCCAAATTTTGCAGCTTGGTTCTGCACAGAACCGAAATCAACTAAATAAACTTGTCCGACCGAGTTACCTGATCTGCTGTGCAGTAAAATATTACTGGGTTTAATGTCACGGTGAATAACAGGCGGATTTTGCTTGTGCAAATAATTCAAAATTGCTAACAGCGATTTAGCTAATTGTTTTACCTCGCTTTCGCTAAAAGTACGCCCCGATCGCAAATGCTCTTGCAAAGTTTTTCCTTCTACATAAGTCTGTACCAGGGCAAAGCTTTTACTATTTAGTTCGTCAATTTCCAGGTAGTCGAGGTAGCGCGGAATTGCTGGGTGAGAAAGTGCTTTTAAAGTTTCCGCTTCCCGTTCAAATAGCTTGAGGTCTTGCCATTCAAAATCGCTGCCGAGGAATAGCTGTTTGATAACAACTAATTCGTGAGTTTGTAAGTCACGAGCTAGCAGCGTTTGGCGACCAGTTTGTTTTCCTAGTTGCCGCTGCACTTCGTAGCGTTCTGCTAATATTTTGCTAGTCATATTTTTTTACATGAATTTGAGTGTGAGGGGAGCGTCGGGGTTCAGAAACCGGGTTGTTTAGCGAGTCTGGCGGTTGTAATGCGTCTTTTCGTAAAAACCCGGTTTATTTGCTCGGAGTGAGTCCAGAACTGTAAATTTTAGATTACAGTCCACTTTCTTTTTGATACCACCGGGCAATAGACTTGCTACTTGCCCCCATTGACAGTCCTGCAATTAGCGACGGTGCTAGCACGAAAATAATCTCAAAACTCAAATCGTTTAGCTTATTCCAACCCATTATCCGAAAGTAGACGATGCTTATCGAGGTACAGAGTACAATACTAATTGCAGTTAAAACCTGTCGGTGAAGTTTGGGATTAGTTAGGGGAAAAAACCACAAGCGCGTCACAATTCCTACGATTATTCCGTTCCCCAACCCCAGCAGCAAGCCGAGAAAAAGACCGATAAATCCTCCTAAAATTGTCGCCACTACCGGAAAAATAAAGGTTCCGTAAATTGCTGCACAAGATCCTACGCCTAGAGTTCCCATCCAAGTGCTGCGCCCGATCGCATTCTTGAACAACCTAGAGGTATCTAGCGTTTTTCCCAGTCTCAATGTCTGGGAATATTTATTTATTTCCTGTGGTTTTTCTAGAACTTCTTTTGCTATTTGGACTGAGGCGGGACGGCATTCTAAAGTCGGATGCGTCATCCACTTCAGCCAATTGGTAAAACCGGGACTGAGTTTGGTCAATTGCTCGAACTCGATCTGCAAATCTTGCTGCGGCAAGTCGGCAGGATGCTGCTTGGTAATTAAGGCGATTAATGTTGCTCCCACGCTGTACAAGTCGGAAGCTGGAACTGCTCTCCCGCCAAATTGTTCGGGCGGCATATAGCCATAAGTTCCGACAACGGTGACTGTTTTTCCTTGTTGGGTTGCTAGGGTTTGAACTGCACCAAAATCGACTAGGTAGACTTCGCCGACGCTGTTTCCTGATCGATTCTTGAGTAAAATATTGCTGGGTTTAATGTCGCGGTGAATGACGGGGGGCTGTCGCTGGTGCAGGTAGGCGAGGATGTCTAATAATGCTGTTGCTAATTGTTTGACTTCTCTTTCGCTGAAGGTGCGGCCGTCTGAGAGATATTCTTGTAGGGATTTGGCTTCGATGTAAGTCTGAACTAGGGCGAATCCTTTGCGCTTGGGCGTGTCGATTTCAAAGGAGTCGAGATATCGGGGAATTGCCGGATGGGATAGGGATTTTAAGGTTTCGACTTCTCGCTGGAACAGTTTTAAGTCTTCCCAGTTAAAGTCGCTGCTGAATGAGAGGAGTTTGACTACTACTTGCTGTTGGGTTTTTAAGTCGCGGGCGAGTAAAGTTTGCCTTCCTGCTTGCTTGCCGAGCCGCCGATCGCACTGATAGCGATCGGCTAATATTTCTTTTGACAAATCGCCGATGTTTTCTCCGCTCATGTTCTCTTGCCCTAGAACCGATTAAACCTAGTGTAGTTGACAAAAGTGCAATAATCGGAAATGTTCGGGCTACGGCAAAAAAAATTTTATGTCAAAGAGCACCTGTCTTTAAGAGCGATCAATCTCGCACAATAAAGATGCCCCTGAGTGAAGCTTGAATTTAATTTTGGATTTGCTTGTAAATTGACTGCACTACGTCGAGCAGGCTCAAGACTTGCTGCCATTCGGGGGCATCGGGGTTGTAGCTTTTGGCGCGCTGAGTTTTCAAACTGTGGTGCAAGAGGGAAAGCAGCGCGTCTGGAGACTGTACGGAATTGTCATCTTCATCTGCTGGGGTTTGGGCTGCATTTTCTTCGATATCTTCTTTAATTTTTTGTGCTCGATCTGCCAGGGCTAAAGATCTGCCTGCAAGGTTTTCCGGCATTTTGGGCTGTTCGGACAAAGACGCGCTGGTTAGTTCTACCAATAGTTGGCAGACTCGATCGACCCATTCGTGATCGTTTACTGAAAAGGAACCAGATTTGAACACTTGCCCGTCAGGTCTTTGCTGAATGCTTTGTACCTTCTGGATCAGAGGGATAGCCTTAACAGTGATGTTTTCCGGGATTCTGGGGATATCTGACAGGGAGCTGCGAGCAATCTCCAGCAATAGTTGGTAAACCTGATCTACCCACTCAACATCTCCCGATTGCGAATTCCAATTATTCATAACTGACGCTAGTGGTTTTCTATATCTAAGACTAGAACATTGACTATCTGCGAACGAAGCTCTTTTTAGGAGCCGGTAACGCTATTAAGACTTACGCGGGCGGGGTGAGAAACCCGGTTTTTGAGCGGATGTTTCGTCGGCTTTCTCCAAGATTTTTCTCAGAAACCGGGTAACGCTGCCGCCAGTCCTAACTATTTTTAAGCGCTTCAAATAATAGAAGTGCTAAGTTTGTTGCGGTAGGTAGTGCGAACGAAACACGTAGGGCGAAACCCCGGCATCTCGCTTGCAAATTCAAATCCGGTTATATAACCATAATACCTGTTGGAGCTTATTTACAATTACCTCAATAGGATATTCAGGTTAATTGCTGGTGGGATGGGAGGCGCACCCCCGATCGCGATCGCCCCCGCCCCGAACCCTGACGCCACCGCGAGGATTTGCTGTGGGCTACTGCTATTTTTCTGTGAGATTCCACACACCATCCCAGTTGAGTACGTCTGAAAAACTATGCTGAAATAACATACAGCGATCGACGTGCAATTTAGCTGCCTTGTTTTTCGGGTCAACTTTCAGAACGACCTCAAATTCGCCTGCAGCGTCTTTAAAGGCTTGCTTGGCTTTTGGTTCTAAAGCTTTCTTAAACTCGCTCAGCAGTTTTTTCACCCGATCGAGTCCCAGGTTTTCAAATTCCTCATCTAACATTTCTGCAACTGTCTCGCAGGCCCGACTTTTAATTTTCGCCTGCAATAGCTGCCTGATCTCTGCTGGTTTCAGCCGTTTGATTTGAGGATTTGATGGTTCTAAGATGTCTGCTTCCAACAGCTTTTTGACATCGCCTTCTTGCAAGTATTTAATATCATCTGCTGATAAGGGCTTGATTTTTGCTTGCAGCAGCATTTTGGCTTCGTCTTCGGAGAGGTTTTTGATGCCTTCCAATTTCAGCAGTTGGATTTCTGGCTGCAACAGTACGATGAGTTTGTCTGCTTCGGACAGGTTTTTCGGGTCGTACTCTGACAGCTTTTTCAGTTGATGTAACAGGTTCTTGAGTTCGTGTTCCAACTGTTGCTCTAACTTGTAATTGGAGAGGTTCTTAATCTCTGCCTCCGGCATTTCGGCGACATTATCTAAGATATTTTTCACCTCACTCTCAGAGAGTCTTTGGTGGACTGGAGTTTTGTAATGTTCGCGCCCCTTGGTGTAATGTTCTATAACTTGTTGCTGTGTTTCGGTTAGTGACTTGCCCACTGGGGAGTATCCCTCGCGGATGCCGACGAGTTCGTAAACGATTACGGGTTCGCTTTTGCCTTTGACAGTAATAAAATCGAGTTCTCGCACGTACAGCCGATCGGCATAATCTCTGTAAGTATTGTCGCTGATGATCAAGTCGGTGCCGTACTGCTTGCTGGCGCCTTCTAAGCGAGAGGCGAGGTTTACGCCGTCTCCGATCGAAGTCAATTCCATGCGTTTGCTACTACCGATGTTGCCGCTAACAACTTCATCGGAATGTACGCCCATACCGATGCCGATCGGCAGTTCGCCATGTGCCATACGCTCTCGATTAAACTCAGCCAGTTTTTCCCGCATTTTCACCGCCGTTTGCATGGCGCACCAAGCATGATCCTCTAGGGGCGCTGGAGAGCCAAAAACTGCCATCAGAGCGTCGCCGATGTATTTGTCGAGAGTCCCTCCGTACTCGAATACGACATCTACCATCACTTCAAAATATTTATTCAGCATCACTACCACTTCTTCGGCTTGCAATTTTTCCGTAAGTGTGGTATAGCTGCGAATATCTGAGAACAGCACCGAAACGTTTTTGCGCTTACCGCCCAATCCAGTATCCCCTGAAGCTAACAAAGCTTCGGCTACTTCTGGAGTCATGTAACGGTACATCAAGTTTTTGACTTGCTTGGCACTGCTAATATCTTCCATGACAACTAACGCACCGTTGACCTTGTTGGGGTCGGTAGCGTCAGTCATTGAATTAATCGAGAGATTGATACTCTGCGATTCTCCTTCAAAGGAAAGCAAAACTTGATCTGGGTAATACTGCTGGCGGTCGTTATCGTCTTCTGGAGACAAAGACGCATCAAACCACTTGGCAAAATCACCTTTTTCTAACTTAATTAACTCGCGCAAAGATTGACCTTCGGCTAATTCAGCATCGCTGACACCCAGTAATTTTTTGGCACTGGGATTTGTCGCTACTATATTGCCTTTTTTATCTGTAGAAATCACACCGTTAGTCAAGGCGTGGAGCATATCTTTTTGTCTTTGTTCTTGCTGTTTGACTTCGGCAAACAGTTTGGCGTTTTGCAGCGCGACTCCTGCTTGGATGTTAAACGCCTTCATAAATTCCATGTCATTGCGATTGAAACTCGCTTTCCACTGTTCGGGGGCGTGAGGCCAATCTTGGGGGTTGTAGGGGGGGAATTCTCCTTGTCGTTTTTTATTAACTAATTGGGTGACGCCAATCAATTTTTTGTCCGAGTTAAAGACTGGCATACAAAGCATACTGCAAGTGCGGTAGCCCGACTTTTGATCTACTTCTTTGGAAGTGGCTGCGCGGGGGTCGTCGTACACGTCAAAGGGAATCAGCAGCGGTTCGCTAGATTGGGCGACGATGCCTGCAAAACCGGCGGTTCTGGGTATGCGAATTTCTTTCAAGTTGCCCGCCATCGGGATTTTCGTCCACAGTTCGTCTTTCTCTTCGTCGATCAGCCACAGGGTGCTGCGATCGGCGTTCATGAGTTCTTGGGCCTGATCCATCACCCTTTTTAGGGTATCTTCTAAGTCTAAACTGCTCTGAGAAAGAGCGTTTACGGCATTCATCAGCGCCGTTGCTGCTCGTTGTCTCTGAGTTGCTGCGTAGAAAGATTTGGACGATTCTAGAATTAAGCGAATCGAGGGAGCAAATTCTTTAAAAACTTGTTCGTCTTCTTTAGTAAATCCGTGCCTGTCTATTTGTTCGTCTAAAGTTGGGTATTTTTCGTGATTTGGTCTTAATTTATTAATCAGTTGAACAACTGCTACTAACTCTTTTGTGTCTTCATTAATCAGGGGCATTGCCAGCATTGTATAAGTGCGGTAGCCCGTTTTTTCGTCAAATTTTTTGGCATTAGCCGATCGTTCGTCGTTGTAAAAATCGTAAGGGATATTAACCACTTTTTGGAACGTGGCTACTTCTCCGGCAATGCCTACATGGGCGGGAACTCTGATTTCTAGGTTTTTGCCATTTTCGTCTTTAGCAACGATCGCCCAGAGTTCATTTTTTTCGTCGTCTAATAAAAATATCGTGGTGCGATCGGCATTCAGCAATTCCCCTGTTTTGAGGGTAATCGACTGCAACATCTCGTTGAGTATGGCATCAAATCCCTCGCTCTCCAGGATATTGTCGAGCATTCCCAGCGTTTGATTGACAACCTTAAGTTTGTCTTCTACTTCCTTAACTACTACTGTGAAACTTTGCTTATTTAGAAGGTCAAGAATGCCAGAGAGGTTTCCTTGGCGCGGGATAATTGCACTGCTCCTAATTTCCGGGGGAGAATAATGTTCCTGATGATGATTTTCACCGCCGACAACAGCGACATCAATCACGTTGTCCAGAGAAGAGTAATTGGTGGAAGATGCAGATTTCATAGACCTTTACAGAAGCTTAAGTGTAAGGGTTAGTCTCTAAGCCAAGAGAGCGGGGAAGTTGATTAGTGAGTCACTTGTCGCACAAGACTCAAGTATGTGTGAAAGTATTTCCCAGTTTACAGAACTCCGGCCACAAGACAAGGGAAATTCAGTTGACCTTGTTGCTGAACGGAGGGTGGGAGAGTAACGAGGCGGTGGGAGTGCTGCAATCTTTTTACAGAGCGCCAATCTTGTTTAAAAGGTTTATTAACTGATTTTGACATTGTGCGTGCCTGGTTTAAGTATGTTCTACCGAGCTTTGAGCCGATCGCCCGCAGAAGAATGCGTACTGGCGGAAGGACTGCTGAAAGAGGGGTGGCCTTGTGGGACTAGCCGCAATTGTGACACTACCAGTTGCTAGTGATGTGTGCCCTTCTCTACACAATTGTGGTTTTTAACTAGAATTTCTCTCTATTTTGCTGCTGTTAGCTTTCATCCCACTAAATTCACGGGGTTTTCAGCTTTTTTTTGTAAAATTTGCGGTTGATATTTTTAGTGTAACCTTCGACTATGAAAAAACTCCGCCTTTTAACCCCCCGATCGGCTCAAGTGTGTCATCAGGGTTTGGCGGACTGAGTTTGGCGCAATCCGGCGGCTTCTACAAGCAGGGATTCGGCGAAGGCGATGGCTTCTGTTGCTGAGCGGCCACTGGCGAGTTGGGCGAGTTCTTCCCGCCGCTGCTCACTGTTGAGGGCGGCAACTCTGACTACTGTGCGTTCCATTGGTTCGGAGTTGACTGCGGGTTCGCCGATACTTGCTTCTGCTTCGATCGTTTGTTTGTTGACGCGAAAATGAAAATCAGCCATCGCGGCGATCAGCGGCTGGTGGGTGACACAGAGAACTTGGTGTTTGTCCGAGAGTTGGTAGAGTTTTTTGGCGATCGCCCCGGCGACTCTCCCGGAGACTCCGGCGTCGATTTCGTCAAAAATCAGCGTACCGGCACTTTCTATTTGGGAAAAACAGGCTTTGATAGCGAGTAGAAAGCGGCTCATTTCTCCCCCGGAGGCGATCGCCCCCAGGGGTTGCAAAGGTTCCCCCGGATTCGGGCTGAAACAAAAGGCGATTTGGTCGGCACCAGTAGCGGTTGGGGTACAAGGCGATATCTCGACTTGAAATTGCACTTTTTCCATTGCTAACGGCTTAAGTTCTCCTACGAGGTGCGTTTCTAGTTTGAGGGCTGCTTCGCGTCGCAGGGTGGTGAGGTGGCTGCAAGCATCTTTTAATTGCTCTAAAGCGTTCTGATATGCGAGTTCTAAGGCTTCCATTGACTCGCCTCCTTCTAAAAGTTCATTTAGTTCGTTTTGAATGCTTTGGTAGTAGGCGATCGCTTCTTTGAGCGGCCCGTATTTGCGACAAATTTGTTTGAGTTCGCGAATCCGATCTTCTACTTCTTCGAGTCTTTCGGGATCTGCTTCTAATTGTTCGCCGTAGCTGCTAATTTGCCGACTGGCTTCTGTGGCTTGAGCTAAAGCATCGCTGACCATTTCTAGGATTGGTTGCAACTGCACATCGTAAACCGCCATGTCGCTTAAAATTCCTTCGGCTTTGCTCAACAAGTCGGCGGCTGATGCGCTGTCGCCCTCGTTTTGGTACAGGGCTTGGTGGACTTGGTAACTCTGCTGCTGCAATTCGACTACGTGGCCCAGCCGGATTGATTCGTGTTCTAGCTGTTCGAGTTCGTCGGCGTCTTCGATCTGGGCTTCGCCGAGTTCTCGGACTTGGTATTCTAACAAATCAAGTCTTTGCAGTCGCTGCTGTTCCGACTGACGCCTGCGTTTGAGGGCGGTTTTTGCGCTGTTGGCTCCCAGCCACGCGGAGGCGATGATCGATCGGGCTTCAGTGAGCTTTTTGCCGCCGTATAAATCGAGCCATTCTCGCTGGAGGGTTTCTTGTCCGAGGTGGACGGTTTGGCCTTGGGCAGTAATTTCGACAAGCCGATCGCGCAGTTGGTCCATTAACTGGCGGTTGACGAGAATTCCGTTCAACCGGGATCTGGTGCGTAGAGCACCGCTTGATGCGTTAATTTCCCGGCTGCAAACGGCTAAATTTCCGTCTATGGGTTCAATTTCTTGCTCGCCCAGCCACAAAGCTGCGGCTTTGTCCAATTCAAAGGTAGCTTCCAGTATTGCCCGCGTTGCTCCGGTGCGAATCGATCGGCGATCGACTTTCCCGCCCAAAACTGCATCGATCGCATCTAGGATAATCGATTTACCAGCGCCGGTTTCCCCTGTAAATACGTTCAAACTCGGGCCAAATTCTAGATCCAGACAGTCAATTAAGGCAAAGTTTTCTATTCTGAGGGATATTAACATGGGGAATGGGGAATAGGGAATTGTTAATTGGTAATTGGTAATTGGAATTTTTACTTTTTAATTTTTACTTTTTAATTGGAGGCACAGCCCGGAAAATTATTGGTCTCCAATAACAACTGTCAACTGTCAACTGTCAACTGTCAACTGACTTCTGCTATAGTTTCAACCACCCAAACAAATCTCCTACCGTCACCCGCAATTCTGCTGCCCAATCTGGAACCGGCAACAATTCTTCTGGTTTTGCTAAAATTTCCGGTTGCTTTCCAGGGGGATAAATTAATATAGATCGCACCATCGGATCGATCAGCCAACCCATTTTAGTGCCGTTTTTCAGACAGTGTAAAATATTCCCTGTTACTTTAGTTTGACTCTAGCCAGGAGACAGAATTTCAATTGTCCAATCAGGGTAAGTTTCAAATACATTCGCAACATCCCCATTTTCATCAAGTGGTATTCTTTCCCAAGTAAATACTGTGACATCTGGCACGATTGATCTGCCGCCAAAAGTACACCGCAATTCAGGAAAAGCTAAAGCAATTTTCTGATTTTTAACTGCGACATTGATGGCGGGGACTAATTCACATTGAATCCGGCTATGTTTTCCTTGTGGTATAGGCTTTTGGATGATTTGACCGTTGATATATTCGCTAGCCGGTTCTGTTTCTGGCAGTTTTAGAAACTCTGACAAAGTTAGTATTTTTGCTTGTTGGATCTGTACCATTTTTTACTCCTTTTCATCGAGTAAACCTAAGTGTTTTCTAGCAGCAACCGTTACCATTCTCCCGCGATTTGTCCGCTGCAAAAATCCGATTTGCATTAAGTACGGTTCGTACACATCCTCAATTGTTTGAGTGTCTTCTCCTGTGGAAGCTGCGAGGGTTTCTAAGCCCACTGGGCCGCCGTTAAAGTTCTCAATCATTGCTGTCAAAATCCGCCGATCTGTCCAATCTAAACCTAGCGGATCGACGTTGAATAATTCCAGGGCGAGTGAGGCAACTTCGGCATCAATTGGCTTTAAATTTTTGACTTCGCTGTAGTCCCTAACTCGTCGCAGCAAGCGGTTAGCGATCCGGGGGGTTCCGCGCGCTCGGCGGGCAATTTCTGTGGCTCCTTCTGGGGTGATTTGAGTGTCAAGAACTTGGGCGGTTCTTTGGACAATTAGACTAAGTTCGTCTATTTCGTAGTAGCGTAATCTTTGGATCAAGCCGAAGCGATCGCGCAATGGAGATGTCAGCGATCCGACTTTTGTGGTTGCTCCTACTAAGGTAAATGGTTTTAGGGGAATGCTGCGGATTTTGGCACTTTTGCCTTGACCGATCGTAATATCTAACCGACAGTCTTCCATCGCCGGATAGAGGATTTCTTCTGTAACTTTAGATAAGCGGTGAATTTCGTCGATAAACAGCACGTCGCCTGCTTTGAGGTTGATCAGCAATCCGACAATATCTCGCGGTTTTTCTAAGGCTGGGGCGGTGGTGATTTTGCATTCAACTTCCATTTCTGCTGCTAAAATTAGCGACATTGTGGTTTTTCCTAACCCTGGAGGCCCGTAGAGTAACAGGTGATCCATAGGTTCGCCGCGAGATTTGGCTGCTGCAATTGCGATCGCCAAAACTTCTCTCAAGTCTTTTTGCCCGATGTATTCAGCTAAGCGCTGGGGTCGGATTTTGTCGTCTTGTTTGCTATTGATTTCGTCGGGTAGTTCTTGCGCTTCTACCAGAGATTCCGCCTGGGGTTTGGCGGCTTTTTTGCGACGGGCTGGGGCTATGTCTTCGGGTAGATTTTGGTCGGAGGGCTGTTGTTTGGAGGAGATAATAGCCATATTTATCTGCGATCGGGCAGCGGGAATTGTTTACAATTATTGGCAGAATCTTGACAATTATTGAGTTCGTTATGAGTATTCCATCTTCTTTGTTAGCATCGGAAAGCATAACTTTTGAGGGAGCGATCGAGCTGACTCAATCTTTACTGTCGTTCATTGAGGCCGATCGACTTTTACAAGCCGACATCCAGCAAGCTGTTACATCTCTGGTGAAAACACAGAACGGTGCTAGGGGGTTTTTTGTCACCTATCTAACGGACGATCGACCGGAGGCAGATCACCCGTCACCCGGAGTAGTCGAGGCACTGCGATCGGCTCCTGAGATCGTAGCAGAACTGCTGGTGAAAAATTTGGCGATGTCGGCGGCAATGGTTGTACATCATTCGCGCCAGCAAAAGGAGGAAATGGCGGCCGATTCTGCTAGAGTGCAGGAGCGATCGCGCAATTTAATTCAAATGCTGCAAATGGCAGCGTGTCAAACTATAGCGTCGCAAATGCTAGAAAGTTTGCACAGTGCCAACGGCGAGTATGAAAAATTTTTCCGGCGGTGGGGCTACGACGACGAGCAAAAACGGGCGATCGGTTCGGCAGTGCGGGGTGCGATCGGCTAAAATAACCTCCGAAGGAAGAGGAAAGAAGAAAGAAGGAAGGGCGTTGCTTAATCAGGGTATGAAAAAAATAACTTTAAAATCCAAAAGCTTTGTGGATACTGGTTTCTATGAGGGGCATATTTAACGTTTCATACCGTAAATCAGCAACGCCCGATGACTTTCAAGCTGCACGCTTCGGCCGTACAGGCGGTGGAGCGCATTCAGAACCATTACACTGCTAGCCGCGCCACAATAGGCGGGACGCTTTGGGGTTTCAATGTGAGCGCTAAGCGGTTGAAAATCCTGTGGGCTCTTGGTCTGGCGAGCGTAGCTGTGGTCTTTATCAGAAAAACCATTGACAGAGTGTAATGTACCTGCGATCATCGCTGGCTGTCTCATTTGTCAGATTTCCTTGCTTCTCGGCGCTTGCAAGTAAATAGATTCCTAGCTCCTAGTTGTAGAGCCAATAATTTAGTCCTCACATATAAACCTATATTCTTCCCTTATAAGAGAATGCTCCTCTAAAAACCTCTTCATTTTCTGCTTTCCCTCTGCAATATTTTGAGAGCAAATCGCTACAGAAGCATAGGGAACTTCATATTTTTCTTCAGCAGGTATTTCTTTCTCTAGAACAATTACATAGAAATCTGACTCGGATGACAACTCTTTCAGCTTTGCGGCATCTATCGTATGCTTATGCAATGAGGCGTAACAGAGAAAACCATTGTGGTATATGCGGGGTAAGCTGTTTTTATTAACAAACGGTTTGATACCGCAAGCAATCAGGTAGGAATACAGGATCAGGTTAATATCCCATACATTAAATACCCATTTAGGAAAATAAAAACCAGCCATCCTCGCATTGATTTCTAAAATTTTCACTCCCAGTGGTGTGTAGATTGCCTCTACATTAAAAACACCCTGTTTTAAGCCAACGCTGCGGCAGGCTTTCCAGGCGGCATGAATCAAATTCTCTTGCTTTTCTTTGTCCAGTAAACTAGGCATAATAGCCGTCATTTCCTTACAAAGAGTAGGCAGAGTGGGTCCATTATCAGTTACATAACCAGCTACCAACTCATCATCAAACATGATTAGGTCAACATCATGTTCAGACCCTTGCAGGTATGGCGTGACAAATATTTGATACTTAAAACTTAACCCAGCACCATACTGTGTGGCGGCTTGAATATAGCTTTTATAGTCTTCAAACTTAGCTAATAATTCTTCTTCTGTTTGAATTACCTCTACACCAAAGGAAGCACTTCCAGTATCTAACTTAATTACTAAAGGATAGTAATGTCGTGGAATATTATGGACATCAGCTACATTATTTAAAACCCTAAAATCTACGCCATTGGAGAAGTCTCGACATTCACAAGCGAGTTTATTGTACTCATCAGCTATAATTTTTTTATGAGTCAACAATTTGCTTTTAGCGATGCTTGCACTTTGATAATTGTTGGCTGGTTTACCTAAAAAGCTAGCTACTAAAGAGGACAAAGGTACATTATCTTCCCAAAACGTAACTACACCGTCCACAGTGATGCAAGAATTGCGGACAACTTCCACAATTGCTAGGGCATTTTCAATATCTTTGGTATGGTCGTCAATGTCAATAGTGAA
The DNA here is from genome assembly GCF_036700365.1 of Microcoleus sp. w2-18bC1. Taxonomy (NCBI): domain Bacteria; kingdom Bacillati; phylum Cyanobacteriota; class Cyanophyceae; order Oscillatoriales; family Microcoleaceae; genus Microcoleus; species Microcoleus sp. w2-18bC1. Next base: position 53,459 of record NZ_JAUBOS010000007.1, read on the forward strand.
AACCTGGCTACTGTAACTGGTAGCGAAATGTTGAGAGTCGCTATCAACTAAAATAATATTGATACCTACTTGATTGGCAAACTCAAAAATATTCAGCTTTGAGTATCCTCCACCTCCAATCATCAATATATTCTTGCCTTTTAGCATATATTGATAGGAGCGGTACAACATCGTTTCCACCCATTTATCTAGGAAGTCAGACCTGTTAGGGGAATGTTGCACTTCGTATATCTGTAAGGTGCTAATGCAATCATGATCGTTGACTTCAATTAGAAACGGTTCTAATGGACTCTTATGATTTCTCAAAAAAACATCTAAACCAATAAAATCAGTTTGTTTGTTTTGGGGAATATGGGTTAAATATTGTGTTTCGTAGCCAATAATAGACTCTAGTACCGCTTCACCTAATTGCTTAATCTTATCAATTAGTTGATTCTTATCCTCGTTCGTCAACTGAAGCAAGTTACACAGATAGTCAATTGAAAAACTTTCGGAAGTATCTCCATTGATTGGTTTGTCAAGGTAGCCTAAAGTGCAGATAATACCAGAAGTTTCGGCAACATTATTGGGGCGGCGGGTTACCAACACTCTCAGTCTCGCTCCCAGGTTGCAGTTATCAGTAATACTTGAATCGATAAATTCCTCCACAAGCAGACAATCATTGTCCTGGAGTGAATCCATACATTTCTTAAAGTTTTCAACAGCCCTATCCAGATTATCTTTTGACTCAATAGTGCAGAGTCTGCTTCCCATCCACCTTACTCCCGAAGGCTTAATCACAAATTGAGAAGCCGGAAATACCGTCAGATATTCTTGGATTTCATCATTAGAAAGATTTCTAGATAGGGAAATCAATTGAATTTTTGGAGTGACGGGATGATGGCTATATTTTTCCAAAGAAAAGCCAAAAACCATCGTTTGGGGTACATTGACATTTTTTGCAGCAGCAAGTAAGCGAGTATGCAGTTTGTCATTGGTATATTCTTCTAGTTCTATACCACTTGACATCGGGCAGTCCGTCAGTCCTTCATAGAACTGAAATTTTTGAGCCTTCTCTTGGTGGACTGGTTCATAAAAACTGAAAGCTGCTTCGGTACAAAAATTACATAAAAAAGTTATCCTCTGAGGAGTTTTGAATTTGGTGTGAAAACATTGACCAAATTCGTTCATGGTAATCCCTTCAAGGAGGTATAATACAGATTTATTCCCTTCTTGCAGAACTTTTACCCAAGTCGGTTCAGTTACTATAAAAGCACTTTCAGGTAAAATTCTACTTGCAGCCAGGAGTAATGTAAGCCTTTCGTCCGCTAAAGTAAAGAAAACAAGACAGGGTTTGCTTTCATCGGATTCTAGTTCCGCCGGAGCTTCCTTAATCGACTTCAGCTTATAAGCTTGGAGAACTGAGTTGAGTGTCTCAAACATATTTGACTATACTTTTATGAAGTGGCTGTTAGCTAATCAAACCGAGGAATTCTTGGGAATTTTAAAAAGCTTGTTAAAACTCCCTAGATTATTCCAGATTCCAGAGTTGCTAATTCTATTGTTTCGGACTGCCGATGCTATGCTGAAAGCAGTTCTTCAAATCAAAGCTGGCGCTTTGACTATCACTCTTAACTGTAAGGGCTTGCGAAGGGTCGAATAGGAGTTTGTTATCGCTAGGGGTTAAGGTTTGGTGGAAAAATTCTTTACAGCGATTTTGCTCATCTGCAACAATAACTCGCGCTGTATGCCCTGTGCGTAAAACATCAGTGCGATCGCACCACTCGTAGGAGAATATAATCAGGATGTCTCCAGGCTGGCACATAAGCGCTCCCCCGCCATTGGGACAGACGCAACCCGTTCCTGCCTCTCCTGGCAGAGCATAGGTTGACCAACGGTTGCCGTTGCTGATGTTGACTATCTCCACTTCTTCGAGAGGCAGTATTCCGACTTTCTCCAACAACTCTTGGTCAATGGTGATACTGCCCACATAATCGCGCTTAGCATCGGTCACACGTACTCGATGAAGTTTAGCGTGCATCAGTCTGATTGTAGCCATATTACTCCTTTTGGTAGTCATAGTTAGTCCTTAGTTATTGCGATCGCTCCCCTGACTCCTGAATCCAATTAGGCTGAGGAGTGATCGTCTTTCAGATAGGAACTGCACGAAGATAGTGCAGCTATCCCTGAACCTGTTGCGCGAGGACGAGTATGGGGAAACTGGCTCAAGGAGTGATCGCTCTGTGCCTGCTCAAGAAAATTCCTTAGCCGTTCCGCTAAAACTCGTACATGAGGTTCCTTGACAATGGTGTAGTGATCGCCAGAAATTGTGTGAATCTCTACTCCACCGTCCGTTAACTGCTTCCAGCCCATTGTGGGGTCTGATTTTCCTGGCTCAATCAATTCCTCCGCACGAAATACCATAATCTGGTTTGGATAAACAACTGGCGTGTAGCTGCGCTCAGCTTGACGATTTGCCAAAACAACCTCTAGCAGACGGCCAATTTCAACCACTCCAGCATCAGGAAGCACAACGTTAACCGCCCTTGCCCGTTCCAGCACGTAGCTCAACTGCTCATCCGGCGCAAGAGACTGGAGAGCGCTAACCGATACAGTAAGCTCCTTTCCAAAATAACTGCCCAAATCCTTCGCAAACCAAGCTAGTGTGGCAGCAGTATCAACCTCCATCGGTTGACTGTTACGCTGGGGTGCTGAACTATCTATCAAAGCAAGCAGCGCCACTTGCTCACCTGACGAATGCAACTGTTGAGCCATCTCAAACGCTACCACTCCACCAAAAGACCAACCTCCCAGCAAATACGGACCTTGCGGTTGAATCTCGCGGATTGCCTCGATATAATAACTAGCCATATCTTCAACCTGTCTCTTTGGCTCCCCTTGCCCATCAATCCCCGACGCTTGCAAACCGTAAAAAGGTTGGTCTTCACCCAAATGACGAGCTAAATCCAGGTAACAAAGCACATTGCCCCCGATGGGATGAACGCAGAAAAAGGGAGGTTTTGTGCCATCTGGCTGAATCGCTACTAAAGGAGAACTCAAGAGAGAACCCGTCGCCTGACGCAGAATGCTTGCCAGATGCTCAATCGTCGAACTGGGAAAAAGCGTCGCTAGCGATAACTTTTGTCCAAAATGCTGCTCAATCTCCAGCATCAGGCGTACTGCCGATAGAGAGTCACCGCCCAGGTTAAAGAAGTCGTCTTTCACGCTAATGGGGTGAATACCCAGCACCTTTTCCCAAATATGAGCCAACTGAAGTTCCCAAGTGTCACGGGGAGCTATAAATGCAGTTGGTTCAATGCGTCTGCTGTCCCTTGGAGTGGGTAGTGCTTTGCGGTCAACTTTCCCATTAGAATTCAGTGGCAGGGACTCCAAGAACGTAAACCCTCCCGGGAGCATATAAGCTGGTAAGCGCTCTTTCAAGTAGGTGCTCAGGCTTTTATCGCATAGCTCTCCGGAAGTCGGTTGCTCGTTTAACACCAACTCTTGAGCGAATAGGCGATCGTAAAACAAGTTGCTCTTTGAGGGAGTTTTGTAGAGAAAAGAATCGTATTCAAATTCAAGGCGTTCTCCACTCTGTTTGAGCAAATAGCCTCGAATGTGATAGTCAGGACTTAACTGGTCTTCACTCAACCGAGCGCTACAAACGGCTTCAATTTTGTCTCCAGCCGCCACTTCAATACCCGGATAAAACACTGGAAAATAAACAGGTAGCCAGCTACCGACATAAGCTAGACTGTCAATGACTTCATTCTCAACCGTGTGTAAATTAAGCCATAACAAAAACCCATCAATTTGGCCACTTTGATTGATGGTAAGGCTTATCTGTCGGTCATATTCGGGATTAGAGACTTGATTGAAATCCAGGTACTCAAAAACATCTACAGTGGAGATGATGTTTGATTGAGGAAAATTTCGGAAAGATACCCTTAAGGGTATTTTCCCTCCGAGCTGGTTAAAAATCTGCTGAGTGTAATAACCCGATAGTTCCGAAAAGTGGGGCTGACTGGCAAACGTTTCAGGAAGATGAACAGCAGCGATGTTAGTCACGCAGCGCTGGGGAATCATCATTCCATCTTCCTTGAGAAACCTTCTGGCATCATTGAGAATCGAAACCGCTCCTTCTGAATTACCGATCGCGCCAATCAGTTCTGAAACACACAGATCGACTTTTTCCGGGAGTTGCACTTGGGTGGCATCCCCATGAATTACCGATATCCTGTCTGACAGTCCCAGAGATTTTACATAACTCGTTGCCTGTTCGTAAGCTTCAAGTTGCATCTCAATGGCGTAAACTTTCTTAGCGCCATGTTCGGCACAGAATTTCGCCCAAACAACATCCTTACCCGTGCCAATGTCTACAACAACTTTGTCCTTAACAACTTTTTTAAGTGCCACCTCATAACTATGATTTCTCACATGGTCATAAGTCATGGCATAGTACAGGATGGCATCATAAACTCGGTAGTCTCCCGGACAAGGCCATAGTTCTACCTGAGTGTTTTTGGATTTGGGAACGACATAGGCGACGAGGCGTTGCTTGCCTGATTTTTCTTCGTGAGCCACTACCACACTGTCTTGCACCAGTGGATGCTGATTGAGAGTTGCTTCGATTTCCTCCGTTTGAATGCGGAAGCCACGTACTTTTACCTGGTTATCAATGCGCCCCAGGATTTCGATATTACCGTCGCTCCCGATACGGGCTAAGTCCCCAGTTTTGTAGAGGCGAGAATTGGCTTCATCACTAAAAGGATTGCGGATGAACCGTTCCACGGTCAATTCGGGACGATTGAGATAGCCTCTTGCTAAACCAAGACCGCCAATATATAATTCACCCGTCATCCCTTTAGGCACAGGCTTTTTGTTTTCATCCAACAAATAAACCTGGGTGTTGGCAATGGGACAACCTATCGGTACAGAGTTGACATCCGGCAATTCTTTCCAGATATCTGGTTCGTAAAGCGTCGATGTAATAGTGGTTTCAGTCAGTCCATAGGCATTAAGCCAACGAACGCGATTACCCGCGATTTTCTGCCAACTCATCAATCGCTCTGGCAAAACCTTTTCATTACCAACCACAACTAAGCGCAGCGTGGAAGGTAATTGCGCCTGTGAACTAGATAAAGCAGATACCCATTCATGCCAGTAAGAAGCAGGCAGGTTGAGAACAGTCAGCTTTTCTCGCTCTATCAGTGCTTGAAACTCTGCAACAGTTGGAGTTACAGAATCAGGACGGAGAATGACAGTACCCTCGCTTAACCAGGTGGGGAATAACTCTTCTGCTGCAACATCGAAACTAATCGAAGCAAACTGTAAAATCCGATCCGTTGTCTGCAAATTATAGTGCTTGGCGATGGAAACACTGTGGTTGGCTAAAGCTTGATGCGGAATCAGAACTCCTTTTGGTTGCCCCGTAGAGCCTGAAGTGTAAATGACATAAGCTAGATTGTCAGATGTCATGCGGATGTCAGGGTTCTGCTCGCTGTATTGGGCAATCTCCTCCCAATCAACATCTAAACAAACCACTTTTGCCTCGTGTGGGGGAAGATTTTCTAGCCACCGTTTTTGAGTTAACAGCACTGGTGGTTGAGCATCCTCTAGCATCAAGGACAGTCGCTGTTGCGGGTAGGTTGGATCTAGGGGGACGTAGGCACCACCTGCTTTGAGAATACCCAGCAGTCCGATCGCCATTTCCAAGGAGCGTTCCACACCAATTCCAACTAGAACTTCCGGTTCCACTCCTAAAGAAATTAGGTAATGCGCTACCTTGTTCGCTCGATGGTTTAATTCCCTATAAGTGAGGCTTTCCCCCTCAAAAATCACGGCGATGCTGTCAGGAGTTTGTTCTACTTGAAACTCAAATAAGTGATGAATGCACAATTGTTGAGGTGTTGATGAATCAATGTTATTTGCCATTTGTTCTCTTGGTAGTCGCCGTTAATCCTGCAATACACTGTTTGTCTAAAGTTGAAAGAAGATCGCATCAAAGTTTAAAAACTGCATCAAGAGTCTCCATTCTGATTCCCCAACTCCTCTGGCGTCAGTCGGAAAAGTCGGATCGTTGCATAAACCCCTACACATTACGAAGATAACTTATGTCTTAATGAGGATGAAAAGCTTCTGCGTTGACCGTAAGTATCCATACAAGCTCACACTGCTTTACTGACAAAAGGCAACTTGGTAGAATGCCGATCAAAAGCCTCAGCGATCATTTCTGACATCAGTTGTGCAAACGGAATACCAGCCAGATGCAAGATAGTGCCAAGAGAGGTTTGGTTTAGGTCGGATAAGTCAGTCAGAGGTATAGAAGAAATGGCACAGTTAGCATTAACTTCCAGAACAAAAAGCTCTTGAGAATCTTTGTCCATGCGGATATCTACTCGCGCATATCCGTTGCCACCAATTGCACAATAAGCACGCTTGCTGAGATCGCAGAGTCTTTCACTCAAATCCGAAGCTACCTGTTGGCAATGGTAAAACGGTTCCGAGGATGACGATGAAGATTCTTCAAGGTGTTCGCCCCAGAAGTTATCGTAAGACCGAAATTGTTGGGTTTCAGGTAAGCTGGACTGAAACACCAGTTCAATCGGCGGATAGATTTTGAGGCTTTCCGGTTGTTGGGAATCACCTAGCAGGAAAACTGTAAATTCACGACCGCTGATAAATCGTTCTACAAAGATGCTGTCCGGCGGAAACTGCATCTCGTGTACCCCTTGCAGCAATCGCTGAACCTGTTTACTTACCTGTTCATCGCTTTCAACAACCGACTCTAGTGAAATTCCGATACTGCCATAGGCGAGTGCTGGTTTTACCAGTAGAGGTGTGCCAAGGCGATCGCAAACTCCCTGAACGCGGCTGGAGTCTAAAATAACTTCGTAAGGAGCAGTAGCTACGCTCGCCTCAATAAAAGCACGCTTCATCCAAATTTTTGATGCGGTGAGATGGTAGAATTTAGAATCTCCACCCGTAAAAATGATGCTTTTTTGTTCCAGCAATTTGATAACAGAAACACCAGGGCAGCCATCAATCTCATCATTACCATCACAATAGTTCAGTACCACTGGGATATACTCATTACTGGAAGCAGCTACCTCTTCTACAACTGCCTGCATATTTTCCAAGGTGAGCGGTTGCCACTTCCACTTCAAGCCGAGTTCTGCAAATACGTCTGCCAGTTCCTGACGACCTGTAGGAGTATCGTATTCTTCACTAATCAATCCTTGTTCTGTAATAAGGTAGGGAATAAACACCCAGACAAACAGCTTACTGCTAAGCACAGGTAATCTTTGTAACATTGATATTTTCTCTATTAATTGGTTGCAAAACTGTGGCATAGATTCCTCCTTATTGAATCAAATTCGTAGGTTAACCACTGACAACGAGGCACCCTTTATCCATCACAAACATCACATCTGCACGCAACGCATGAGCCATTTTGTGGGTAATGACAATCACCGTGCATTTCTTGGCAATGCGCTCTAAAGTTGTCATAATTTCCACTTCTGTTGCGGGGTCTAGCGCTGATGTGGCTTCATCCAGAATCAGAATGGCTGGATTTCTCACCAACGCCCTAGCGAGAGCAATTCTTTGCCGTTGTCCCCCTGATAGCTGTCCCCCCCTGTCGCCAACAGGAGTGTCATAACCTTGAGGTAAAGTCAAAATAAAATTATGAATTTCTGCGGCTTTCGCTGCGGCTTCTACCTCTTCATCACTCGCTTCCAGATAGCCCATGCGGATGTTTTCCCGCACTGAGCCATTAAACAAAATCACCTCTTGAGAAACCAGTCCAATTTGAGAACGCAGTGAGCGTATAGTGCAGTCGCGCAAATCAACTCCATCCAACAGAATGCGTCCCTTATCCGGGTCATAAAATCGTGTCAGCAAATTGACAATCGTACTTTTGCCCGCGCCACTCTGACCGACAAATACCGCAAAGTCTCCTTGGCGAATCTTCAGCGATAGATTTTTCACCCCGCCTCTATCTTTGGAGTAGCTAAAGCTAACATTATCAAAGTAAATATCACTCTGAAAATGTGGCAAATCAATCGCACCCGGTGCTTCCTGAACTTCAGGGATTTCCGCCAAAATATCATTGATACGTTGCAGTCCTGTCACTCCATCGATTAAATAAGGCAGCCCCCAGGTAAAGTTGAGGATAGTTGAATGTAAACCGAGCAATAGAACCTGATACGAGACGAGTGTCCCTACTGAAATCCAATTCCTGTAGGTCATCACCGCGCTAAGACTCAAAATAACCAACTGCACTAAGACAAAAGCGAGACTGGGAATTCTTTGCACTAAGCTAGACAGAAACTTCGCCCGGACATAAACCCGCTTCAAGTCATTCAACTGGGCAGAAAAATCTTTTGAGACTCGTTTTTCTAGACCGAATATCTTGACAACGGGTTGGGAGAGCAGATTCTCTTCGATTACGCTGGCGATGTGTCCTTCCTTTTGCCGCAGATGATAGCCTTCTTTGGTGGCACGACGGGCAACATTTGCTGGTGCAATTGCACAGAAAGTCAAACCGATGCAACTTAGAACAGCTAACTGCCAGTTAAGGGAAAATAGGAAAATTACCGAAAAAAGGATGTTACTCAGGCAAAAAATAACAACTGGCAAACCAAGAATGAGACTATTTTCTACCTTCTCTGCATCCGCTTGGAAACAGTTAATTATGTCCCCGACTGAACGTCGCCCAAAAAACTCCATTGAAAGGCTTTGGATGCGTTCAAATAGAGAACAGCGGATGTTGTTGAGTAACAGAATCCCCAATTTAGCTGATAAAAAATCACCAAGCAAGCCAACAACGATAAATACAATCGCTCCGCCTCCCAAGAGCAATAAAATCCAAACCAGAAGACTATAATTTTGAGGAACAATGGCTGCATCAATAATAAACTTGAAGCTGATCCTCATTGCTGATTCAAATGCTGCCTCAAAAATCTGACTGCTACAAAGGAAGATAGCTAGCCATCTATAAGGAGCAATATATTTATTAATTACCCTCACAAACTTCAAAAAAGGCATTGGGCTTTGACATAAATGGGTAATATTTGTCCGTATTATAGCGAGCCTAAATCATTTATCTAAATAGATATGATAGGGGTAGTGCCAAGAGTACCTATCTCGGAGTGATTGGGACAACCAAACGGGGGATTGTTCCTAGAAAAAATCACAGAATTATTTAGACACGCTATATTGCTTTTGTGTGGGTCGAACCCTCACTTTCACTTGGAAGACAGCTAACTGCACCCATTGTCCTCCCAAATCTTTCGGCACCTTTCAAAAAGTTGGCTCAGTACGAAATTTCTTACCGGACGCTGCTATTGCACCCATACGTCCGCTCTTGAATGCCTTGGCAGCAGTAATACTCGGATTTTTCGAGCTACTACCCTCTGTAGACTCAATTTAATCTTTTTGCAAGCCTTATCCCTCTGTTTGTTTATTTGTCATCTATCTCTCGACATACTTAGCTTAATTCTTTGGATAGATGCTTGTCAAGGGAAATCAATAAAACTTGTGTAAAGGAAACGTCATGGAAGGTAAAAATTCAACATTTCCTGGTTTGGGCCTGAGTAACTTAGAAAAAGGTTGAGAAGAAATGCCACAATTTACATTCACTTCTAGAGCAAATCGTTCTTGAGATAATTGGTACATCCTTATATCCCTCCGTCCATAGAGGATTTACTGATATAAAAATGATGGACGCACTATTCTGTAAATTACGAGCTAAACAATAGCCGTAATTTCACGATCGACGTGCGATCATCGCGCCCACTGTAAACAATAGGTCAGTAATTAAGTAGAACCCGCTTTTGTAGCGTTAAACCCTGACTATAACTGTATCGTTCAAAAGTTATGAAAGGCTATTAATTGCTTCCACAGCTTTTGAGACGCATCTTATCTCTATAATATTTCCCCTCCCCTGCCTTTGTAAGTCGGAAAAGTCGGATCGTAAAGTCGGAAAAGTCGGATCTTACATAATCTATCGAGCTCAGCTTAGGTGAATATCGGCAAAAAAAAGTTGCACGCTATATCACAACTTGTCTCTTAGTAAGTAGCCTGATTTCTTTAATTTCCTAACTTTTCGCTTTGTTGCTAGTCGTTAGTGTCGGCAGTGTTCAAGAAATCCGTCAGGCGTGCGGTGAACTAGATGACGGCAGGGCGAGGCATTGTCCACTCCGAACGCACGCCCAAGGACGAGCTCCGTAAAGAAGCCATCCTGCACGGCATCCAAACCTGGGTGGCACTTCCCGATGAACACGAAGGGCGTTGCTTAATCAGGGTATGAAAAAAATAAGTTGAAAATTCAGAAGCTTTGTAGATAATGGTTTCTAGGATTTGCATATTTAGTCTTTCATACCGTAAATCAGCAACGCCGAAAGAAGAAGCCAAAGCCAGGGTGGCAGATGCTTGATCAAAGCGGCGGGGCTGTGGAATAATTGCGGTTTAACAAAAGCTGCACAATTGTAGCTTGAGTTGATTTAGGTGTGAAGGTAGTGAACGAGGGCGAAAAAATTGCAGAGAACTGTGAAAGGAGTTGCCCAAAAGGTCCGAAGGCTGGGCGGCCGGCGGCCGGCAAATACGCCCCGGCGGTGGGCGAAGCTGAATCTGCTGGCAACATTGGTGCGCCGGGACTTGGAAGCTCAATACAAAGGCTCGATTCTGGGAAATTTTTGGCCGCTGCTGAATCAGCTATCGCAATTGGTGATTTACACATACGTATTTTCGATCGTCCTCAAGGTAAAGCTCAGCCTTGCAGGCTTCCCAGAAAACAGCGACATTACATTTGGAGTCTGGTTGTTTGCCGGTTTGCTGCCTTGGACTGCCTTCACCAGCGGTTTGATCAAGTCGGGAGTATCCGTGGTGGGGCAGCCGAATTTAGTGAAAAAAGTGGTATTTCCTCTCGGTTTATTGCCCCTAGTGCCGATTTTTACAGCTTTTCTTGAAAGTTCTCTGGGTTTAGCAGCTTTGATTGTGATAGTAGCAGTGTCGTCGCAAAAGCTCAACGCTACTTTATGCTTGCTGCCGCTAGTGTGGATACCTCAGTTACTGATAACTGCGGGTTTGGGATATTTGACAGCGGGCTTGACTGTATTTTTGCGAGACATTCCTCAGACATTAGGTGTTATTCTAAATTTTTGGTTTTATTTGACGCCGATCGTCTACCCAGCATCAATCATCCCCCAAGAGTGGCGAGTGTGGATATTTTGGCTGAATCCAATGGCCGCCATCTCGGAGGTTTATCGAGACCTCATACTGCTTGGAGAAGTTAAGCATTGGGGAGAATGGGGTGTCGCCACGCTAATTTCTGCGGCTATATTTTGTGGAGGTTTGGCGGTTTACCGGCGTTTGCGTCCCGCTTTTGCTGACGTGCTGTAAATTTGTTTGAGATTTCAAGTCAATCTAAAATCTAAAATCTAAAATCTAAAATCGATTGTGCTGTAAATATGTTTGAGATTTCAAGTCAATCTAAAATCTAAAACCTAAAATCTAAAATCGATTGACTGCCGCCAATGACAGAAAATGTAATTTCACTAAAAAATGTTTCCAAATGCTTTAAGCGGTACGATCGTCCAGGAGACCGCTTAAAGGAAATTATTTACCCCAGCAAAAAACTTGCTGACGAATTTTGGGCCCTACACGACATCAATCTGGAAATCCCTCAAGGACAAACTCTGGGAATCGTCGGCCGCAACGGTTCGGGGAAAAGCACTCTGCTGCAAATAATTGTAGGGACGCTGACTCCTACAACAGGAAGCGTCGATGTTAAAGGCAGAGTCTCCGCTTTGTTGGAACTCGGAAGCGGGTTTAACCCGGAATTTACCGGGCGGCAAAATGTATTTTTTAACGCTCAGTTACTGGGATTTAATCAAAAAGAAACTGAAGAAAAGTTTGACGATATAGCTGCTTTTGCTGATATTGGCGATTTCATTGAACAGCCAGTCAAGACTTATTCTAGTGGTATGTTTGTCAGGCTAGCTTTTGCCGTTGCGACTAGCGTCGAGCCAGATATTTTGGTGGTTGACGAGGCGCTTTCGGTGGGCGACGAAGCTTTTCAACGCAAGTGTTTTGCCCGCTTGCAAAGCATTCAGGAAGGTGGCGGAACAATTTTATTTGTTTCTCATGCTGCTACTTCTGTGGTGCAACTTTGTACCTCGGCGATTTTAATGGATAGCGGTGAATTGCTGCTCGCTCACACGCCGAAGGTGGTAATTTCTAAGTATCAAAAGCTGATTTATGCCGATCCGGATCAGGTTTTGGGGTTGAAGTCAGATATTCGAGCCCTGAACCAACTGACAAAACAGGAAAGTCAAGACCAGCTTCAGGATGCTAATTTAGAAAGCACAAAGAGGGAAGTTAAACCGGATCACCATCTCTCTAAACCCCAGGAATATTACGATGAATTTTACGATCCGGGGATGATACCGTCGAATACGGTAAGGTATCCGTCTCGTGGAGCGGAAATTATCAACCCCCACATCGAGACGCTGAAGGGGAATGTGGTAAATCACTTGCTCGGTCGTCAAGATTATATTTATACTTACTCTGTCACTTTCTCCCGGTCAACTTCCAAAGTTAGGTTTGGAATGTTGATTAAAACAATTAGTGGTTTTGAGTTGGCGGGTGCTTCTTTGAAGGCTTCTACTCAGTCAGTTAGGTATGTGGAAGCGGGAACGACAATTGTAGTGAAGTTTCATTTTAAATGTTTGCTGAATCCGGGTGTTTATTTTCTGAATGCTGGGGTTGTGGGAACGGTAGATGGAGATTTAACTTATCTGGATCGCTGCGTTGATGTGGCGATGTTTAGAGTTCAGTCTTGTACTGAGTCCTGCGGTAACGGCATCGTTGACTTGCTGATCGAACCGTGTTTAACTGTTGTTAATGCTGATGCTCTAGTAAAAGAGCAGTCAACAGAGGTTATCTAAAATTCTGTAAAAACAATGAGCGATATCAATTTAGATTTAGTAGAAAATTCCGTAATCAAAGCATTTATTCAAGATCAAGCTAAGTTTCCCGAAAAATTTAAACTGAATATCTGCGAAGACGATGAAATGTATTTGTTCAGCTTGAACAACGTCAAAGACGATCGCGATCGGGCTTTGGTGCGCTATTATTCGATCGGGCGTCGCATCTTGGATACGGTTAAACAAGTTGTGGAATGGCATTTTGGCAGTTTTGAAAATGTACCTTCTTTTCTAGATTTTGCCTGCGGTTACGGTCGATTTACCAGGTTTTTGATTCAGGAAATACCGCCGGAACGAATTTGGGTTTCTGACATTTATGCTAATGCGGTTAAGTTTCAAACTGAATACTTGGGCGTCAATGGTATTGTCTCAACTGGAAAACCAGAAAATTATTTAATTGACCGCAAGTTTGACTGCATTCTGGCTAATTCTTTTTTCAGCCATATGCCGGAAAGAACTTTTACAAGTTGGTTGCAAAATTTGTACGATTTGTTGACTCCTAACGGCATTTTAATGTTCAGCGTTCACGATGAGTGTTTGCGCCTAGCCAATATAGAAATGCCGGCTAATGGTATTTTGTTTAGTCCTCAAAGCGAAAGCCAGTCTTTAGATAAGGAGGAATACGGCACAACTTATGTAACTGAAAAGTTTGTGAGAGAATGTGTCGAGCGAGTTAGCGGAGGCAAAGCTTTTGTTCACCGTATCAAAAAAGGCATCTGCAGATTTCAGGATTTGTATGTGGTCACAAATGAGCTAGTTAGAGATTTTTCGGAGTTGAAATTCAATCATCACCCGGAAGGATATATTGATGTTGCTGCTTTTACGAATAAGGAAAATTTGTATCTGGAAGGATGGGTAGCTGATGTGAATCTCGACGGTCGAATTGAGGAACTGCAAGTGCTGGTAAACGGTGAGGTGGTACAGAGGTGCGAGCCTTTTTACGATCGCCCGGATGTGGCTGGATATTTTGAAACTAATGGGGCTTTGCAGTCGGGGTGGAGCTGTTATTTACCCAAAAACACTGTAGGGTTGCAGGATGTGTTAATAGTCAAAGCAATCAATAACTATGGTTGGGAATGGATTCTGGAAACTTGCACTGTTAAATCGCTGGTTAACCAAAGACAATCGCAGTCTTTGTTGGGTTCTACTCAGACAAAACTCAAATTACTTGAGACTCAGTTAGAGTCAGCTAGGATAGAATCGGATCAAAATCAAAGTAAGTTAATGATCACTCACACAAAGTTGGAAGAATCTCAAACAATTTTGCAAGAAACTCAAAATCAATTAGTTTCAGCTCAAATGCAATTGGAGCAAACTCAAAATCAGTTAGTATCTGTGCAAACGCAGTTGGAGAAAACAGAAAATCAGCTAATTAATCTTAAGCAAGAACTAGAGCAAGCGAAGTGTCGGGTTTTGGCAATGGAAAGCAGCAAGTTCTGGAAGCTGAGAAGCGCGTGGTTTCAAGTGAGGCAATCCCTGGGCTTAGCGGGAGAGTAGGGAGTAAATTTGGTGTGGGAATTAGGGCGAGGGAGATAAATTGTGAGTACAAATGACAGCAAACCGTCGGTTTTTATTGTTACCGGAATGCACCGTTCCGGTACGTCTTTAACAGCTTCTTTGTTTCAGAAAGTCGGGGTTGATATTGGCAAAAAGTTAGTGGGCCCGGCCGACGGAAATGTGAAAGGTCATTTCGAGAATGTTGATTTTGTGGAGTTTCACAAAAGTGTTTTGCGATCGCACGGTATTGATGAACTCGGATGTACGTTTGAAAAAACGATTCCGGTAGCAGCGGAATACGTGGAAATCGCCAAAAGGGCGATCGACCAAAATCAACTTCCTCACAAACATTGGGGTTGGAAAGACCCGCGAACAGCCCTTTTTTGGGATTTTTGGCTGACTTTACTCCCCGAAGCTAATTTTATCTGTGTTTATCGATCGCCCTGGGAGGTAGTCGATTCCCTTTACCGCCGGGGAACCGATGTCAGCTTGCTGCAAAATCCCGAAATGGCAGTAAAAATGTGGATTCACTACAATCAAAAAGTTTTAGAACTTTACGAACGTTTCCCCCATCGCTGTCTCCTAGCCAACGTTTACCCCATCGGCAACACTCCTGAACTTTTCCTCGATCGAGTCAACGAAAAATTTAACGTTAACTTAGGTGCGATACCGGGCGACAATTTTGAAGAATCTTTATTAGTCAACGATATTGTCAAAAGTCACAGACCAAGTTTAATAGAAAAATATTTTCCCGAAGCATTAGAACTCTATAAACTTTTGGAAACCCAAGCTGGGAATCTCAGCAGCGAATCGAAAGGTGCGATCGATCAAGTTATTCATTTCCCAGCATCTCCAGTCTGGCCATTTGAAGATTGGCTAAAAATCCGCTTGCTGGAAAAACAGCAAAAAACTAGCTCTTCCGAACTCAAACAGTGGCAAGAACAATTTCACCAGGCCCAGGCGAAAGTGTTGGGCTTAGAGACAGAATTAGGAGCAACTCAAGTACAGCTTGCAGGCAAAGAATCAAATTTTCAAGAAGCTTTAGCAAAACTTCTCGGATTAGAAACAGAATTAGGACAAACTCAGGTACAGCTTGCAGGCAAAGAATCGCAATTTCAAGAAGCTTTAACAAAAGTCTTAAAATTAGAAGCAGAATTAGGGCAAACTCAGGTACAGCTTGCAGGCAAAGAATCGCAATTTCAAGAAGCTTTAGCGAAACTCCTCGGATTAGAAACAGAATTAGGACAAACTCAGGTACAGCTTGCAGGCAAAGAATCGCAATTTCAAATAGCTTTAGCAAAAGTATTAGAATTAGAAGCAGAATTAGGGCAAACTCAGGTACAATTTGAAGAAGCTGAATTTATATTGCAGCAAAAGTTAGCTGATTTAATTCAGTTAGAAAGATCACAAAGTCAAACTCAGGAAAAATTAGAACACTCCCGCCAAGAAAATGAAAATTTTCGTGCAGAACTTGCTATAATTAAGTCTTCAATATGGTGGCAATCGAGAGAAAAGTTGTGGGAAGTTCAGTGCAAAATCCGCGACTGGTTCCCTAAATTTATTTTTTCGTTAGATCAACCCACTACTTGGCAAGTTTGTGATTCCAACCTGCTAATTGTCGGCTGGGTTTTTAACCAAAAAAGAGAGACTACAGCAGTCCGCGCCAGAATTAAAGATCATAGTTTCGCAGGCGTTTACGGCATAGATAGAAGTGATATAGCGCTAGCACACTCTAATATTCCGAATGCGAAGAAATCAGGTTTTACAATTCAATTGGAAGCGCCTGCCGGACGGCACGAAGTGCTACTGGAAGCGCAAGACGATCGAGGTAAATGGCATTTGTTGGCAGCTTATCCGTTGTTAGTTTCAACGATTCAAGCATCGTTAGATGTACCGGTGGTGTGGGAACAGCGTCAGGGTCAAATTTTGTTTGCAGGTTGGTGCTGCCACCACGATCACAAAATTGCTAAATTAAGCTTATTGTGCGGCGATTATTCTGTAGAATGCGCCTACGGTTTACGGCGAAAAGATGTCGGCGAAGTTTTTCCCGACTGGGTTAACAGTTCGGAAAGCGGTTTTGAGGTACTTGTGGATTTGCCGCCAGGGGAATGGCACGTTTCTCTGCAAGCTGAGTTAGAAACCGGGGAGATTTTGTCTTTTCAAGCGCCTAAAATATTGACAGTGCGGCGCTACCATATCTGGCAGCGGAGTGCAGATAAGTTTGAGGAGTTATCAAGGTTTACAGCCGCAATTCAGCAGCGGGCGAGGGAAAGAAAACAGCGTCTTGGTAGAATTGTGCCCTTGCCCTGGGAAATTGTGAAAGTGCTCCGCCAGTTGGGGAAGATTTATCGGCAGCAAAAACAGTTTACTGCGCCGGGAGATTTACTACCACCTGCGGGTTTTGTGGTGCCTAAACCAATTGATAGGTATGACGCTTGGCTGGAGGTGAATCAGTGGAACGATCGCGCGCGCGATTACTTGATTTCTCGGTTAAAATCCTGCCGGGAACCGCTGCCAAAAATTTCGGTAGTAATGCCAGTTTACAACCCACAGATAGATTTTTTAGAAAGTGCGATCGACAGCGTAATCAATCAAGTTTATCCAAACTGGGAACTCTGCATTGCCGATGATTGCAGCACCGATTTCACTGTCGCTGACACTTTGAAAAGCTGGGTTCAAAAGGACGATCGTATCCGCATCACATTTCGCACAGAAAACGGCAACATCAGCGCAGCAACCAACAGCGCCGCCGCCCTCGCAACAGGCGACATCATCCTATTTTTAGACAACGACGACGAACTCACTCCCGACGCATTAGGCGAAGTTGCCCTATATTTTGCCGCGCATCCAGCCACCGATTTTCTCTACTCCGACGACGACAAAATCGACACTAAAGGTCGCCGATTCGCCCCGCAATTCAAACCGCAATGGTCGCCGGAACTGCTGCTTTCCTATATGTATCTCGGTCATTTGTGCGCCGTGAGAAAACATATTTTTGAACAAATAGGCGGTTTACGGATAGGTTTTGAAGGCTCGCAAGATTACGATTTTGCCTTGAGAGCCACCGAAATTTCTCGTCACGTCGCCCACCTGCCGCTAGTGCTGTATCACTGGCGAACCGCACCCGGTTCTACAGCCATATCTGGGGCCGCGAAACCCGCCAGTTTTTCCGCAGGTCAAAAAGCCATTCAAGACGCACTAAACCGCCGCCAAATTAACGGTAATGTCGCTCAGCACGCATGGGCGATTAAAGAAAATTTGGGCATATTTGCCCAGGATTTCCCTGATAACGGCCCATCAGTAACGGTGATTATTCCTACTAAAAATCAGCTAAAGTTGCTGAAAGCTTGTCTGGATTCTCTAGAAACTACAACCTACAAAAATTATCAAGTTGCCGTTATCGACAACGAAAGCGACGACCAGAAAACTCTGGAATACTTAAAGGAATTAAATTGCCAAGTTTTGCGGATAAAAAATCCTGGGGGCAAGTTTAGTTTTGCAGCAATTAACAACCGCGCTGCCGAACAAGTTGACAGCGAATATGTGTTGTTTTTGAACAACGATACTGAAGTAATTAACCCGCGCTGGCTGAGTCAAATGGTGGGATACGCTCAAATCGCAGGCGTGGGTGCAGTCGGCGCGCGGCTTTTATATCCAGACGGCAGAATTCAGCACGCGGGTATAATTCACGGGCTGCATCACGGTTTGGCTGGTCACGCTTTTAAGCTGATGAACAGCGAAAATCGAGGGTATCTTTCTCAAGCGATGGTAACGCGAAATTACTCTGCGGTAACAGCCGCTTGCACGATTACTCCGCGTCAATTGTTCTTAGAATTGGGCGGTTTTGATGAGGAGAATTTTGCTGTTGCTTACAATGATGCAGATTATGGATACCGACTGTTAGAACGGGGTTATCGGTGCGTATATTGTCCTGATGCGGAGTTGTTGCACAAAGAGGGAACTTCTAGGGGTTTTACCGACAATCCTCAAGAAGTGGCGGCTTTTAGACGTAAGTATGCGGGCAAAAATGACAGTTTTTACAGTCCTCATTTGTCTTTAGAAGATGAGTATTTTCATATTCAACCTCGACGGGTTTTTATGAAAGAAGAAGGTTCGGCAACGGATTTTGTAACGGATGTAACGGATGTAACGGATGTAACCAATAATGAAGAAGTAAAATTTAATAATTCGGGTTTGTTGGTAGCAAAAGCAGAGAATTTGATTCATCCTATCAGAGTTTTGATGTGCAGCAATTCGCTAGATTTTACGGGTGCACCGCTGCATCAGTACGAAATTGCAGTGAAATTGGCGGCTGAGGGTGTGGTTAAGCCGATCGTACTTTGCGTAACAGACGGGCCCCTGCGTCAAGCTTACGAACAGCAGGGAATTGAAGTAATTGTGCGCGACAATCCTCTCGAACACATCTACCAGCACGATGCTTACGATGAAGCTATCTGCAGTTTTAGCACAGAAATTGCAAGTTTAAAAGTAGATGCAATTTATGCCAATACTTTAGAAAACTTTTTTGTAGTTGATGCCGCGCGGCAAATCGGAATTCCTACAGTGTGGAACGTGCACGAAAGCGAACCTTGGCAAACTTATTTTAACAGGTTTGGTTCGGAGATTGCGGCGAGAGCTTTAGAGTGTTTTCGATTTCCTTACAAAGTGATTTTTGTGGCGGATGCAACGCGGGACAGGTATTTACCTCTCAACAGCCACCACAATTTTACCGTGATTCACAACGGCTTAGATTTGAGCAAACTGGAAAGTTCGGAAAACTCTGAATTGGCTAGAAAAACTTTAGGTGTTGCAGCAGAAGATGTGGTACTTTTGCTGCTGGGAACGGTATGCGAACGCAAAGGCCAGCAGGATTTAGTTAAGGCACTTTCACTTTTGCCTGACAAATGGCACAATAAAATTAGGTGTTTTATTGTGGGCGATCGCCCTAGTATTTACAGCAATAAATTAGCCGAGTTGGTGGGGGAATTGCCAGCAGATTTGCGGCAAAGGGTGACAGTAGTCCCGGAAACTGGGGAGACGGGAAAATATTACAAGGTGGCTGATATTTTTGTTTGCACTTCTCGCGTCGAAAGTTTTCCAAGAGTGATTTTGGAGGCGATGGCCTGCGATTTGCCAATTGTTACATCGCCAGTTTTTGGGATTAAAGAACAAGTGAGGCCGGGAATTAATGGTTTGTTTTATACGCCCGATCGCCCGGACGAATTAGTTGCAGCTTTGATTAGTTTATTGGAGGATAAATCTTTGCGCCAGCAGTTAGCTGAAAATGCTAAATATGTCTTGGCTTCACTTAATACTTTTGAGGAAATGACTCAAGCTTATGCAGCGATTTTCTGCGAAGCATATTTCAGCCGTCATTAGTCATTTTACAGTGCCAGTGTCCCCGCCAGTGAAGGGCAGTAACTCACCTCCTAAACTTTTGGCAGGATTTAATATAATTTGCCAAGAATTGCGGAACATATTGGAAATTGAGCCATCAATACTATAAAATAATCAAAAATGAACGATGAAAAAATGACCGATCGCCCAAGAGTAGATTATGAAAGGGCCTGGGACAGTTATGCCCAACAGTGGCAAAAAACTACTGCCGAACTTGCCCATATTGGCGACGAATGGATAGGTAAAGCTGCCGGTGCAGCCAACTCCTTAGCCGAATACGAAGCGCTGATCGAACAGCAATTTATTGCGCCGTATATCAAAAAAGAACATAGGGTTTTAGAAATTGGTATCGGCGGCGGAAAAACCGGTTCGCTGCTGCTGAAATATTGCGATCGACTAATTTGTGCCGACATTTCCAGTCAAATGCTGCAAGCGGCGCGATCGCGCTTGGGAGACGATCGTGTTTCTTACGTCAAACTCGACGGTTTAACATTAGACGGCATCGCCCCAGGTTCAGCCGATGTCTGCTTTTGTTACGATACAATGGTACACGTAGAGCCGGTAGATATATTCAACTATCTGACTCGAATTCCCAAACTGCTGCGGGGCGATCGAATTTGCGTGTTTCACCACACAAATATTTTTACCGAATTAGGGTGGCAAAAATTCGCCAGCGAGTGGGACAAAAACTTACTAGGGCACAGAGACGGCACAGCATTTTCAGTTATGACTGATACAATTATGGAAAAATTTCTCCATCATTTAAACTATCAAATCATCCTGAAAAATACATCTTCAGTACCGCGAGATTGCGTCTGGATCTGCAAAGCACCAACCCCCAATGAATAAAACCAAAGCTTTTTAGCAGAATCAAAATATTTTATTCCAACAGTCAACAGTCAACAGTCAACAGTCAACAGTCAACAGTCAACAGTCAACAGTCAACAGTCAACAGTCAACAGTCAACAGACAACAGTCAACAGTCAACAGTCAACAGACAACTGACAATGAAAGCATTATTTCTCCATCCCAACTTCCCCGCCCAATACCGCCACATTATCACGGCTTTAGGCGCAGATCCCAAAAATCAAATTGTTTTCGGTACTAAAAACGAGCGCCCAGAGTGGAACATTCCCGGCGTTCGCAAAGCAGCATTTACCCCCAGCCGGGAACCCCACGCGCAGACTCACCAATACGTCCGCCCTTTAGAAAGTGCCGTCATCTACGGACAAGCCGTATTTAGAATGGCAGAACAACTCAAAGCAGACGGTTTCGTACCCGATATTATCTGCGGACATTCCGGTTGGGGGCCGACATTATTTGTCAAAGAAGCTTTTCCAAATACGCCACTTTTGTGTTATTTCGAGTGGTTTTATCATGCTATTGGTTCCGACGCAGATTTTGACCCAGCGGAACCTTTAACAGTTGACGATATGGCCAGAATTAGAATCAAAAATGCGCCGATTTTGATCGATTTATATTCTTGCGATTGGGGTTTATCACCAACTTATTGGCAGCGATCGCAATTTCCGCCAGAATTACAACAAAAATTATCCACACTCCACGACGGCGTAGATACCGATTACTTCAAACCAGACCCCGGTGCTAAACTGGTTTTGCCTAACTTAGACTTGTCTGGCGTTGATGAAATTGTCACCTACGTATCGCGGGGAATGGAACCTTACCGGGGTTTTCCTGAATTCATTGAGTCGATCGCCTATGTACAAGAACGCCGCCCCAATTGTCACGTCGTAATCGTTGGTTCAGAAAGAGTTTGTTATGGGCGTTCTTTACCAAACGGCGAGTCTTACAAAGACTATATGCTCAAAAAAGTACCCCTAGATTTGTCGCGAGTTCACTTTGTCGGGCCCCTACCTTACGGACTGTATCTAAAAGTAATTCAAGCATCCGACGTACACGTTTATTTGACCAGACCTTTTGTCCTATCTTGGTCTATGATTGAATCTCTATCAACCGGATGTTTAGTAATCGGTTCCGACACAGGGCCAGTCAGAGAAGTTATCCGCGATGGAGAGAACGGTTTGCTGGTCGATTACTTCTCACCGAAACAAGTAGCCGATCGCATTGATGAAGTTTTAGACCATCCTACCCGCATGGCAGAAATTCGCATCAAAGCCCGTCAAACCGCCCTAGAACGCTACAGTTTAGCTAAAATGCTGCCGCAACATCTACAACTAATTGAGCAAGTAGCAAATCGTTCCATGCCGCCTACAGTTGGTATGGAACCAGAACGGGAATTAGCAGCATCTTTTGCAGTGAGAATTTAGCAATAAAGTTGGTCAGGACTAAACCCCGGTTCACAACATCTCCTGTGCGGTGTATTCGCACAGGAGATGGTTGTTTCATTCTCTTGTAGGGGCTGCCCCCATGTCTGAAACGCCGTGAAATCGTCTGTGGGAGGGTAGGCATTCTTGGCACTACAAGAGTCAAAATCCCGATTTTGGTGAGAATGAAACCGCCCTGCTGATTGTTGGGGGACGCAAGAGTAAGTTCTTGTCCCCCCCTTTTTTAAGGAGGGGGGCTAGGGCGGATCGAGCTTAAATGAACCGAAATGGAGCCATAGTTGCTGGCAGCATTCATGCGAGTGGTAAAAAGCAGCACACCTGTAGAATTGGATGTAGTGGAGGCATTTAAGTGGGAAAGTATGGGGTTGGTAAATTTACAAGCCAATCTCGCGACGGTGAGTTGCTAGTTTTATGGGCAGTATTTTGGCGATCGCTTGAAGTAGCAGCCGATCGGACTTTTCAGGAATACCGAGCCAGCAACGATAAGTTGTCATTTGTATCATGCTACGTTCTTTTGCTTGCTGTGCTTTTATCCGAGCTGCAATAACAGCTAAAAGAGCGTAACAACTTACCTCTTAGCAGCTTTAATTATATAACTAGCAATTTGCGTTACTACCATAACTGAAACACATTTTGCGATCGCTTGGAGGAAGTTACATTTGAAAACGGGCTCTTTAACTGTTGTCGGGACGGGAATTCAATTAGTTGGTCATCTGACCTTAGCAGCGAAGGCGTCGATCGAGCAAGCTGACAAAGTTCTGTTCGCCGTAGCCGATCCTGTTACTGCTAAATGGCTACAGACACTCAATCCCACCGCAGAAGCCTTGCCTTACAATACCAACAATCAGCGGCGCAGAGAGACATACCGGGAGATGGTCGATCGCATTTTGGCAGAAGTTCGTCAGGGGTTGAATGTTTGTGCAGTTTTTTACGGTCATCCCGGTGTTTTCGCTTACCCCACCCATGAAGCGATTAAACAGGCGCGTCACGAAGGCTTTCGGGCGCAAATGTTGCCAGGAATTTCAGCCGAAGATTGCTTATTTGCTGACTTGGGTCTTGACCCAGGACGCAACGGATGTCAAAGTTTTGAAGCGACAGATTTTCTGATTCGGGGGCGTAAATTTGACCCGACCAGTGCTTTAATTTTGTGGCAGATTGCGACGATCGGCAATCTGGGTTTTTATCAAGAAGAGATTCAATTGCGCGGTCTAAAGGTGTTAACTGAAGTGTTAGAAATGCACTATGGTTCTGACCACGAAGTAATTGTTTACGAAGCAGCAGTTTATTACCCGGTTTGCGAGCCAGTTATCCAGCATATTCCTGTGTCCAAACTGGCTGAAAGTCGTGTTACTCTAGTTTCGACACTTTATGTTCCGCCTCAAGCGTCTGCACCTGTAGACAGTGAAATGATGGCACGGTTGGGTATGTCTTTTGTTAAGGAAAGTTAATGTATTTTGCCAAGAGAATGTAGTAAAAACTACATTCTTTGTCCAGCAGATAAAAAGTGTATGTGTTAGAGGAGAAAAAATGTGGTAATGTCGCTTTATATAGAAGAAAATCCTGACGATGGGAAGGCTCTGGCTCATCGGGGTGAAACTCATCGGCTGACGGGAAATTTTGAAGCTGCGTTAGATGATTTCAACCGATCGCTCGAGTTGGAACCTAACAATGCTTGGGCGATCGCACACCGGGGCGAAACCTATTATTTGATGAAACGCTATCAGGAGGCATTCGCAGATTTCAACCGCGCCATTGAACTGAACCCTGATTATAATTGGGCGATCGCACATCGAGGCGTAACCTACCGCTTTCTGGGAGAAGCATATTACCCAAAGGCGCTGGCTGACTTGGATCGAGCAATTGAGCGTCAGTCGGATTACGTTTGGGCGATCGCTTATCGCTGCCGCGTCTATGCCTTGATTAAAAGCTACGATCAAGCTCTGATTGACTTCGAGCGAGCGATCGCCCTTGACAGAACCATATTTGTAAAAAATTGGCAAATTGAGAAAGGGTTGATCCTTTGCTATGACGGTCAATATTCTGAGGCGATCGCCTGTTGCGAAGAGAGGTTGCAACAGGTTTCTGATGACACGACAGCTTTGTACTGCATTGCAGTATCTAAAGCGCGTTGGCAAGGAGTGGACAAAGCAGCAAGCGAAATCGAGCGATCGCGAACAGCATTGCTTGCTCAATGGGAGACAGGCGATCGGGGAGATCTTCTCTACCGACTCTGCGGTTTAGCAATCTTGACAGGTAACTGCGAACAAGCATGGCAATATTTGCGAGAAGCTATTCCGATCAATGATGAAGCCATTGAGTTAGTCGGTCACGATCCAGCTTGGTTGGATTGGCGGGACGACCCGAGAACTCAGGCATTACTCGCTAGTTAAGTGTTTGAGAAAAAAAAATTCAAGTAATTAAACATCAAGTGTCTTTTCAGGAGAATTTTATGCAGATGGATATCAGCGATATGATGATGGCTCAACAAGCAGAAACTCTTCGCTTGTCAAAGGCTTACGAACAGGCGATCGAGATTTTTGAACAACTCCTGCAAAAGTATCCAGACAATGCTTGGGTCTATGCTCATCTAGGAGCAATTTACGGTGAGGTGATGGATTATGGCAAAGCAGAAGATTACTTAACGGAAGCGATCAAAAAGAGCAATAATTATTTCTGGGCTCACGCACAGCTAGGTGAAAATTACCGCCTCCAGGCAATTGCGAATAATCGGAATAAGGAAGATATTGAACAAGCTATAGAACATTTTAAATGGGCGCTTGATGCTGAAAAAATAGAAGACAGCAACTATGCGTGGGCCTTAGCTCATTTGGGAGCAACCTACCGTCTGAAAATGACTTCCGATCTAGTAGGGCTGAGCAGAAATTTGATAGATAAGCAAAGTAAAGAAGACGCTTTGAATTGTCTTAACAGAGCGCTTGAACTTATGCCTACATACGCTTGGGCATGGGGTATGCGAGCAACAGTTTACAGATTGGCTCAAGAATATGAGGATTCATACTGGGATTTAGAAGTAGAAACAGTAATAGCTCCGGAAATAGGGGTTTTGCAAAACTCTCCTTCTCCCGTTCCCTTCCTAGAAACCAGGAGAGTAAATCTTCACGAACATGCACTACTGTCTTTTTATATGACCAAGAGAGAAAGCGAAATACAAAAGAAAGACAGGCACTATGGTAGGGCGCTCGCATTTGCCAAACAAGCCTTGATAGTTCAACCAAACGAATTGATTGCTCAGTTAATTTTCACCGTAATTCAAGCTCACCAAAAGAAAGAACAACCGGGCGGCATACAACCAAAGGATCTTGACAAGCTTAACAAAAAAATAAGTAAATTTTTTGAATATGGAGAGTCAGAATTTTCTACAATTTGTCAAAGGGTATTGCGAAATCTAATTAAGGTCGATCGAGTCGATCCTCAGTATTTGGAAACTATCCGCGACAAATCTAAGGAAGCGGGGAAAGAACATAAATTAGCCAAGCTGATTTTAAACGATGTGATAGACTACCCTGATAAGGATCTTGATCGAAACCCACAATTATGGGTGTGGAAAAATTATGCACTGACGCAGACTTGTACTATTGTTCTTTTCTTGCTTAGTGACTTAGGATACGTTTTGGCTGACAACAAAGATATTGGCGCACCAGAGCCTTATAGACTGCTTTCCCAGGCAATCAATCCTTACTACACCTGGGAAAGGGTTTACCAAACTCCAGTACATTCGGATAAAGAAAGGCTTACAGCATACGAGGTTTTGCTTAAAAAGGTAAATTTAGATAGCTTTTATCAGGGAGGCAAGCTACAGGCAAACACTATGTAAACCCTGACATTCTTCATTATTCACTACCTTAAATATTAGGAGGATAGATCATGAGCCAACTATTTCATCTATTAACAGATCTAGCACTTGACCCCAAGAAACAAAGTGTTTTCATCAATAACCCCAGTTCCTTAATGAACGAGGTAGGTTTATCTGAAGCTGAGCAAACTGCGATCACGAGCAAAGACTCCGCTAAAATTGCAGCGTTCTTTGCAGACGAACTAATTTCACTTGCCATTACCACTAGCGATCCAGGCCCCGATCCCTTGCCAGATCCAGACCCTTTTCCTCCTTCTCCACCGTCAGACCCCAAACCTGACTCTGAGTAAGATGTGGTATTGAAGTCAAACCGCTCATAATTGTCTACACTTTTAGAAAGTAGATTGATATTTCACAAGCTCAAACCGCACTTGTTGCGGTTTTTTGTCATAAAAACCTAACTATGCAAAATTACCAAATTAGTGAAAAACTGCATGAGAGCAGTAACTCGTTAGTCTATCGCGGAGATCGGCAAGCAGACAATCTGCCTGTTATCCTCAAAATGCTCAAAGAATCCTATCCTTCACCTGAAAAAATTGCCTGGTTTAAGCGAGAGTATGAAATAACCCAAAACATTAACTTACCAGGCGTAATAGATGTTTACAGCTTCCAAAACCTAGAAAATCAGTGGGTAATTGCCTTAGAAGATTTTGGTGGCGAATCCCTCAATCAGATAATCGCTAAGAAACAATTTACAATTGCTGAATTTCTCCATCTGGCAATTGAAATTGTTGACATTCTCAGTCAGGTTCACCAGCAGCACATTATCCACAAAGATATTAACCCATCAAATATTGTTTTAAATCAGCAGACAGGTAAGCTGAAGCTAATTGATTTTGGAATTTCCACAACACTGTCGCAAGAAAACCCAACCTTTCTTAACCCGAACGTATTAGAAGGAACGCTGGCTTATATCTCGCCAGAACAAACAGGTCGCATGAATCGAACAATCGATTACCGCACTGATTTTTACTCTCTGGGGATAACTTTTTATGAATTACTAACCGGACAGTTACCTTTCCCCACCAATGATGTTTTGGAATTAGTGCATTGTCATATTGCTAAACAACCTACCCCACCGCACGAACTCAAACCAGAAGTTCCACCAATTATTTCGGCGATCGTGTTGAAATTAATGGCAAAAAATGCTGAGGAACGCTACTTGTCAGCATATCAAATAAAGGCAGATTTACAAGAATGTCTCAGACAGTGGCAGAGCAAAGAGCAAATTGACCCTTTCCCAATTGCTCGGCACAATATTTCCGATCGATTTCAAATTCCCCAAAAACTGTACGGACGAGAGCGGGAAATTTCTGCCCTATTAGCTGCTTTCGAGCGAGTCAGTCAAGGAACCAGTGAAATGATGCTGGTTTCTGGATATTCTGGGATTGGAAAAACAGTATTAATCCAGGAGATATATAGGCCGCTGACTCGCCAACGCGGTTATTTTATTTCTGGTAAGTTTGACCAGTTTCAACGAGATACTCCCTACGCATCCTTAATTCAGGCATTTCGTTCGTTAGTACGGCAGTTACTAACAGAAAGCGATGCAGAAATTAGCAAGTGGCGAGAGAAACTCCAAGCAGAATTAGGGGAAGCTAGTGCGGTAATAGTTGAAATTATTCCTGAAGTAGAACTAATTATTGGTTCCCAACCACCCCTACCAGATCTCCCGCCAGCAGAACAGAGAAATCGCTTTAATCGGGTTTTTCAAAAATTTATTAATACATTTACTCAGCCCGAACATCCATTAGTAATTTTCTTGGACGACTTACAGTGGGCAGATATAGCATCGCTGGAATTAATTCAACTGCTGATGACAGTAGCAGATAATAAATATCTATTTCTGATGGGCGCCTATCGCGATAATGAAGTAACCGAGGCGCATCCTCTAACTCAAGTTTTGGAAAATATTGCCAAAGCAAAAGTAACAACCATTAATAAAATTTTGCTGGCACCTTTAGTCTTAACCGATATTACGCAACTTTTAGTTGATACGCTTTTTGCGGAATCAAAAAATGCTAAGCCACTTGCCGAATTACTCCAACAAAAAACTGGCGGTAATCCGTTTTTTATCAATGAATTCTTAAAATCCCTGCATTCTGAAGCCTGGTTGTATTTTAACTACCAATCTCAGAAATGGCAGTGGGACTTAGAACAAATCAAAGCGCAACCGCTTACAGATAACGTTTTAGAACTAACGAGCAAAAATTTAAAAAAACTCCCGACAGCAACTCAGGCAGTATTGAAATTAGCAGCTTGCGTAGGAAATCAGTTTGACTTGAAAACACTGGCGATTATCTATGAAAAATCTCTCCAAGAAACAGCAACCGATTTACGGTCAGCACTCCAATCTGGTCTAATTATACCCCTCAGCCATGCTTATCAGTTGGCGGAACTTGATGTAGCAGGTTTGTCAGATCAGTTAGTTGCAGAATACAAATTTGCCCACGACCGCATTCAACAAGCAGTTTACTCTCTCATCTCCGAAGCAGATAGACAGTCAGTACATCTGCGAGTGGGAAGGTTATTACTCCAAAATACATCATCTGAAGAATTGTCACAGAAGCTGTTTGATATTGTCAATCAGTTGAACAAAGGCCGTGCGCTGATTGAGCGACAAATAGAGCGATACGAGTTAGCTCGATTAAACTTAAAGGTCGGTAAAAAAGCCAAATCTTCAGCGGCTAGCCAACCAGCTTTCAATTACCTTCAGATCGGCTTAAGTTTGTTAAATAAAAAGAGTTGGTTGCAGCAGTACAACCTTACCTTAGATTTGCATTTAGAAGCAGCAGAAGCAGCTTATACAATTGCTAATTACGATGAAATGGAGCGCTTAGCTGGGGTAGTTTTGCAAAAAGCCCAAACGCTGTTAGAAAAAGTAAAAATATATGAAATTAAAATGCAAGCTTATTGCGCCCAAACGAAATTTATGGAGGCGATCGACATTGGGCTAGAAGTTATGAAATTACTAGGGGTAGAATTACCGGAACGACCGAACCAATCGGATCTGACACGAGAGATAGAGCAGATAAAATTTGCCTTAGCAGGTAGGCAAGTCCAGGAGCTAATCGACTTACCCCAAATGGTAGATCCGCATAAACTGGCAGCTATGAGGATCATGAACTACTTATTTGGTCCTGCGTTCATAGCAATTAATCAACTGAGCTTGGTAAATTGGTGCAGACAGGTCAATTTATCAGTTCAGTATGGTAATTCCGCTGATTCTGCTTTTCCATACGTAGGTTATGGGCTAATCCTATGCCTAACAGGAAAAATTGACACTGGCTATCAGTTTGGTCAAATTGCTTTGAAGCTACTAGAACGGTTCAAAGATCAAACATTCAAAGCCAGAACTTATGCAATGTATCATCTATTTCTCAAGCATTGGAATGAACCTCTCAAAGATACATCATCTTTTTGTATGGAAGCTTATCAAAGTGGCATAGAAACAGGAGATATTGAATATGCTGCTAGTGCTATAGCTAGCCATGCTTACGCTTTGTACCTAAGCGGTATGGAGTTGATGGATGCGAAGAAAAAGATGGCAAAAGCAATTGAAGTTACTTATCAAACTAAACAGGAACCTTACCTTCATTGGACTCAAACTTATATGCAGGCGATCCTAAACTTGATGGGACAAGCAGAAAATCCCTGCCGTTTGATTGGTGAAGTATATGATGAAGAAAAGATGATACCAATTCATCTAGAAAGTGGCGATAGAACTGCGCTCATGCAAGCTTATTCACATAAAGTTACTCTCTGTTATATTTTTGAGGAATTTCAGCAAGCTGTTGAGAATGCCGACTGCTTTGAAGAATACTCAGCTAATGCAGGTTCTTCGTATATTCTCCCTCCTGTCTATTTGTATGATATGTTAGCCCGATTGGCGCTATATCCTAATTCCTCAGAAACGGAAAGAGAAGAAATCCTGACAAAGGTGGCTGCTAAACAAGAAAAAATGGAAACATGGGCAAAGCAGGCTCCCATGAATTACCTGCACAAATTCTATCTAGTGGAAGCGGAACGCGATCGCGTATTAGGCAACGATAAAGATGCCAGAGAATATTATGACAAAGCCATCATCGTAGCCCGCGAAAACGAATATCTCAACGAAGAAGCCCTCGCCTACGAACTAGCAGGCAGGTTTTATTTAGCCAGAAATCAAAATCATGTTGCCCGTCACTACCTGCAAGATGCCCACTATGCTTATCAGCGCTGGGGGGCTGTAGCTAAAGTCAAAGATTTAGAAGCGCGATACCCGCAATTTTTAGCCATTCAGTCGCTTAGTTCAACCCGAACAGATACTGAAAATAATATCATCAATCCAATCACCACAACTGGTAGCAATTCCGGCGAAGCGCTAGATTTTGCCGCAGTAATGAAAGCATCCCAAGCTATCTCCGGTGAAATCGTTCTCGAACAATTGTTAAACCAGGTGATGAAAACTGTGATTGAAAACGCAGGCGCCCAAAAAGGTTTTCTCATTCTGGATAAAGGCGGAAATTGGGCGATTGAAGCGGAAGCAGCAGTAGAATGCGAGATCATTACCATTATGCAATCCATTCCCGTAGATTCTGTAGATCCTGCAACTGGAATTCCCCTCCTATCAACCGCCATCGTTAACTACGTCGCTCGCAGCCACGAAAATGTAGTATTAAATAACGCCACCGATGAAGGACAATTTACCCGCGACTCTTACATTACCGCTACTCAACCCAAATCGATTCTCTGCACTCCCCTACTCAATCAAGGCAAACTAGGTGGTATTCTCTACTTAGAAAATAATTTGGCGATCGGCGCATTTACCTCAGAAAGAGTCGAAACTTTAAAAATCATTGCCGCTCAAGCTGCGATCTCGATTGAAAATGCAACTCTCTACGAAAAATTAGAAGATTACAACCGAACTTTAGAGCAAAAAGTAGAAGATCGCACCGCACAATTAGCCCAAGCTAATGCAGAAATATTGGTTTTGAACGATCGGCTAAAAGTAGAAAACCTTCGCATGAGTGCCGAACTAGACGTAACCCGCCGCCTGCAACAAATGATTTTGCCTCAACAGCAGGAATTAGAGTCAATTGAAGGGCTAGAAATTGCTGCATTCATGGAACCCGCTGATGAAGTTGGCGGCGACTACTACGACGTACTAAATTACGGCGGTAAAGCCACAATTGGCATCGGCGATGTGACAGGACACGGTTTAGAAAGCGGCGTGTTAATGATTATGGCACAAACAGCAATTCGCACTTTGTTGGTTCACAATGAAACCGACCCAGTTAAATTATTGCAGACAGTCAACCAAACGCTTTTTGACAACGTAGAGCGCATCAATTGCGGTAAAAGTATGAGCCTTTCTTTGCTGGAATATCGGGGGGACAACATCCTGCGTTTGAGCGGACAGCACGAAGAGGTAATTGTCGTGCGTTCCAGTGGCGAAGTAGAGCGGATTGATACGATGGAGTTAGGCTTTCCCATCGCCTTGGAACCAGATATTGCCGATTTCATTGCCACTACTGAAATAGAGTTAAATTCCGGGGATGTTGTCGTACTCTACACAGATGGAATTACCGAAGCTTTTGATATGAATCAAAAGGAATACGGTATTGAGCCAATGATTGAACTTGTTGCCATTAACAGGGAAAAGTCAGCAGCAGAAATTAAGCAAGCTATTATTGACGACGTGCGGCGATACATCGGGGAGCAAAAAGTATTTGATGACATTACTTTGGTAGTAATCAAACAGAAGTAAGTATGGGAGAATTTAGTAGTCTGACTGTCCGAAACTCCGACAGGGAATGAATTCCCTGCCTCAAAGCTAAAGTCCTCTAAAGAGGACTAATGAGTTTAAAATTTTTTATTCTCAGTCCTCTTCAGAGGACTTTTGCTATTAGACAGGGGTTTCAACCCCTGGCGGACTGACGGGTAGGCGGGAGGATTGATGGACTAAAAGCTTAAGTTGACACGCCTTGGGCAATGCCGTTTCCCTACGCCCAAATAATCAAGAACACTTAATGAGAGATGTAATTTTCACCCGATTAATTGTAGGGAAATGGCACTGCCGTTTCCTGATTGTGCGTAATATTAATTCCGAGGCAAGCGGATTTTATATAACTACTCATTTTGTAAGCCTTTCTGCTTGACCAGCCCTAGAAATTACCAATTAATATTATAACCTACATTTGGCGATCGCCAATAGTTTACAAACCAGATATCGGCACAAAATCGTAACCGTAACTGGTGCGATTTCCGGGTTTAACAGTTACTAACTGAACTGCGCGATTGCGATCGCCCGAAGGTAAAAACCGAATCGGGCCCGATGCTCCATTTGCCGAAAAATCTGACGCCGATAAAGCTTGTTGAATGCCTGTACGAGTCGGATTGCGCCCTAAACCGGCAATTAACGCGATCGTCGCATCGTAGGCTAAAGCTGTGCGCCAACTTACTTCAGCATTCCAAAGTTGTTTGGATGTTTGGCGAAAGTTTGACTGCGGATCTGCGAGAATGTGCCAAGGAACAGCTAGCACCATATCTGTTGCGGCTGCGCCACCGATTTGCAGTGTTTTAGCAGTATAAGCATCGTCTCCTGCTAGTAACTGCAGGCGTTTGGCGTTTACTTGCACTACTTGCAAAGCTTGGTCGAGCGTGGCGGTATTGGCTGCTAAAACAATCACTTCTGCTCCCTGGGCGATCGCACTTTTAACGCTCTCGGCAGCATTAAAATTACCCTTAGCAAAGTCAAATTCCGATACTACTTGTCCGCCATCTCCGTAAAGAGCAGTAGTGAATTCACTTTTTAAAGATTTGCTATAATTGCTAGCAGAATTGAAAAATACAGCAGCTTTTTGCTTTTGCAATTTTGTCAGCATATAGCGGGAAATAGCATTAGCCGCAAACCGATCGCTCGGCACTGTCCGAAATATATTGTTGCCAACTCCTGAAAGCTGCACCGACGTACTTGTGGGAGAAATTGCTACTAATTGTTTTTGCTGGTAAATCTTGCTGGCTGCTAGCGTTGCGTCAGAACTAAAATGCCCTATCACTCCTAAAACTTCAGAGTTATTTGCTAAAGCACTGGCAATTTGCGAGGCAATCTCTGGGTTGTTGTCGTCGTTAGCAACTAGCACTTTTAATGGAGTACCGCTAACGCCGCCACTTTGGTTGATTTCATTTTGAGCTTGAGCGACGCCCCGCAGAATTTCTTGAGCACCATTGATATCGCTGCCAATGGGAACTGCGGCGGCAATTGTGTAGGATTTGCGATCGCCGATGCGGGCGTTGTTGAGGTAAATTAGTGCTTCGGGATCGTTGCGATTGGTTTTCAGCGAAGCTTGTAAGTCGGAAATAGCTGCGTTATAGTTGCCAGATGCGATCGCCTGTACTGCTGCTTGTTTGGTTGTTGTGGCTTGATCTGGAAGTAACAGTTTTTCGCCAGCACTCAGACGCTGCCCAATTGCCTGCTCTGACTGGGGGGAATTCCCCGTCGCCGAGTTGGGAAAAGTCGGATTTTGGGGTGATAAACCCCCGACATTGATGCCGCCTCGGCTTGTCAGCCACCAAATACCTGCACCGGCTAGCCCGATCGTAATTAGGAGCGATAATACCAGAACAGCGGTTTCGTTTTTTTGGGACATAATTTTACCTTTTTAGATTTTTGAAATAACGAAGTCATTAGTCATTAGTTATTAGGAGCGAGTCAAAAACATTGAACCAGGAGAAAAAGTGATTTTAACTTGGCGATCCCGAATTGATATAGATTGCATCAGATAGAGTGATTGGATCTATCAATTGATGATTTCGGAGCTGAGACACCCTGCAAGCCTAAAATCCAGTAGTCACTATTCCCTTATTATATGCGATCGCCCGGATCTGATATAATTCAGTAACATTGGCATAGTCAAAATAGCGATCGCACTCTTTAGTCTGAATGCTTTCAAGGTGGTTCCACCAGAAAAGTGCAGGAATTTTTATAAGTTACCGCATCAAAGATTAGTGAACCCTACCCTGCAAGAGCGCCACTTCCTCCATTCCAAATTTAGTTAAGCAGGCAAGAAATGATAACTGGTGAATTAGATAAAACGCTGAGTGTTGGAACTGAATTATACAATCTGACGTGAGTACACCTGAGAACTACCTTGAAAAACACCTAGGGGCTAACTCTTCAGTCCTGTATTTAGTTACAAATTTTTACGTTCAAAGTTGGATATATATCATAAACCTTTGAAAAAAAGCTTTTCTTAATCATATCTTTATTTTTCTCCGCGAGGGGGACAGGGAGGGAGGCTGTAACAGCAAAGGGTTCGGTAAAATAATTAAAGTTTGTTGAAATTTATAAAAATAGCTGCAATACTTTGTAATGTAAAGAGGAAAGTTGAAAAATATCTAAAGACAAACTAATTGGATTGCGATGTCGCTAAGGTAGTATATATGACGGTTTGTCACAGAAAAAGAGTGTTAAGCTCCGCTAAGCTCAGCAAAAGTAAAAGCTCGCTATTTCATTAAGTTCGATCGATAACAAAGGCTAAGGTAAAGTTCATGGCAAACTCAGTTGTAAATCAGCCAAACGCAGCAGGAGTGCAGTGGCAGCCACAAGATATTATCCGCGGTCTAGTGTGGAAAATTGCGATCGCAACCTGGCTGTTAATGGCAGTAGGCAGCGCCACGCGAGTCATGAATGCGGGGCTCGCTTGCCCCGACTGGCCGCTGTGCTACGGTCAATTAATACCCGCAGCGCAAATGAATTTGCAGGTATTTCTGGAGTGGTTTCACCGGTTGGACGCAGCGGCAATTGGCTTGAGCGCGATCGCACTTTTAGGACTATCTTTGTTTTACCGCAGCCGCCTGCCAAAATGGCTGCCTTGGGCGAGCGCTGGGGCAGTATTTCTAATCGTTTTTCAGGGCGTATTGGGCGGCTTGACAGTAACACAACTGCTGAGATTTGACATCGTTACCGCTCACTTGGGAACAGCTTTACTATTTTTTGGCACCCTGCTAGTCATCGGTTTCATGCTGACTCCCTACCAAGCTACAGGAAATGTCGGCAAATTAGCTTGGGTAAGTTCGATCGCAGCATTATTAGTTTACCTGCAAAGTTTGCTAGGAGCATTAGTAGGCTCTAGATGGGCACTGCACCAATGTTTAGACTCCTCAGAATTGTGCTCGGTAATGAACAGCCACATCGCCGGTATCGTACCAGCTACAGCAGCGACTTTAGCCGTAGCAGTCATGGCTTGGCGGCAGCCTGCACTGAGTCCAAACTTGCGAAAACTGGCTAACTGGGCGAGTGTTTGCCTAATTGCTCAATTAGTTCTGGGATTAGCAACTTTCCGGCTGCACCTTCAGGTAGAACCGCTGACAGTCGCCCACCAAGCAGTCGGTGCTGCTTTGCTGGGAACCCTGATAGCTTTTAGTGTTTTAGCTTGGCGCGATCGAGTTTTATCAGCTTGAGAGATAAGTAAGATGGGGCGGGTTTATTAATCCTTGTAGCTACAGCAAATATTTATCCTAAAACCCGCCCATACAACCTAATGACGAATTCGCAAATAATTACTAACAGCTTACAACCGATGCAAGAAATCCTTACCAACGACAGCCCCCGCCTCCACGAAAACTTTTCGCAAGTGGTGAAAAGTTACTATCAACTAACAAAACCCAGAATTATTTTACTGCTGCTAATCACCACATCAGCAGGAATGTGGATGGCGGCCAAAGGAGAAGTAGACCCGCTATTACTGGTATCAACTATTACCGGAGGCGCTTTAGCTTCTGCGTCGGCGAATACGATTAATTGTGTCTACGACAGCGACATCGATTATATTATGGAGCGCACCCGGTGGCGGCCGATTCCTTCGGGCCGTGTCAAGAAGCGGGATGCTTTGATATTTGCGATCGCCCTAGCTACAATATCCTTTACATTGCTGACAGTTGTTGCCAACTTATTAGCGGCATTGCTAGCAATGTCAGGCATCGTTTTCTATGTCCTAATTTACACCCACTGGCTGAAGCGTCACAGCGTGCAAAACATCGTCATTGGCGGTGCAGCAGGGGCGATTCCGCCGCTAGTTGGGTGGGCTGCGGTGACGGGAGATTTGAGTTGGGGTGCGTGGCTGCTGTTTGGGATTATCTTCCTGTGGACACCGCCGCATTTTTGGGCATTAGCAATGATGATTCGCGACGAATACAAGGAAGTAGGCGTCCCGATGTTACCCGTAATTGAGGGCGACGAAGAGACAGCCCGCCAAATTTGGATTTACACGCTATTGATGATTCCTGCAACTTTGCTGCTAGTTTATCCCCTGCATTTAGCGGGCGCGGTGTATGCGGGTACAGCTATTTTCCTGGGTGCTATTTTTGCCCAAAAAGCTTGGTTGCTGTTGCAGACTCCCGAGGATAAGATTGTTGCGCGATCGCTCTTTAAATACTCTATTCTGTACCTGATGCTATTGTGCGCCGGAATAGTGGTTGACAGTTTGCCTGTGACTCATAACTTTACTACTGCTCTTGTACAAAATGTGCAAACTTTGATTAGTGCCGTTGTGATGTAGTTAGGACTTACGCAGAAATACCAAAGAAACCGGGTTTTTCACCAGTATTAAAGTCTCAAATCCACTATTTCGCTAAAAAACCCGGTTTCTGCCTAAGTCATAGTAGTGAGTTAAATTGCAATTCTTAAAATTCAGCCCGCATCTAGCGGGTTTTGTTTATTTAATTTAGGGAATGGGATATAACCATTTGCGAAATAATTGTGTTAAGCGCGGCATGATCAAATAGGTGAGCAGGATAACAGTGAGGCCTGTGATCATCAGAGATATGAGCAAGGCAGGAAGCCCTGATAGTAGCGGTACCAGCAAACGATTGAGAATAGAAATGGTAAAAAACACTCCCAACCATGTAACTAACGCCATTTTGTAGCGAGGGGGTGGAGCCTTCATCGATTTATTGGGCAGCGTAAACCAGGTTTCCAATCCGGTCAGGGTTTGAATATCTTCTGGCCTTTCAATCAAGGGCTGTAATCGCTCAATCCACTCTCGCCGAACATCAGATTCTAGCCATGTCTTGAGATTGTCGTAGCAATCGAACTTGAGAATGACCACGTACTCAGGATGAGCGTGATGCTGGGGTCGAATAGTGCTGACACCCAGATGTCCCTTGAATTTTCGTGCATCTGCAGCGATGCCATGAAACCATGCTTCGTAACCTTGGTCGCGCCCCGGTTTCACTACATGAGAGATCACAGCGGTGACTAGAAAGTTTTCTTCACTGGTATTGCTCGCCAACGGTTCTTCCAACATAGAATTTAGAGAATTAACTGAGAGAAAAGTTTTATTCAGAACAACCGCCCTAGAGACACCAAATTACTCGGCAATTTTCGGCAGCACGTCTGGAAACAGAAGGGAGATTAACGAATGCGATCGCAAATCTCTTCAGCATTCAATCCTCGCTTGTACCAGGTTGCGATGCGGCGAACGGTAATGCCTTTACCGACGATGTGGGGACATCCACCATGCAGTCCGGGAGTGTGTGTAATGAGCTTACCAATGTCAATAGATACTGCTGTGGTCATAAATTTTATAATCTTAACTATACCTATAATAGATGAAAACCCTATAGAGGCGTTAGAATTAAAAATGCAAAATCCAAAATGGAACCTACAGAGGAATCGGGAGTATGAGGATATATGCAAATTGTTTGGACAAAACACGCCCAGGAGCGTCAGCAACAATGGGAGGAGCGATTGAGAATTACCAGGGAAGAGGTTGAAGCGACTGTCACCAATCCTCAACAGATTATCGTGGAAGAGGATGTTTTGGTGGCTCAAATTAAACGAGGCAATGGTCTTCTGAGAGTACCCTTTGTTGAAATTGGCCAAACCAGGCGAATTTTAACCCTGTACTGGACAAATCAAGTCAAGCGATATTGGCAGGAGAATCCCAATGAAAGTTAAATACGATGCAGAAGCAGACATTCTGATTTTTATTTTCCGTGATGCGTTTCCAGCTAATGCTATCTCTGAACCTGGAGGCGTGATTGTCAGTTATGACGAAAGTGACGAACCAGTTAGCATCGAATTTCTCAATGCCTCCAAACGTAAACTGTTTAATGCTCAAGAACTCATACTAACGATCGCAACGTAGTTGATGCGCTCGATCGAGGTGGCATCGCAGAATTAGATCGCGGTGTGAGTTTGGGGCGATAAATGAAGTAAGCTAGAGAGAAAGGTTTCAAGCAATTTTAACCAATGCGAGCATCCGTTGCTTATCTGTTTGACAGAATCACAGTGCACCCAAGACAATGTGGCGGTCGTCCCTGCATCCGGGGAATGCGGATTCGAGTCATCGATATCCTAGAGTTGCTAGCTGCGGGGGAGCAAATTTTTGAGTTTTGCGGAAAATTGCCAGACTTGGAACTTAACGATATTAAAGCTGCGCTTTGAACTTGCTACTAAGTATGATTATGTCAAAGCCCCTAATGCTCTCAGAGTCGATTTTTGAGCGTTCGTCAATCCGCCCGGTCTCGAATATTCATGCCTTCATACAGCCGATCGCCCATCAACGTCCGGTTACAGCCACCAGTTGCGACATCCCATAGCTTAATCGTGCGAATAATAAATTAGGTCTTTTGGGCAATAATATAAACATGATTTTCAGGATACTGGTCATATTCGAGATGGCGGCAGGTGCAATGATGCTCAACCAGAATTTGCAGGAAAGTATCTACACCCAAAGTGCTGTAATCAAAGTCTTGACCTTGAAATGCTCCCGAAACCTCGCTGCTTGTATGTCCGCCGCCACAAGTGAACAGGATCACTCCATTAGGTTCAAGCGCATCGCATAGCTTTTGTATCACAGGCGCTTGCTTGTTGATTGGCAGGTGAAACGTGCTATCCCACGCTGCAATCAGGCTGTAAAGTTTCGGCAGCAGCCAATCACAAATGTCTTCCCGGTAAAACGTGATTTCTGGATGTAGCCGCTGGGCTAAATTGATCATTTCGCTAGAAATATCAAGTCCTTCAGGCTGAAATCCATGTTTGGATAAACTGTTAATAAAACGCCCGCTGCTTCCACACCCGACATCAAGTGCTGCGTGCTGCTTAGAAGTAAATTTAATCGCCCGTTCTAATTGGGCAATGCCGTAGGTTGAATGTTGATGCTCAGTTTGCCACCATTGGGCTATTCGGTCGTAGCGGGCCGATGTATCATTTGGCTCCATAGAGTCACCTCATAAGTCGCGATCGAGATTTTCAGGACAATTAAAATCTTTCTCTACGGTACACCCAGACTACGCGATCGCCCCTAACGCTTTCAATGTCGCTTTTTGAGCGTTTGTTAATCCCGTTGCGGCTTGAATATTCATTCAATATTGAACACTACCCAAATTTTTCAATGTTTCAATTTCGGGCTGTCAGTGGGAAAGTGGCGATTTCAGTTGCAGATTCTGGCAGAGGAGGGCGCAGACAAAGATAAACTAGCGGCCCTAACAGCGGAACTAGAGACACTGCCCAAAAAATGCGATCGTCCGAGAGTCCGCGGCGTGCCATGTCGTCTCCCAAAAGTGAGGGAAATATTACAGCCATCAAGCAACAATCCCAAGTTATTAAATGCACAAAAGGAATTAATTGCCACTGCCTGACATAATCTCCCCAATCTCCATTTAACCAAGCCCAAGCTAACAGCCAGATAGTAGTTAGTAAAAGTACAATCCCTGTCCAGCGGGAGTCTGATATTTTGATCAACATATCTTTGCGGCCGGAAAATTCTTGCTGAGGCTGGCGGAGGAGTAAATAGGGAATTAAGCCGATGATGCCGGCGCCGTTGGAAGCGAGGAAAGCAGGCCAAGCGGATATATTTTGGGTTTTCTCATCAATAAATAGGAGGCAAGCGTAGACCATCGGCCAGACTCCCATGAGAGCGAATATGGTGACAAGGTAGGGGTTGATTCCTTCTAGCTGCAACTTGAGCATTTTTTCCATAACTGTTAGCGTTCCGGGCTGATCGAGAGGAGCTAGCAGTAAGGTGTAGGCAATAAATGTTGCCCAGAGCAACCCCAGAAAAATTTTTGTTTTCATTATTATATATAACGAGTATTTGAACCAGGCTAAATTAAATTATGGTAAAGTAACGCCCGAGTTAGGCGCGTCTATCTTAGGTCATAAGCACTTCGATTGGAACAGCGGCTGCAAACCGGGTTTTAGTTCGGGGATGAAAGGCTCTACAGCAGGCGATCATTACTTTAGGCAGACGCAGGGGCCATGTCAGGAGAGATACATTTTAAACAATCGATTGTTTTTATTACAAAACCCCTTAGCAAAGGAGTTTCAGCGGTGAACTTAATATCTGTAGAGGAACTCAAAGCGCTGGTACAACAATCTCCTGGATTGTGCG
Organism: Microcoleus sp. w2-18bC1; assembly: GCF_036700365.1. Taxonomy (NCBI): domain Bacteria; kingdom Bacillati; phylum Cyanobacteriota; class Cyanophyceae; order Oscillatoriales; family Microcoleaceae; genus Microcoleus; species Microcoleus sp. w2-18bC1. The sequence goes on from NZ_JAUBOS010000007.1 coordinate 93,879, forward strand.
TATCAATTTATATGCCAGTCGCTCAAGGAACAGAAGTTCAACAAAATCCGATTCGGTTCAAAAATTTAATCAGAGAGGCTGAAGACAAAATAGTAGAGTGCGGATTTGACAAAAAAGAAGCTGCCCAATTGCTAGAGCCAGTCCGAGCAGAAATTGACCAGGAAAACTTTTGGGAAAATCAAAGCAACCTGCTGGCGATTTTTGTCGGTTCGGGATTTTTCCGCTACTATACCTGTCCGGTGAATTTTGATGAATTAGTGGTTGTAAGCGACAATTTTCACGTCAAACCGCTGATGCCTATGCTGACAGGAGATAATTTATTTTATGTTTTAGCTCTCAGTCAGAAGGAAGTGAGGCTGATTGAGTGTACGTCTTACAGTGCGAGGGAAGTTGAAGTTGAAAACTTGCCGAAAAGCCTTGAGGAGGCTCTGCAATATGACCCGACTGCTAAAGATGGTCAGTTTCGGATTGCTACTTCAAAAGGAGGCACTAATAATTCTTTTCAGCATCCGGGAAGTTTTCACGGTCAAGGAAGTCCTGATCAAGATGAGCGCCAGCACGAAATATTGCAGTATTTCCACATAATCGATGGGGCGCTGCACAAATATTTGCACAATAAAAAAGCTCCTTTAGTGTTAGCTGGAGTTGAGTATTTGCTCCCGCTTTACCGAGAAGCTAATACCTACCCGCATTTATTTGAAGAAGGAATTACAGGCAATCAGAAACTTCTCAAGCCGGAAGAGTTGCGGGCCGAAGCTTTTCCGCTGGTGGAACCTTTGTTTTTGCAGGCTCAGTCAGAGGCGATCGCACAATACCACGATCTGACAGGAAGCGATAAAATTTCTGCTGATTTGAAAGAAGCTGTTTCGGCTGCTTATTTTGGACGGGTCGATCGACTATTTGTTGCTCTTGGCGTTCAGCAGTGGGGTAGTTTTAATCCCGATACGAACTCGGTGCAAATCCATCCCGATGCAGAATTGGGTGACGAAGATTTGTTGAATGTCGCAGCAATTCAAACTATTCTCAACGGCGGAACTGTTTACGCGGTGCCACCGGAAAAAGTTCCGGACGAGGCCCCTTTAGCTGCTATTTTCCGCTATTAATTTACCAGGTTTAAACCAATGGAATCTAGTTCAATGACAAATTCCGACAAACAAAACCAAAGTAGCAGCGGCGATACCGAACGCTGGGCATCTTTAATTGGTGGCGGGGCGCTGGTGCTTTTTGGCTTGTCGCAGCGTTCTTTGAGAGGTGCTTTGCTGGCGGTTGCGGGCGGCGGTTTAGCGGCCCGTGGTCTGGGGGTTGTGGAGGGTTTGCAGTCGGCTGCAGATCCGAATCAAAGCATTAAAGTTGAAAAGACGGTGACGATCGACAAACCGGCTGATGAATTGTACCGTTTATGGCGCAATTTTGAAAATTTGCCTCGGTTTATGAAGCATCTCAAACACGTTACGGTCATCGATGAAAAACGTTCTCACTGGATAGCCAGCGCGCCGATGGGCAATAGTGTGGAATGGGATGCAGAGATTGTCCGCGAAGAAGAAAATCGCTTAATTGCTTGGGCGTCTGTGGAAGGATCTGATGTTGACAATTCTGGCTTTGTGCGCTTTCAACCGGCACCAGCGGGACGCGGTACAGAGGTAAAAGTTGTCATCGAATACAACCCTCCCGGCGGTGCAATTGGTGCTGGCGCTGCTAAACTATTTGGCGAAGCTCCCGAACAGCAAATTGCCAATGATTTACGTCGTTTTAAGCAGTTGATGGAAGCTGGCGAAATAGCGACTACGGAAGGTCAACCTTCGGGCCGCAAGTAATAAGTTAGATGGTGTCCCCCGATTTAAGCATCTTTGTTGTTTACGTGATTAGCTGATGTCATCTCAAGTGGTTTTCGGAAATGCGGGCGCTGAAGGTGCAAGTCGGGGCGGTTGGTTTGCGGGTCACTTTATGGCGCCAGAAGATGACCCGCGATCGACTTCTGTTTTAGAAGTAAAATGGGGCACTCACCCCGCCGGAGATTGTAGGACTGAGTGGGCGGTAAATGCGGCAGCCACGACGCTTTCTATCCTGGTAAAAGGGCGGTTTCGCCTGCAATTTCCAGAACAAGAAATCTTGCTGTCTCGCGAAGGAGATTATGCTCTCTGGCTGCCGGGAGTGCCTCATTATTGGTCTGCCGAGGAGGATTCGGTAATCGTGACTGTGCGCTGGCCTTCCCTGTCGGGAGATAGTTCTGGAGTTAAGAAGTAACTTTAACTTCGGGAACCAAAACGCGGCCGCTATAACCCGCGCGCTGGTAGCGATCGATCGCCTCGGATGCGATCGCACCCGCTTTCCCACTCTCAACCAAGGCTACGCAAGCACCGCCAAAACCTCCGCCCGTCAGCCTTGCGCCGAAGACTCCGGGGATTGACTGCAAGATTGCCGCCAGCGTGTCTACTGCCGGCACCGAAACTTCGTAGTCGTCGCGCTGACTGGCATGGGAAGCATTCATTAACTCGCCAAAACGTTTTGCTGGCAAAGATTTTACCGCTTCGAGTACGCGGTTGTTTTCAGTAACCACGTGCCGCGCTCGCTTTCTGAGAGGTTCCGGCAATACTTCCACTGCTTGGGGGTCGGCGATATCCCTGAGAGCTTTAACTCCCAATATTCGCGCGGATTCCTCGCACTCGGCGCGCCGCTTGTTGTAGCCACTTCCTGCTGCGAGTTCGTGGCTTTCGCCACTGTCAATTATTAAAATTTCTGTGTTTGTGGGAAAAGGTATCGGGCGACATTCGAGGCTGCGGGTGTCGATCAATAGCATGGTGTTGGTGTCTGCTAAACTCGACGCCATTTGATCCATGATGCCACAGTTCAAGCCGGCATACCGGATTTCCACTTGCTGTCCGATTTGAGCTAGGCGCACGTCCTCTAGGGGGAGGTTCAGCAGCGCGCGCAGTCCTCTGAGGGTTGCTATTTCTAAAGCGGCGCTGCTGGACAAACCGGCTCCGATCGGCACATTGGAGGTAATGTAGAGATTTATTGGCGGTACTTTGAATCCTTCTTTTTCTAAAAGTCTGAGGCAGCCACAGATATAACTGACGAATTTTTGCGGTATTGTATCGTCGTCGGAATAATTTATGAGTTCGTCATATTCTGCTGAATAAAAATGGTGTCGATCGTCACTGCTGAAGCCGATTTGTACTGTTGTGCGCTGGGGAATCGCAGTTGGAAGTACAAATCCATCGTTGTAGTCTGTGTGTTCGCCCAGCAGGTTTACTCTGCCGGGGGCGCTGGCTGTGGTTTGGGGTAATGTACCAAATACTCGTTGGAATTTCATTTTTGGGGAATTGGTAATTGGGAAGAAATTAATTTATTTTTTATCGTTTATTCTTTATATAGTGCCCAATTTTTTTTGTTAATTCAACCCCTGTTAACAAAAATAAACATCACCGTAGGTTAGGAAAAGATAGAGAGCTGTGATAAAATGACAGCCTAAGATTTCTCAAAAAATTCAAAAAATGCGATCGACCAGACCCCGGAAACAGTTTGCTCAACATTGGCTCAAAAGCGAGAAAGCCTTAGATAAGATTGTGAAAGCGGCTTCTTTGGATCGCGATCGCGTCCTGGAAATTGGGCCGGGCACGGGGATTTTGACTCGGCGTTTGCTGCCTGCGGCTGAGTCTGTTGTTGCTGTGGAGATCGATCGAGATTTGTGTCTCAAGCTAGCCAAACAACTCGGCAAAACCGACAATTTTTTACTGCTGCAAGGCGACTTCTTGGAAATGGACTTAGAGGCTGAATTAACGGCTTTTCCCAAATTCCACAATCCCAATAAAGTTGTTGCCAATATTCCCTATAATATCACCGGCCCGATTCTGCAAAAACTGCTGGGAACGATATCTGTTCCTGCTGCTAAACCCTTCGATGCGATCGTGCTATTAGTGCAGAAAGAAGTGGCCCAAAGGCTTTACGCTAAACCGGGTTCGACAGCGTTTGGCGCGCTGTCAGTGCGTGTGCAGTATTTAGCAGAATGCGAGTTAATTTGCGATGTACCCTCTAAAGACTTTTTTCCGCCGCCAAAAGTCGATTCCGCTGTGGTGCGGCTGCTTCCCAGAGAGATAGAAACTGCGGCGGTTAATCCGCGCTATTTGGAGAATTTAGTTAAGTTAGGATTTGGTAGCAAGCGCAAGATGCTGCGAAATAATTTGAAAGGGGCTGTGGACTTAGATAAACTCGTTCACTTGCTAGAAGAGTTACAGATAAATCCTCAATCTCGCGCTGAAGATTTAAGCGTGGATCAATGGGTAAGTTTGAGTAATAATATGCTCTCAGATGTTTAAAATTCAAGATTTTGTTAGATACCCGACTTCTTAAATAAGTGGCGTATTTGCGAATTATTTTTTGATCAGGACTTACGCATCGGGGCCCATAAACCGGGTTTTTTACCGAATATGCTGTGTACAACGAGTCTTTTCGTAAAAAAAATGGTTGCTCAACAATCGGGCGTAATTCCTATTTAAGAAAAATCACTCTTTGGTCTGACTACTAACAGTTGAGTTGAGGTTTTATGGGGATTCTTAAATGTTTATTGCAGGTTAATAGGAATTTTAATAATAAATTCTGCACCTTTCCCTGGTGCAGAAATACACTGCAATTCGCCTTGATGTCTTACTGTGATAATTTGATAGCCAATTGATAAACCTAATCCCGTGCCTTTACCTACTGGTTTAGTGGTAAAAAATGGATTAAATAACTGGTTCCTCACCGATTCTGTGATTTCTGGCCCGTTGTTGCTAATTCGGATTTCTACGACTTCACTTTCTAAAAGTTTAGTAGAAATTTTGATGATGCAGGGATTAGCTTCATTGGCTGCCATCGACTCGCTGTGGCTGTCGTCTTCTAAAGCATCAATAGCATTAGCGATGATATTCATAAATACTTGATTTAGCTGTCCGGGATAGCACTCTATTTTCGGTAATTTGCCATATTCTTTGATAACTTGAATATTCGCCAAACTGGGATTAGTGTTCAATCTGCTTTGCAAAATCATCAGTGTGCTGTCAATTCCTTCATGAATGTTGGCTAATTTCATTTCTGCTTCGTCATGGCGAGAAAAAATTCGCAGCGACTTGACAATACCAAAAATCCGCTCAGCGCCGTTTATCATAGAAATTAATATTTTTGGCAGGTCAGAGATGATAAAGTCTAAATCTATAGACTCGATTTTTTCTTGAACTATGGGTATGGGATTCGGATACTGCTCTTGATAGAGATTCACCAGTTCTAGCAAACTATTGGCATACTGGCGGGTGTGAGTAATATTGCCGTAAATAAAGTTAATCGGATTGTTGATTTCATGAGCAACCCCAGCGACCAATTGCCCTAAAGATGACATTTTTTCGCTGTGAATTAGGTTGGATTGAGCTTGCTTCAATTCAGACAAGGCTTGTTCGAGCTGTTGAGTTTGACATTTTAACTCTGCGGTGCGTTCCTCAACGCGAATTTCTAATTCTTCTTTAGCTTTTTTTAGGGCAGCTTCTGCTAATTGGCGCTCGACAATTTCCGATGCTAGGAGTCGGTTGGCAAATTCTAGATGTTGCGTTTGAGACTTTAACTCTGCGGTGCGTTCCTCAACGCGAATTTCTAATTCTTCTTTAGCTTTTTTTAGGGAGGCTTCTGCTAATTGGCGCTCGACAATTTCAGCTTCTAGGAGTCGGTTGGCGGATTCTAACTGTGCGGGACTGGGAAGTGCTAGGGCTTGAGGCATTAAGTCTACCAAAAGTATGGCTGTAGCTAATGAAATAAGGGCAGTAATTGCTTTCATTGTTCCTGAAAGCCAATAGTTAGGATGCCAAAGTGTCCAGAGTTCAAATATGTGAGTGATGCCACAGGCGACGATAAAGGCTCCAAACAGGGCAAAGATCCAATCAAAAGGCAAATCTTCGCGTTTGGAAATAAAATAAACCAATGTAATCGGAATGGAAAAATACGCGAGTGCAATGATAGAATCTGAGGCAATGTGAAGCCCGACTAACGGGGTATGCCAGAGATAGCAGTGGCCGTGAGGAATAAATGGCCCGGAAGTAAAAAAAGTTTTCCACATTTCCTGCATAATATTTCCTTTGAGTTGTGAGAAAATGGACTCGGACTGGTGTCAATTAATTTCAACCAGGGGTTTCTTTCACCTGCGGCTTAATCACCTATGCGTTCATATTCTCTGCTAGCTTCAGCAAAAATCAATCTGTATCTGGAAATCATAGGCGATCGCCCCGACGGATATCACGAACTGGCGATGGTACTTCAAAGCATAGATTTAGCCGATCGAATTGACTTGCGCGCGATCGGTACGGACACGATTCGCGTGCGCTGCGATCACCCGCAAGTCCCTCCTGATAAGAATAACCTGGCCTACCGGGCGGCGGATTTGTTGGCGAAGCAATTCCCCGATGCTTTGGCGAAATACGGCGGAGTCGAGATTGCGATTCACAAACAGATTCCTGTGGCGGCGGGGCTTGCCGGGGGTTCTGCAAATGCGGCCGCGGTTTTAGTGGGGATGGATTTGCTGTGGCAATTGGGACTTACTCAGTCGGAGTTGCAAGAGTTGGGAGGAACTTTGGGTTCGGATGTGCCTTTTTGCATTGGGGGAGGTACGGCTTTGGCAACTGGTCGCGGGGATAAACTGTCGCCATTGCCCGATTTGGCAGGCTTTTCTGTGGTGTTGGCGAAGTACCGCAATCTCAGTATTTCTACTGCATGGTCGTATCAAACTTATCGCCAGCAGTTCAGTAGTTCCTATTGTGCAGCGGAAGATTTGGCGTGCCGCCGGGAACGGCTGCATTCGGGTCCGATGGTGGCGGCGATCGCCCAAAAAGATCGATCAAAAATTGGTCAATTGCTGCATAACGATTTAGAAAAAGTTGCTTTGCCCGTGTACCCGCAGGTGTTGCAGTTGCGGGAGGCTTTTGAGTCGGCGGGGGTTTTGGGGACGATGATGTCGGGTTCCGGGCCGACGGTGTTTGCGCTGGCGGAGTCTCCAGAGCAGGCTCAGCAGGTTGTGGAACGGGTTAAAAGTGCGATCGCTTCTCCCGATTTGGATTTTTGGGTAGCACAGTTTAGCAATACTGGGATTCGGATTTTTTCGGAGGAAAATGATCTAAAAGCGCCGATTCCGAGGGTGTAACTCGAAGATGGTGCGATCGCGATCGCCCGTTAAACCTGTCTAACAGGCGAGGATCAAGGTTAATCTAACTTTTCGCAGAGTCTATTGAGATCGAGGAACTGATAATATGTGATGCAACACCGATTTTAGTTTTGGTGAATTAACCAGAAATCTAAAATCTAAAATCTAAAATCTAAAATCGCCATGACTGATTTAACTAATCCAAATTCTACTTCTAAACCTCTGAGTTCGGCTGGAGATGCAACCTCTGCATCTTCCACGCCGCCGACGATTTTGCGGTGCGTGATGGGTTCCCTGATCGCGGGCGGCTTTGCGGCGGCTTTGTACGCGCTAACTTTGTCGATCGTCCAAACTTTTGCAAATTCCCCGATTCATTCTGACAATGTGACTGCGATTAATATTGGCGCGGCTGTGCGAACTTTAGTTATGGGGATTGTGGCTTTGGGTGCGGGTGTTTTTGCTTTTGCATCTTTGGGTTTGATGCTGCTGGCTGTGCAACTTTTAATTCAAAAGTTGCTTAAAAAACCCACAGGTTGAAGTTTACAGGTTGAAACCATCTGGATACACAAATTCTCCTCCGCAAGGCAAAGACTGAATAGTAAGATCGAAGCAATGGAATTATTTACTATCGGACACTCCAATCTGAGTATTGAAGCGTTTGTTTTGCTGCTGCAACAACACAGAATTACGGCGGTTGCGGACGTGCGATCGCATCCTTTTAGCCGCTATTTACCTCATTTTAATAAATCCGAAATTAAAGCTTCTCTGTCAAGTTTTGGCATTCAATATGTTTTTTTAGGCAAAGAGTTGGGCGCGAGACCAGAGGATTTAAGCTGTTACGATACTAGCGGCAAAGCTTTATACGATCGCATAGCAGCAACTCCTCTATTTTCCGCAGGAATTCAGCGCCTGCTAAAAGGCGCCGCCAATTATAAAATCAGTTTAATGTGTGCGGAAAAAGACCCGATTACTTGTCATCGGACTATTTTAGTTTGCCACAAGTTGAAAGATTTTAACTTGCAGATTAATCATATTCTGTCCGATGGCAATTTAGAAGCGCACCAGCATTTAGAAGAAAGACTTTTGAGCAAGTTTAACAAAGGAAAAAAAAATAATGAGCCAATTCAGCTAAGCTTGTTTGAATTAGAGCCTCAAGTTAAACAGGAAGTAGTTGATTTAGAAACCGCTTATTATCGTCACGGATTGGAAATCGCTTATGTCACAAAAGAAAGCAATTAATTTATTTACAATTGGTTTTACTCAAAAAAGTGCGGAGGAGTTTTTTGGGATTTTGATGAAAGCGGGAGTCCGCAGGGTAATCGATACACGGCTGAATAATGTATCACAGTTAGCAGGTTTTGCTAAGCGGAAAGATTTAGAATATTTTCTGCGAACCATTGGTAATATTGAGTATGTTCATGTGCTGGATTTAGCGCCGACTCAAGATATTTTGGATGATTATAAAAAGAAAAAGGGAGATTGGGATGTTTATGAAAAGAAGTTTTTGGAGTTGATGGGCGATAGACAAATTGAACACAAGGTTTCCTCGGATATTTTAGACTGCGGGTGTCTGCTTTGTAGCGAACCAAAACCTCATAATTGTCACCGCCGCTTAGTTGCTGAATATCTCAGCGATAAGTGGAAAAATGTCACAATTAATCATCTTTGATTTAGTGAAAATATTAGATAAGTGTGGGATGAATCTAAAATCTACAATCTAAAATCTAAAATCGAATGACTCGGATAATTTGTCTCGCTAATTCCTGGAAACGCGGCGACAGGTGCATCGCCGGAATTAATGAACTTCAAGGTAAGTGGGTGCGTCCGGTTTCCGACTTACCAGATGGCCAAATTCCTAAAGAAATGCGGCAGATAAATAGACTTGAACCCGCGTTGTTAGATGTTCTAGAAATTCCTCTGGCAAAGACGGGGCCGGACTTTGACTTTGAGTGTGAAAATCTTTCTGTTTTACCGGGAAAATGGCGGCAAGTAGGGAAAGTTCCGCCAGCATATTTGCTGAAATATTGCCAGAGTCAAGAATATATTTTGCACAACGATTTGCGATATGTTACGGTGGAATATATGCAGTCTTTGCCAAGGTGCGATCGCCTAAGTTTGCAATTAGTCAAAGCAGTAAGATTTACGGTAAAAAAGTTAAGTCAAAGATTTGAAGGGGGTAATAAATGGGAAGGATCTATTGTCACGCATCAGGGTCAAAGATTGACTGCAACAATTACCGATCCGGTGTTTATTAGAAAGTTAGAATTGGGGTATCGACCGCAAAAAGCTTGTTTGGTAACAGTGAGTTTGAGTATGCCTTGGCGGCCCGATGATTGGGAGGGGGATGACCCTTGTTGGAAGTTGATTGCGGGTGTGGTAGAGTTGCCGGAAGATGTTGTTGATGATGAAATTTAGTTTTGACCAAAATGGGCGATCGATTATTTATTTCTTTTTATTTACCGCAAAAACTCTGTTCGTGGTATAATTCTGCGGGACTGTAGCAGGAAGGGGTGCTTTTTGATGAAAGCAGAATTTTATTTTGACTGTCACAAATATATTTGCAGTTTAGTTCAAGTAGATTTTGTCAAAGAATTAAAAATAAAAAATCATCAAGGTTTTGTTTTGGCTGTTAAGCAAGGACAAAAGATTGGACTTTTGGGAAAAAGTCGCCATAATGCTAAACAAGTTGATGTATCTAAGCCACATTTTTATAATGTAATTAAAGCGGCTATGAGCGCTTTGGAATTAGAAACTAAAAATGAGGTGATATTAGAGAGAAATCGAACTCTTGCTGATGCCGAAGAAATGATTCAGCAGCAAAACCGAGAAATTCGCGTTCTCAACGAACAGATTAGAATGCTTGCAACTAAGGTTGAGGAATTGTCAAGGGAAAAGCAGCAGTTATCCATGCAGCTAGTAGACAAGGAAATCAGAGAAACTGCAATTAGTCAAGAACTTGATGATTTCCCTGCTTTCGAGGAAGATTTAGTGGGGGGGGAAATTGAGCAGGAGCTTGAAGAAACTGAAATTAGTAAAAAAATCGAAGAATCGTCGGTTCAAACTTCTGGGTTGGACGTGCAGTTAATAGAAAATCTACCGGATTATGAGGGAATTGATGAAAAGGAACTAATGACCGAAAGCGATGTTAAAAGTGTCACTGTAGAAATTAGAGAAGAAGTAGAATTTCAAGGAGGCGAAACAGAAATTAAGCGGCTGCCTAAAAGAGGTTCCCAGAGAAGGATGAGAAAGAAATAATGAGCATATATATTTTCTAGAGTGTGAGGCGCTATTTATAGCGAAAATGTGCGCCATATACACGCTAAATATAGAGTTTATGCGTATCTATTGTGCATTTTTTATTCCTCGCTCTGTGGCAAATCTTTTCTAATTATTGTCGGAAACCAACTGACGGCTGCTCTTTGTCCGATTGCCCTGCTTTGTTCAATAAATCCGGGTACTTCTGCGATCGCCAAAAATGGAAAAGCTAAACTTTGAGCAGCACGATTGTATTTTCCATCAGGGCGAACGCATCTAAATTTTATGTTAACAGAATATGGTATATTGGAGCAGAGTTATTGAGCATCTAAAAAATATTCAATTAGAGCTTAACATTATGAAACTCAAACCTAAAATCACCATTGCCGACCATTTTCCGACTTAGAAGATCCCAGAATTGAGCAAACGAAGCATCATCAATTAATTGATATTATCACCCTTTCAATTTGTGCTGTGATTTGCGGTGCTGATACATGGGTGGATATCGAAAGTTACGGGCGTGCTAAATACGAATGGTTAAAGAAAATTTTAGAATTGCCGAATGGCATCCCTTCGCATGACACAATTGCGCGAGTATTTTCTCGCCTCAAACTTGAGCAATTTCAGAAATGTTTTTTGAGTTGGATTCAATCTATTAGCTGCTTGAATCCCGGAGAAGTAATCGCACTTGATGGCAAAACTCTTCGCCATTATTACTCACGGGGAGGAGACAAAAAAGCGATTCATATGGTCAGTGCTTGGGCGACCAGTCAAAGATTAGTTTTATGACAAGTTAAGGTTGATAAAAAGTCTAATGAAATCACAGCTATTCCGGCTTTACTCAAAGTATTAGAATTGAAGGGAAGCATTGTCAGTATTGATGCTATGGGCTGTCAGAGATAAATTGTGAAGTCAATTGTCGAACAAGGAGGAGATTACGTAATCACCTTAAAAAAGAACCAACCATCCCTGTATGCCAGAGTAGAAGAGTTGTTTAAACAAGCAATTATACAAGGATTTTCGGGATTTACACATACAGCTCATGCGACGAAGAAAGAGAATAATCACGGTCGCTAAGAAATCAGACATTACAACCATGTTAAGTGACATCAAAGAGCGGATAGATCCCGACAATCAATGGGAGAAGCTTCATAGTATAGGTATGATAGAATCCGTAAAAATAGTGAAAGGAAAAACAACTATTGAAACTCGTTATTATATTAGTAGTTTACCAAATAATGCTCAAAGATTTGGTGAATCAGTCCGCAGCCATTGGGGAATTGAAAATTCTTTACATTGGGTATTAGATGTGGGTTTTTGTGAAGATGATTGTCGAATTAGCAAAGATAATGCTCCGCAAAACTTTGCTATGATTAGACACATCTCGCTTAATCTTTTGAATCAAGAAAAAACCTCAAAAACCGGAGCCAGAAATAAGCGACTTCCAGCCGGGTGGGATGATGACTATTTGACTAAGATTCTCGCTGTTGCAGTTACCTAAATTCTCACAAATAACTCATTAATAACTATTATACAACTTGTAAACAGTGGTTGTAATATTTTTATTGTCTCAAAATTAGCATTAAGTAAAAACCACCATGAATTAGTTCCTATTTTATCTAAAAAGTCATTACAAAGCGTATCGGTAGTTTCTAAGAATGGTGAATTTATCTCAAAATATACTCACCACTGATGAACAGTGTTCAATAAGATGCGTTCCCCCTGGGTCAACCGGAAGTTGAGGATGAGCCGGAAGCTAAATAAGCAGCCTGAATTTTAGTCTTGTTTGTAAGGTGCGTCAGGCTTGAAGCGAGTACGAAATAATTAGGTTTTACCTCTGACGCACCCTACGAAATGCGTAAGTCCTGTTTAAGCGTAAGGCACCGGATCTTTCAGCCCCAATTCCTCAAAAGCCACCAGCCGCAGGCGACAAGAATCGCAAACACCGCAGGCATTTTCCCCGCCTGCATAGCAAGACCAAGTTTGCTCCCAAGGTACTCCTAATTTGTTGCCTAATTGAATAATTTCTGTTTTTTTAAGTTCGATCAAAGGTGTTACAATATTAATAGGTTCTCCTTCTCTTCCCTGCTTTGTTCCTAACCGAAATACTTCCTGCATTGCTTGGATGTAATCGAGGCGGCAGTCTGGATAGCCGGAATAATCTAAAGCGTTGACGCCGATGTAAATGCGATCGGCTTCTAGAGTTTCTGCGTAGGCCAGGGCAAAGCTGAGAAAGATCGTATTTCTGGCAGGAACGTAGGTAATGGGGATGTTTTGAGACATTTCTGCAAGATTGCGCTCGATCGGCAATTCCATCTCATTATCCGTCAAAGCCGAACCGCCCCAAAGCGTTAGGTCAAAGTTTACCACCTGATGTGCCTTAACTGCGGCCGAAAGTGCGATCGCCTTTGCTGATTCCAACTCCCGCCGATGTCTTTGCTTGTAGTCAAAGGAAATAGCGTAACACTCGCAGCCGTCGGCTTTGGCTTGATACAAAACTGTTGAGGAATCCAGCCCTCCCGACAATAAAATAACTGCTTTCACTTAAAACATCCTCACTCGAATTAGCTTTTATATTTATATCAAAATAGTGGCGAATTGACAATATACCAATGCTAAATGCTTTGTAAAACCTACATATTACACCATTGTCAAGAACGGGCATCTTGCCCGTTCCACAAAACTCAATTAACTGTTTCCCGGCTCTGCATACTAACGAGTAGAAAGAAAATTCATCTTTTGTGGAACAGGCATCTTGCCTGTTCTTGATATTCGTACAAAATGTCAGATTTCCGTTGCTAACAAGTCGTCTAGTTCGCGGTAATCGGGCAAAGTTGTCTCAATTTTAATGCCCTGCCGCAAAACTGTGCGATCGCCCTGCGCTCTAGATAACAATTCGCTGAAATTCCGAGCCTTAAACAAAATCAAATCAGCAGGTAAACCCACTGCAATTCGTCCTAAATTCGGCAATCCCATTAAATCTGCTGGAGTCTTTGTCACTGCACAGGGCCAGTCTCCATAAGGCCTATCTAAATGAGCGATACGGACTGCCATATTAAAAACTTCTAAAACATCGTGATCGCCAAATCCGTAAAACGGATCGCGACAATTGTCGCTAGCAACTGCAACGGGAATTCCTGCTGCTTTGAGTTCGTGCACTAGCGTCACTCCCCGCCAGCGCGGTGTATGCTCAGATTCTCGGTCTTGCAGGTAAAGGTTGCACATCGGCAAGCTGACAATGCCAATATTTGCTTCCTTGACTAATTCCATAGTTTCTGTTACTAAATCTGAGGGTTGTACGGCTAAACTACAGCAGTGTCCGCAGATAATTTGACCGGAAAATTTATGGCGGATGGCGGTTTTTGCGACTTCCCGCAGTGTTACTGAATCTGGATCGTCGTTTTCGTCGGTGTGGAAGTCGAGGTTTAAATTTCGTTCTTTGGCTAAGGCAAAAACTCGATCGAGTTGTTTGTCTAAGTCGGGGTTGATATAGGCGACTCCGCCGAGAATGCCGCCGGTTTGGGCCATGCGATCGGCTAATTTTTCGCCGGCGGGTGTCAGGTAATAGTCGAGGGAAACCAAGGAAACTGCTTGCAAGATCAGCCGATCGCCCCATTCGGCTTGCAGCGCTTCAAATACTCCCAAACTAACAGTTCCCTGTTCGCCCGCGCTGTCGATGTGAGTGCGGATAGCCTTGGTTCCGTGGGCGTAGCTGCACTTTAGTCCGAACTCCATTCGCCGGTAAACATCGTCTGCATTCCAGTTTTTTTGAGCGTCAGCGCCTACGGCTTCGATCGCGCTGGCAAAAGTTCCATCGCGATTGGGCGATCGTTCCCAAATGTGACCTTTGTCTATATGGGTGTGCATATCCACAAAACAAGGCCAAACTAAGCCGCCCTGCAAATCTATAACTGGGATATCTCCAGAGGAGGATACAGGTTTTGTACATGCTGGAGTAATGTGGGTGATCGTCCCTGCTGCAATTTCCAAATCCACCAAACAAAAATTGTTCTCACTCCCCGTTGTCGCCACAGTAGAAGCTGAGGGCGCGATCGATTTCATCTCTAGAAGAGACGCGGGCACGCGAGCATTTTTGAGGAAATAATTAGATGTACTTGGCAACATTAATTTTGTGAGTTAGTATTTTCCTAAGAATTTAGCGCAACCGCAAAAACGCTACCGACAATCATTGTCTGTTGAGCGTCAGTTGTCTTATCGGTAACAAATGCTACCTTCTCAGTCTAACCATTTAGACATAAAATTGTACAACGCCGATCGATCGGGGGCCGAGCGCCAACAAGCCGAGCATCTACAAACACTGATTTGCAAATAAACCTAGTGTTCGATCTGCTTGCATGGGTGTACTCTACCAGCTCAGCTAATGGTAATAAATTGTGGTAGTTCCACTGCCCTTAGCAACTGTACAAATCATGAAACTGAAACTATGCAAAAATTTACAAATTGCCCAGTTTGCAGCTCCCAAAAAATCAGCTTCCTGTACACAGCGGGGACAGCCCGCCACCCAAAAGAGGCTCCTAAATGGTCAGTTTACGGATGCGAAGATTGTGGCTTAGTATTCGTAAATCCACGCCCGACATGGGATGAACTGAGCGATTATTACCCCGAAGGCTGGCAGTGCTACAATACTTACGTACCAGACGAAGAAGACGTAGTAAAAAAAGCCAAAAAACTCAATGAATACCGACACATTCCTATCCCTGTAGGCAAGCGGCTGTTAGACGTAGGATGCGGGGGAGGTTCCATTATCCAAGTCTTCAAAAAACTCGGAGTTGAGGTGGCAGGAATTGAGCCTAGCTCCTCAGCAGCAGCAGCAGCCAGGGAATGCGGTATCGATGTTTTCACTGGCACTGTAGAAGAATACGTTGCAGAAAAAGGTACTGACGAAAAGTTTGATGTCATACTCTGTTCACACGTTTTGGGAGCAACGCCTTTGCCTGCAGAAACACTCGACTGCATGAGACAATTGCTGGCTCCAAACGGTTACATTTGGGTGGCTGTACCGAACGCGGACAGCCCATACGCGCGGCAACTGGGCTGGCGCTGGCACAGCACCGATTATCCTTACAATCTGATCGGTTACACTCCAAAAACCTTGGCTCTAGCCGGCGAAAAGGCAGGTTTGGCAATTCAGCGAAATTACACCTACTCTTTACCAGGTAGCCTTCGTTACTCTATCTGTTTGTGGCTGCGCTATCGGTGGTTTTTACCGCACAAAGTTACCCGATTCTTCCTTTCTGAAGAACGTGTTGAGCGCATGGCGAAGGAATTGGACTCGCGCGGGGAAGGTGAGGCAATTATAATGGAATTCTGTCACCCTCAAAGCCTGGATTAAGACGTTTTTACCAAAAGTATTTGATTTGAGATTTGAGATTTGAGATTGAGTGCACGTCGGCGGCTCAGAATCTCAAATCTTTTTTTTCGCGCATATCTTAAAACTTCAAAGTTGGCGTTTGGCAGTTGTGCTGGCTTTGGTGTTGGCTATACTGGGAAAGATTGAACTCTGGACTTATATCAAATCCGACGAAAACCTCCTATTATCGTGAAACCCAAGCCGAGAAAAGGTTGTGTGTGGGTAGCGCGATTGTTTCAACCCTGGAGGTGTGTACTGTTGGTATCATAAATCACTGCTTCAAATTGCAATTTCACTTTCAACTAACAGCAGCATCCATAGTAAGAGCCAAAAACAACTGTGTCAAAACCCAAGCATATAGTTTTAACATCCCATCCCGACAGATCCGGCACAAAACCTCATCCCATCCACTGGGGAGAAATCGATCCGCTGAAACGGGGGCCTGTGATTGGTAGCCTTACCAAATCGTCTCACCGGAATGCGATCGGCACTCATTCGGGTTCCTACTCAGTTTATCGCGCGCTAGCAGTTGC
Source organism: Microcoleus sp. w2-18bC1 (assembly GCF_036700365.1). Lineage (NCBI taxonomy): Bacteria > Bacillati > Cyanobacteriota > Cyanophyceae > Oscillatoriales > Microcoleaceae > Microcoleus > Microcoleus sp. w2-18bC1. The sequence goes on from NZ_JAUBOS010000007.1 coordinate 110,194, forward strand.
TTCTGGCGCACTCCAAGCAGATCACCGCCCCGATTTTACCAACACCTCTCCGGCCGCACACATCGGGCCACACGCGAGTTGGGGCGATCACAATTTGATTGTTTCTCTCGATCCCTTTGGGGGTTTGGTTAGCGAAGTTTATACTTCATTTCTCCAGCAGGGATATGATATTCGACCGACAATTGCTGTCACTAAAGCTCACATTAATATGCCGGAATTGCAAGATGCCATCGCTAAGGGGCGAGTGCAAATTGATGGCAAAATAGTCAAAGCAGGTGGCAATTTAGCAGTAACTAAAGTTGCGATCGACCCGGTTTGGTATTTGCCGGGAATTGCTCGGCGGATTGGGGTTCAAGAAAGCGTTCTCCGCCGTGTTCTGTTCGAGCAAACAGGCGGAATGTTCTCGGATTTAGTGACGCGGCCGGACTTACACGTTTTCTTGCCACCAATTGGCGGAACTACGGTTTATATTATTGGCGATGTCGCGAATATTTCGGACCCGGATAAGCAGTTGGCGGTACGTGTACACGATGAATGCAACGGTTCAGATGTCTTCAGTTCCGATATCTGCACTTGTCGCCCTTATTTGGTACACGGGATGGAAATTTGCATCCAAACGGCCCAATCAGGCGGTTCTGGGGTAATAGTTTACTTCCGCAAGGAAGGGAGAGCTTTGGGGGAAGTGACTAAGTTTTTGGTGTACAATGCCAGAAAACGGCAGGAAGGCGGCGATCGCGCTGATGCCTATTTTACACGCACTGAATGTGTGGCGGGAGTTCAAGATATGCGGTTTCAAGAACTAATGCCAGACGTGCTGCACTGGTTGGGGATCTCTCGAATAGACAGTTTAGTTTCGATGAGCGATATGAAATACAATGCGATTATCAATTCTGGCATTCAGGTGGTCGATCGCATCCCCATTCCTGAAGATTGGATTCCCGCAGACGCACAAGTCGAAATCGTCGCCAAAAAAGCCGCCGGCTACTACACGCCTGACCCTGTGCCAGATGCTACAATTCTTGCAGAAGCTATCGGACGCGATTTAGGAGATTAAGAGGGCAAAGACGCGACCGATGGGACGCGAACAATCGCGTCTTTGCTAAATGAAATTTATTGCTGGTTTTTGATCAGTCAGGGTAGGTTATGGCTAATTTGCGTTCTAGTGTGATCGTAAAAACAGATATTTGTGGATATACCGCCAGAGTCAAAAAATTATCTCAGTCGGACTTAAGTAGTTTGTTAAACGAGCATAAAACTTTTGTTTCAGATATTAGCGCCAGAAATGAAGGCAGCGTGATCAAAGGGGAAGGTGATTCATTTTGGATAATTTTTCCCAGCGTCACAGCAGCGGCAGTAGCAGGCATAGAAATGCAGCAAGAATTGAGAGCGCAACAATCTAGCAAGGCGAACGACGAACGATTGGCTATTCGCGTGTCGATTACATTAGGAGATGTCTTGCATCAAGATAAAGATATCTTTGGCGATACGGTGAATTTAACAGCGCGCATAGAATCTGTAACTCCGCCGGATGAAATATATTTGTCCCAAGCAGCATGGCTGGCGCTCAACAAAGCAGAAGTGCAAACGTCTTTTGTCAACGAGTTTTCTTTGAAAGGGATGAGCGAACCTGAAAAAGTATACAAAGTTGACCAAAGTTACAAAACGCGAATCATCAAGAATCAAGCAATCATTAAAGCAGATTTGAGAGGTTTTATAGCTTATCAAGAATCTAATTCTATCAAAGATGTGGAATATTTGCTCACCAACTTTGATACTTTTGAAAAAACAATTTGCGAAGAATACGGTGGCACCATTCGGAGTATTGTTGGGGATTCGCATTTGTTGACTTTCCCGGAAGCTCACTCAGCCTTAGCGGCAATGGAAAGTCTGTGCGAGAATTGGAAACTTTTTATTGACGCCAATCAAATACCTTGTGGCTTGTCGGTGGGAGTTGCTAAGGGAAATTTATATATATTTCGGTCTTGCACTTACGGAAAAGATATTCACATAGCCGACAGACTGGAAGATTTAAGTAAAATAGTAACTCCGGGTAGAGAAAGAAATTCGGTGATAGTTTCCGATCAAATAAAACGCGAAGTCAGCGGATCGAAGTGGGAATATAAGCTGATCAAAATCGATAAAAATGTGATTTTAGATAATCTTTTAGATTACACTCAGTTTGACTTTTTTCAAGAAAACGATGTTTATCGGTGTTTGGTTACATGAAGTTGCAAAATATTGAACTTGAGATTGTAGAATATCTGAGAACGCCGGCTGCTATTCGCCAAAAGTGCGATCGGCTTTTTGATTTAGCCCGCCAGGACAAACTCCGCTACTTCCGTGTCGATTTATCCCAACTCGACAAAGCAGCAAATTATGTAATTGACACAACGCGCCAACAGTATCCCGATTTTAACATTCCCTTTCACAGTCGCTGGCGACATTTTGAAGCTGGCAACTTGTCGCGACTCGCCGAATTGAATGCAGCTTTAGCAGAATTTGCACTCATAGAGCAAGCTAAGATCAAATTTGATTTAGCAATTATCAGCGTTTTGCTCGATGCCGGTGCTGGTGCAGATTGGCAGTATTGCGAACCTGAAACCGGACAGGTTTACCGCCGTTCTGAAGGGTTAGCAATAGCCAGCTTGCGGATGTTTTGTCAAGGTGTTTTTTCCAGCAATCCCGCTTTTCCTTGGCAAGCTGATTTTCGCGGACTTTCTCAATTAAAACTAGAAACCTTAGCTGCTGGATTTCAGGTAAGTCGAGACAATCCGCTAGTTGGTTTAACAGGCAGATTAGAATTATTGCAGCGTTTGGGAAATGCGATTTGCCAGCATCCATTATTATTTGGCAGCGAAAACCCGCGTCCCGGTAATTTGGCAAAATACTTGCTCGACAGTCGGGTTTATGAAACCAAAACTGTGAATGCTGCGGTTGTGTTGAGCGCTGTTTTGACAGGTTTTGGGGAAATTTGGCCGGGAAGATATGCAATTGGTGGAGTCAATTTAGGCGATGTTTGGCAGCATCCGGCTTTAACAGGAGAAAATCTGGGAGATGAATTCGTGCCGTTTCACAAACTCTCGCAGTGGTTGACTTATTCGCTGTTGGAACCCCTGCAAGAACTTGATTTAGAAGTCACGGGATTGGATGAGTTAACGGGATTGCCGGAGTACCGCAACGGCGGTTTGTGTTTGGATATCGGGCTGCTGCGGGCAAAAGATTCGGCTATTTTTGAACAGAGTTACTTGCCGGGTTCGGAAGTTATAGTAGAATGGCGATCGCTGACTGTGAATCTTTTAGATAAAATTGCTGCAGCTATTCGAGAAAAGCTGCATTTGAATAAGACAGAATTGCCGCTGGTGAAGATTTTGCAAGGAGGAACTTGGGCGGCGGGGCGAAAAATTGCGGGGGAATTGAGGGCTGGTGGAGTGCCACCAATTCAGATTGAAAGTGACGGCACTGTGTTTTAGAGAGAAGAAGGAAGTTCGGCAACGGATTCTATAACGGATGTAACGGATGTCAGGAAGAAGAAAAAGGGAAGTTCGGCAACGGATTCTATAACCGATGTAACGGATGTAACTCACATCTTGCACCATTCTCAAGAACGGGCTCTCCGGCCCGTTCCACAAAGAGTAGATTTTCTTGTGGAACAGGCATCTTGCCTGTTGCTGACAATGGTGCAAGATATCAGATGTAACGGATGTCAGGAAGAAGGAAAAGGGAAGAGGGAAGAGGGAAAAAGCAAGAGGGAAGAAGCAAGAAGGAAGAGGGAAAATGATTCCCTCTTCCAACTTAAAATTCAAAATTCAAACCTGAAAACAATACCTCACACTACACTCCCAACAAGCTGCTTAGCGACAAGTGCGATATTTGACGTGATAAACTAAACCGCGATGGGCCAAATCGAAGGAGTCAACGGTGGCCATGCCGGCACCGCGGGCTGTCATCGAAGCATTTACTCTCATATTTACACTGTCGCCGCAGCGAGACCAAACATTAGCTACAGTGGCTAAGCTATCTCGAACATTGTAGTTAGTTTCGCCGCTGAGATTCCGATTAAAAACTGGGCCACGGGCGCCAGCGAAAAAGTATTCTGCCCGCAGGTTGCCTGTGGTTTTAGGAGCGACGTAGCCGCGGTAATCAGCATCGTAGATAGAAATTTGGTAGCCTTGGGGTACTTTGATGGGAATGCTCAGATTGCAGCTTTTCCGGCTTTCTGTTGAGACATTTCCCAGGGCTGCAAACTTGTCAAATAGGATGGTGAGTTCTTGACCGTCGGGGCTGACGCTGACGCTGGCGGAGCGATCGGGGCAACCGCTACCGCCGTAGCTTGCACCTAAAATTTGAACGGCCGCCGGATTAGCCAAGGTGGGGCTGATAGAAGCAGTCATTAATGCCGTAGCTAGCAATAGTTTTACAAACTTCATGGATGTTCTCCTTAATAAGTTCAGTGGTGTGTTAGGAGCACCCTAAAAAAATAGAACTGAATTTAGGTAATCTGTTTTCAACTTGGATATTGCCGCCTTCATGTTGCAAGATGAAAAGCCAGTCAAGCCAAGCTTATAACCTCATGTGCAGTTCCTATTCAGGTTTTTTCGATTAGTGAATTAATCGAAAAAATAGGTTTTATGTTGATACTTCTTAAGATTCATATCTGTTGGTAAAAGTTCCGGAAGATTTCGGTGCGAAACTCCGGATCTGTGTTATTGGGTTGGGATGGAGTGCGAGACAGCGAAACCAGTGGGGAGGCTTTTGAACCCGGATCTGCGTTCTTAGGAAGAGTGCGGGAAAGAGAGGAAACGAGATAATGACATATTTGCGTATTTTCAAACCTCGCATACTTAGTGTCGCACTGGGCGGATGAAAGGCAATTGTCGGAGCGAATTTTATGCGCGCATTCGTGTTTTTAATAGGGGCTTGATATAAGTATTCCTGGAGGGAAGGGGGGCAGAGACCGGGTTTTTTTCGCGTCAAGAATGCCTCAATGGCTGATAAGTTAGAATTAAGCAAATTAATTATTCAAAAAAATGAGTGCTAAAGTTACTGTCATCGACCATCCTTTGATACAGCACAAGTTAACTCTCATGCGGCAAACTCAAACGAGCACGGCGAAATTTCGCCAACTGCTGAAAGAGATTGGAATGCTGCTAGCCTATGAAGTGACGAGAGATTTGCCGCTAAAATACGAACTAATAGAAACGCCGATCGCCAAAATGAATGCACCTGTGCTGGCTGCAGAAAAGAAAATTGTGATTATTTCGATTATGCGCGCTGGTCAGGGACTGTTAGATAGTATTTTAGAGCTGATTCCGTCTGCGAGGGTAGGACATATTGGTTTGTACCGCGATCCGACAACTCGGATGGTGATTGAATATTATTTCAAAGTTCCCCAGGATATCGAACAGCGAGATGTTTTAATTGTCGATCCGATGCTGGCTACTGGTAATTCAGCAGTGGCGGCAGTGGATAGGCTGAAAGAAGTTAATCCGAAGTCTATTAAATTTTTGTGCTTGCTGGCAGCGCCGGAGGGAGTGGGGCACTTTCACGAACAACACCCTGACGTGCAGATTTATACGGCTGCTGTTGACGAGTGTTTGGACGAGCACGGCTATATTGTACCTGGACTGGGAGATGCGGGCGATCGACTTTACGGCACTATGTGAATTCAATCAAATTATTTTCTGCTGTATATGCCAATACATTCATTTAAAAATAAGTTTACTAACATAATCATTGGTTTGATAGTGCCATACAATGTAAATTGTAAAATTTTAATGTCAGGAAAAGCCTATATATAACAATGGTTGTAGGGCTTTCTTACATTAAATTCGTAAATTGCATAATCTAGATGTATTTACTGCATTTGATGGTTAAATTCTATGCCTTTAGTGTAATTAATTGCCAGAATTAGTTATTAAAATAGATGTATGATGCTAACCGTTTGCGATCGACTACTAACATTTTTTTGACGAGGGAAAAAACAATGGAGACTACAGCACAGAAAGAAGCCCCAACTCAGCCTGTTGAGGAAGTGAAAATTCAGAATATCAACAGTTTGGAGTTTGAGCTTTGGGCTAAAGCAGTGAAACGGCAGATGATTGCAGCACTCTCTAAAAAGGGCGCGATTTGACATCTCTGGGTTTTTTATGCACAGGTTGTGTTAATTAATTAAATTAACAAAATTTTTGTCTGCATTGTTGTCCGAGTTCGAGAGGAGTAAGGGTAAGAGTTTTGAGATTGCGCTGCTTTCGTAGTTGCGGGAGGGGCAAAAGAAATAATTTTCCTTTTTCCTAGTTTTGGACGTACAGGTGGAAGGAAGCCGGGTTTTTTTACGAAAATACTTCTGTTGCGATCGGCAGAAATGGTAAAAAACCCCGGTTTCTTTGTGTCAAGAGTGTCTCCGGGAGTGTTCTATAGCAATCCTTGCAGGAGTCGTAAATTTTTTACCCCACCCCAACCCTCCCCTTATCAAGGGGAGGGAGTAAGAAATTCACAAATGATGCGAGGATGGCTATATCTGCCGAATGCTTTCGACCAGATTACGATCGCTTGTCAACCGCCGCCAGCAAGCGCAGACTTCCGTCTTGAATCTGCACTGCTTTCACCGTTCCCACAGCAACTCTTTGTTGACCGTTAGCCATCGCTACCTCAATTTTAATCTTGGGGTCAGCCTGTAATCCTAGCCGCCCCCAGAGCCACTTGACTTGGGTAGCAGGAAAAGAGCTCACTTCTACATCAGAAAATGGTGAATTAACCCAGCGGCTACCGTCGTAAAAACTCGCTACCTGCACCTGATACCAAACTTGTTCTCCTGCCAATTTTAACTCATTGTTCGGTTCTGGTTCCAGCCACTCAGCGGGATTGACACTGTTAATTAAAGTAGCAGAACCCATAATTTGACTCTTGTGGTCTTCTAAACTTTCCGCCTGAGAAACTGCTTCCTGAAGTTTGTTGACCAAATTCCGAATTCGAGTTCTTGTTTCGCTGTCAGTATCTGATTGCTGGTCGAGCCAATTCATCGCCTCACGAGTTCCGTCTTGAGACGCTACAATCAGGGCGCCCCAAGCCTTGACATCGGCGTCAGCGGCATTTACTCTCAAGGCTGCATCGATGCGGTTCCAGATCCGCCCGCTGTCATTTTTGAGGGTGGTGGCTATTTCGTGACTGTTACTCGGATCGGCTTCAAATACTTGCAAAGCTTCACTCCAGCGGCCGTCGATCAATTCTGCGAGAACTTGTTGACCGGGACTGGCCCAAGATGCGATCGCCTGAGCACGAGTAATTTTAGCGTGAAATTCGATCGTTTCTAGCTGAGCTTGCGCGACAGCCGGCCAATTTTTGCCAGCTTTCCCCTTCGCCACACGCATGACATTTAATGCTGGAGACCACAGACCGCTTTTGGCAAGTCGCAGCCCATTTTTGTAAGTCTCGTCATTGAAGGCAAATTCTTCTAAAGAAATCGCGGTTAACTGAACTGGGTTGGGCAAAAATTTGCGCGGGCCAATTTGATAAAGGGTAAATTGTGGCTCTAAACCAACTGTTTGGTCGATCGCCAACTGCGGGTTTTCGCCCTTAACAATTTGCTGCCAATTCGGCGGTTGTCCAGCCGCACTGGCCCACTCCAACAGCGGCATTAAATGATTTTGGCTGGGGTTGTAGCGAACGACTTGTCCGTAGGGAATTTTCTTTTCGCCCTGCTTTAGTTGACCACTGACATTAAACCAAATGCCGGAGGCGGGGGGCTTTCCGTCAAATCGCCGCAGTTCTGTTAGGGGTAGGGACTGATTGGAGGCTTGATTGTTAGATGTAGAGTCAGCTAAAGAAGCAATGACAAAAGATTCCGCAGGGCCTTCTAGATTCACAGAACTTGCTAGCTGAAAATACTGCTCTTTATCGGAACTGCGATCGGGAAGCTGCACCCGCTTGTACACCCGAAGTTCGACAATTTGACGACAAGGATTTTTGCAAACAGTAGAAGCCTTAACAGTTCTTTCTACCATTACCGGCAATAGCAAATCGGAAATAGAATTATCGCGGGATTGATCGACGGGAAGCGGCAGGGCTTCTCCGGTTACGAATCCCAATTTGCGGATGCTGGCTTTGATTTGATCGAGAGTTTGGATCGAATCTCTACTACCTGTAGGCAGGCGCGACCATTCCGGCACAAACTGAGAGATCAACTTGTTGCCATTGGGATCGACAATTAGCTGATAACTCAGCCAAGCGCCGCCTCCCATTAAAGCTGCACAGCCACACAAGACGCTGAGGGCTGTCAAATTAGTTATCAGTCTTTTCCAGGGATATCTGGCGCGAGTTCGGGGAGTAGGTATTGGACGCTGGGACTCTTGAAGATTTTTGGGGCGTCGGGTTTGGCGACGGCGTCTTGTCGGGGGAGGAGCAACTTTGGGATTTTCTGGGGGTTTGGCTCGATTTTTTGAGGGGTTAATTTTGTGTTCCATCATGCCATTTTAGAATTTAGATTTTAGAATTTAGAGTTTAAAATTGCAATAGCCGATCGTACTGCCGACCTATGATATCCCAAGTGTATTGGCTGTCAACGAGCGATCGAGCGTTGACAGAGATCTCCTGTCTTAGCTGCTGATTTTCAAACAAACTGGCGATCGCCTCAACATACTCGTGAACTTCGTTCGCCCGCAAGGCCCTTGTCGGTTGTGGGCCGCCATCGACGACTAAACCCTCCAAACCTCGATCGCTAGCAACCACGGGAGTTCCCGCAGCCATCGCCTCCAAAGTTTTATTTTTAATCCCAAAACCAATCCGCATTGGCACCACACAAACAGCAGCTTGATGCAAATATTCTGCCACCCTTTGCACCCGACCTACTACTTGAATTCCCGGAAGTTCCCCCAAGGCGATCACTTCCGGGACTGGCGAAGCCCCGACTAGGATGAGGGTAGCATCGGGATACCGCTGCTGCAAAGGCGGCATTATTTGCAAACTGAGAAACCTCGCCGCGTCAATATTGGGCAAATTGTTCATTGCGCCTGCAAAAATTAAGGTGTGTCCTCCCGGATCGATCGATCGATAGGGAAATTGAGTTAAATCCACGCCGTTAGGAATTACATCTATGGGAGGTACAAAAAAATCTTGTTTTCCTCGCACTCGAACCGGAGGCAACAGTAATTCGAGGAGTTGCTCTCTGTCTGTGGATGTTGTCGCGACAATGCGGGAGAATTTGGCACAGTAGCGTTTTTCGTAGCGGGCGAGTAGGGGTAAATTTAGTCGATCGCGCAGGGGTTTTTCGGAGGTGCCGGTTGCTAACATTTCCCTGCAAGTTCCCCAAACGGAACTGTGAATGTTTGCTACTGTCAACAGTTTTTGCCGCCATTCTGGACGCACGTAAATCTCGTTAACGCTGTGTTCGCAGGTGACAGTATCGCATTTGCCTGCTGTTACCAATTCGTCTGCCCAATTCTGCATTGCTTGGGAGTAGCTTGAGAGTACGTTTGGAGGTGTCCCGGACAACAAAAATCGACTGAATCTGTGGAATTTTCCTATTATTTCAGAGAACCCCCCCTCAGTCCCCCCCTTATTAAGGGGGGGAGGTAAAAATCCTTCCTCAGTCTCCTGCTGGAGTCTTAGCCCCCCCTTAGCAAGGGGGGGTTGGGGGGGTGTCTGCGGATGGGGAAAAACTGCCAATTCTGCAACTTGCTGGCGCAATGCGTCGATTTGTGCATTGGTGACATCGGGCGATCGTACAGTGCCGAGAATTACCTCATGCCGCTGGCTCAAGTATTGTAATAAATTAAACGTCCTTACCTGAGTTCCTCCGCGGCTTGGCGGATAGGGAAAAGTCGAGGAAAGCATCAAAATCTTCATGGGATGTGGAATAAATAAAGTTGCCGCTTGCGCGATAAAATTAATTGATAAAATCTTTTTAACAATCTTCGCACCTATGGACGAATTATCTGTTAAGGCGCTGCTCGAAGACTTGAAAAAGCCGGACGAAATCGTGCGCGATCGGGCAACTACAGAACTCTGGCGCACTTGGTTTAACCAGAAGGGTGAGTATGGGATGCAAATTCTCAGGCGATCGCAAGTTTCGCTGGATGCAGGCGATGTTCACCACGCTTTGGATTTGCTGACGAAATTGATTGCGGAAGCGCCGGATTTTGCGGAAGCTTGGAACCGACGCGCCGTACTTCACTATACTCAAGGAAATTATAAAAAGTCGATCGAGGACTGCGAAATTGTCCTCAAACTGAACCCGGTACATTTTGGGGCGTTGCACGGTCTGGGTTTGTGCTACGCTGCCTTGGGAGAATACCTAAATGCTATTCAAGCTTTTCGTCGCGCTTTGGAAATTCAACCTTTTGCTTTGGTGAATCAAAAGTTAATTCTCGAATGTACGGCTCGTTTAAATTAAAATACATAGGGCATTGGGCATTGGGCATTGGTGGTTTATTTCCCTGGACTGAAGTGCGAATTTTTTCCACAATCTAAAATTGAAAATAGTCGTAGTGCCGAAAATTAGCGTTTGCATTCCTACTTACAATCGAGTGCATCTGCTGGCTAGTGCGATCGCCAGCGTGCTAGATCAAACTTATACAGATTTTGAATTAATTATCTGTGATGACGGTTCTACTGACAGCACTCCTCTGTTGATGTCGGAATTTGTCGATCGCGGGATTCGCTACATTCGCCACCCGCAGAATATCGGCAAGAGTAATAATATGCGATCGGGCTTTGCGGCAGCAAGGGGCAAATATTTTATCAAGTTTGACGATGACGATCGCCTGAGCGCGCAATTTTTAGAGCGGACATCGGCTATTTTAGATAAAGACCCCAGCATCGATTTTGTCAGTACAGATCACTGGGTGATCGACATTAACAATTATATGGATGAAAACCAGACGAAACTCAATTCGCAGCGGTGGGGGCGCACCGAGTTGTCGGCTGGAATTATTGAAGATTTGCTCGAAGCAGTGTTTCTGAGACAGAGTTTGCAAATAGGGGCGACTTTGTTTCGCCGCCGCGCGCTGGAAGAAGTCGGATTTCTGCGGCCGAATTTGCAAAATTGCGAAGATAACGATTTGTTGGTGAGACTTGCGATTGCGGGCAAAAAGTGCTATTACTTGCCGGAGCTGTTGATGGAGTATCGATTTCACGCAGGACAGCAAGGAGTCGATCGGGCAATTCCGTATTTAAGCGATAAATTGCGCTATTTGACAGGCTACGAGTTTGAGTCGGAGAAGTTGGAAACTGTCAGGCTCAAAAGGATTACAGAAACTCAATTAGCGCTAGGTTTGCGACTGATTGAGGTGGGTGAAACTGCAAAAGGACGCCTGATGGTGCGAGCTGGAAAGTCGGTTTCTGCGACGAAAATGTGGGCGGGTTTGGGATTGTCGTTGCTGCCCGTCGAGTTGCGTCCCAGGGCGTTTGAGCTTGTGCGAGAGTTGATGAAATAACCATCAATAATAATTATTCATTATCAGCCGCGGATAATATATTAATTTTAATTAGAGTACGGGGTTTTGTCTGGCCTTGAGATTTGATCAGATTGTGCTAGAGCAAGAACTTGCCGGGGATTGTTCCGAGAGTTTGCAAAAAATAAAAATTCGATATGACACGTTTTACATTAAATTAAGAAATTAAGAAATACTGAAAAATTAAGTATTTACGAGTTTGACATCGATCGGGCACGACTACAGACCTTTCCTTGGGTCTGCCCTGCTTGTGCTATCTGTCAGGGGATTAGGAAAAACTTTTGCCCTGACACTGGGGTTAAGGAATCAAAGTCAGCATTGTTAAATTCTGTCTAGTTTATTAATGCACCACTCATGTCAATAACTAATCAGATTCGTTTTAATAATCTCAAGGGCGACATCTTCGGCGGTGTCACGGCTGCCATCGTCTCGCTGCCCCTTGCCCTCGCCTTCGGGGTCGCTTCGGGAGTCGGGCCGATCGGGGGACTGTACGGTGCCATTTGCGTTGGCTTCTTTGCGGCGCTGTTTGGTGGCACCCCAACACTGATTTCTGAACCCACCGGGCCGATGACTGTGGTGATGACTGCGATCGTCGCATCCCTTACCGCCAGCAATCCCGAACAAGGGCTAGCAATGGCATTTACCGTTGTGATGCTGGCGGGGCTGTTTCAAATCATCTTTGGTATTTTCAAGCTAGGGAAATACATCACCCTGATGCCCTACAGCGTGATTTCCGGCTTTATGTCGGGAATTGGCGTGATTTTGATCATTCTGCAAATTGCACCGTTTCTGGGTCAAGCCCCTCCCAAGGGCGGTGTTTTGGGCACTTTTATGGCAATTCCGCAGTTGCTGGCCAACGTAAATCCGCCGGAAGCAATTCTCGGTGCCTTGACGGTGGCAATTATTTTCCTGATGCCCAAAAAGCTGAAGAAAATTGTGCCCCCGCAATTGATAGCGCTGATTGTCGGCACGGTAATTTCCATGACTGTGTTTCAGGGCACCGATATTCGCCGGATTGGGTCAATTCCGGTGGGACTGCCCCCCTTGCAATTGCCGACTTTTTCCCCCGGTCAAATCACGGTGATGTTTGTGGATGCGGTGATGCTGGGGATGCTGGGCTGTATCGATACCTTGCTGACAGCGGTGGTGGCGGACAGTCTGACGCGGACCGAGCACAAGTCCGATAAGGAGTTGATCGGTCAAGGAATTGGCAATATCGTGTCGGGGATCTGCGGTGGCTTACCGGGCGCCGGGGCAACGATGGGAACTGTGGTCAATATCCAAACAGGCGCGACTTCGGCGTTGTCGGGTTTAACTCGGGCGTTGGTGTTGCTGGTGGTGGTTTTGGGGGCGGCGAAGTTAACTGAACCGATTCCGATGGCGGTGTTGGCGGGGATTGCGCTGAAGGTGGGGATTGATATCCTTGACTGGAGTTTCCTGAAAAGATCGCACAAAGTATCTGTTAAGGGTTCCCTGATCATGTACGGGGTGCTGTTTTTGACTGTGTTTGTGGATCTGATTGTGGCGGTGGGTGTGGGCGTCTTTATTGCCAATATCCTGACTATCGAACGGTTGAGTAGTTTGCAGTCTGCAGGAGTGAAGCTAATTTCCGATACGGATGATGAGGTTCTCCTCAGTCAGGAGGAGAAGCAACTCTTGGATCAGGGTAAGGGGCGCGTGTTGCTGTTCTGCTTGAGCGGCCCGATGATTTTTGGGTTGTCGAAGGCGATTTCCCGCGAACACAATGCTATGAAGGATGCGGATGCTTTGGTGATGGATTTGAGTGCTGTGCCGATGCTGGGGGTGACGGCTTCGCTGGCGATCGAAAATGCGATCCGCGATGCCTGTGATAAGGGTTTGCAGGTTTACATTGTCGGTGCGAGCACGAAAATTCAGCAGCGCTTGCAGAAGTTGGGATTGTTGGATCTGATCGCGCCAGAGCATTTCCTGAGCGATCGTACCGCAGCCTTGCGACAAGCCGTCGCTGTGGTGGACAACAAAGGTATTCCCTTGGGAGTGCCGGTGTAACAAGGCGCGAATTCGCCAAAATAGTAGTGGTTTAGCAGGAGTGCCAGTTTCTCCTGCTATTTTTATGGCTCGATCGCCCCTTTCATATCGTTTCCGGTTGCATCAGTATTGTTCAAATGTCGAAACAGTCAGTTGTCCCGAAAGCATAATTTTAGTCAACAGCCAACAGCCAACAGTCAATCGATTTTAGATTTTAGATTTTAGATTTTAGATTTTAGATTGAAGCCTTGACCCCACGGATAAATTCGGGGGTTTGTTTATCGGATACACGTTTTTTATTTCTGGACGGATGAATCCGGGGGCTTGTATCCTGGATGCTTTCGGTCAACAATCAGGTCTGAGTGCAACCGGAATTGATATCAATTCTTGATTTTCGTCAGTCCCCTCTGGTGGGATCAGAGGCAAGTTTAGACGAGGTTTTAACCGCCGAGTCTTCTGGCGTGTCGCTTTACAACCAGAAATTATCCGATTGATATAGCGGGTAGCCACGGAATATCTGTAATGCCTGGGTCGTAGCCAAGTTGTTTGAGTAGTGTGGTAATTTGCCCTCTATGGTGAGTTTGATGATTGAACATATGTGTCACCAAAACCCACGTCGGTAGCACGCGGCATTTATTATCTACATTGCTTGTGTACTCAAAGGGTTGACTCAACCAGTCAGAATTAAGGTGTCTAGACCATTCTATAATTTGCCGATCCATTGTCTCCCGTTCGGCTCTCAAAACCTCAAATTCAGCATACAGTTCTTGCCCGATAACGGTACCCGAAAATGGGTTAAGAGTGAAACGCCCCATCCATGCTTTGTCACCATACAGTAAGTGATTCAGAGTGCCATGAATCGATTTGAAAAAAGCACCCATATCCTGTTTGCGCTGTTCATCAGGAATTGCCGAGCAGACAGAATATATATTTTGGTTCATCCAGCAATTGTACTCGGCCATTAGCTGGTAGTAGCTACCGTCGTACATACTCAAAACTTCACCACCTAGTTTGAACAACTTACATTATACAAATATGTCTTTCACAAGACTCCTGACTCTAATTGGTCTAGATAAATAAATTCAGGAGCTTTAACTCCCGCTTCCTCTCTAATTTTAACCAGTGCAGGCGACTCAAAGAACGCTCTGGCATCTGTTGTTGATGTCCACGCGGAGAAATGAACGATTTTGTTGGGTTCATTGTCATACTTCAAGACCTGATAGGAGCGCTCGCCAGCTTCTTTTCGGATGCTTTCAGCCCGATCGAATACCTGTTTCCAAGCTTCATAATTTTCTACTTCATGAATAATTAAGACATACTGCATAGTAATCAGCTTCTCGGATAATTTCAAAACTTCAATGGTTCGGTTTACTCCTCCTCTTCCTCAGCATTTTCCTCTTTAAATCCCAACCACAAAAGTATTACCTTTTCTACTTCGAGCATTTTCTCGGATGTCAGAATTCCCAATTTGCGTAGAAGCTTTGCATGAGGAATTGTAATCATATTTTGTACGTCAAATACTCCTTCTCGGAGGAACTTATTTTTGACTTTCACCTCAAATCTTGAACCGCGTAGACTTGTTGTATGTGGCACTAGAGTGGCTAAGGCCCGGTCTTGATTTAGAGCAGGAATACTCACGACCAAACATGGTCTGACTTTCGCAGTATAACCGAGATCGACTAACCAGATTTCACCACGCTCTGGACTATTCATATACGGATTCTTCCTCATCTAGCTCTAGGAAAAGTCCCTCAGCATTTAGAACTAAATCGTCATCAGATAGGGGCGGAAAGTCTAAATAAACAGTCCGTTTCAAAATTTCCAATACCAAATCTAACCGCTCTGAGTCTGTTAATCGCTCAAAGGTATTCAAAAGTTCTTCTACTAAAATAGTCATAGCTTTTTTCCTAGACTTGCTTATAGCATAGCACAGGTTTTAAGTAGACCAACCTCAAAAAACATAACAGCCGGCTCCCCGCAGCACTTTAAGGCTGCGGGGTTCTAACATTGATCGCGCTTTCCACTAAAGTAGTAAACAGTGCCCGATCTAAGTTTTTCCTAAATATCGTGTCTATATTTTCTGAAATTCCGACTGTGTGGCTGCAAATTTCCCTCGTGGGAGTCTGGCTGGGCTTGATTTTATTGGTAGCTGAGGGGTTAAATCGCTTTACTTCTGTCGATGCTGAGGTATCGCGGAAGGTTGTTCACATCGGTACTGGAAATGTGATTTTGCTAGCGTGGTGGCTGGAAATACCCGGTTGGGTGGGGATTTCGGCGGGGGTTTTAGCAGGCGCGATCGCCCTAATTTCTTACCAAGTTCCGATTTTGCCGAGTCTTAACAGTATCAACCGCAAGAGTTGGGGGACTTTTTTCTATGCTGTTAGTATCAGCGTTCTCGTGGCTTGGTTTTGGCCGCTGCAACGTCAGGAATACGCTGCTTTGGGCATTTTAGTCATGACTTGGGGCGACGGATTGGCTGCTGTCATCGGGCAGAAATACGGCAAACATATTTATCGAGTTTGGGGAATTCAGAAGAGTTGGGAAGGTTCTGCAACTATGTATTTGGTGAGTTTTGCTATTAGTAGTTTGATTTTGCTGGCGGTTCAAGGCAATATTTGGCAAACTTGGGCTGTGTCGGCTGTCGTAGCTTTAGTTGCTGCTACTTTGGAGTCGGTTTCCAAGCTGGGAATTGACAATCTCACTGTGCCGATTGGCAGTGGGGCGCTCGCTTTTTTCCTAAATCAATTTTTAATTGGTAATGTGTAATCTGAACTTACCCCCAGGCGTTCCTGAATAGAGGTATGAATTCAAGATTTCTCAATTGCTATAAACCCGCTTGAGGGTAAGTTTTGTAACTGCCGCTCAAAGGTGATTCATCCCGTGAATCAGCAACGCCAATTATCAATTATCTAAGTCTCGTTAAAGCAACCGAGGTGCTTGTAAAATTTATTGTTGCCATTGCTCGAAAGCGGGGATTTTTGAGAGATAAGCTGCTACGCATTTAAATTGAATCCAGAGACGGGAAGGATGCCCGTTCCACAATAATTGTAGAAAAATTGACTGTCAAATTAGATGCACAACAGCTTAGTCTGGGGGAAACATCGCCCTGATTTGCTCCATAAGCTCGATCGCCACCAATACACCAAGCTGCTAGCCATTAGGGTGACGATCGCACCTCGTCACTCGTTCATCTCCTCACCAAATAAGGTGAAGAGTGCGATCGCTATCTTTCACTTTTTTAAATTATAGACAAGGCACGCTTGAACGCTCTACAATAGAATGCGTTTTGTCTTTTAATCCGTAAAGGCATTTTAGAGGTTATTTTTAATGAAAACTCAATATTACACCTCCGCCAGCTTAGATGGTTTTATTGCTGATTCACACAACTCTCTCGATTGGTTGTTTCAGTTCGGCGAGGCGGGAGACAGCTATCCTAATTTCATCCGCGAAGTAGGGGCAGTAGCAATGGGAGCAACTACTTATGAATGGATTCTGACCCATCAGATGGATGAAGGTGCCGATCGTCCCCAAGCATGGCCTTATGAACAACCGGCTTGGGTATTTACCTCTCGGACTATGCCTGCGATCGAGGGTGCAGATATTCGATTTGTGCAAGGGGATGTCTTACCTGTCCATCAAGAGATGATCGCGGCGGCAGGAAATAAGAATATTTGGCTTGTAGGAGGTGGCGATCTGGTCGGTCAATTTTACGATCGTGGGTTGCTTGATGAGGTAATTGTGTCAATTGCATCGGTGACACTTGGTAGCGGAGCACCGTTGCTACCGCGCACGATCACAACACCCCCGCTAAGACTTTTATCCGCGAAGGTTCATGGAGAAGCCTTTGCGGAGTTGCGCTATGAAGTTCCTGTGCGGGCGGATGACACAACTGCTTAATCTTTAAAGCAGCCGACGCGCTTGTAAAATCTGTTGTTGCCACTGCTCAAAAGTAAAGACTTTTGAGCTACCATCTCTCTCAACGATCGCCTTTATTTGCTCCATTAGCTCGATCGCCAGTGGTACACCAAGCTGCAATTGTTCCAAGACATCCCGCTGAGCAAAAACGGTTTCCGGTGTTCCTTCTAAAATCAATTTTCCTCGATCCATTACAAACACCCAATCAGCCCAGCGGTAGATGAAATCGAGGTCGTGACTTGCTAAAAGGATAGTAGTTCCAGCGCTGTGAATTTGTTGAAGTAAACCGATCAGTTGTCGGGTGTGACGCGGATCGAGATAGGCGGTAGGTTCATCTAGCAGCAGCAGTTTCGGCTCCAGAACCATGATATCGGCGATGGAAACCCGCTTTTTCTGGCCCAAACTGAGATTGTGAATAGGTTCGCGGGCGAGTTCGCTTAGATCGAATTGCTCGATCGCTTGCTGCACCTGTTGAGCAATTTCGGATTCTCTTAAGCCTAAATTGTACAATCCATAGGAAATATCTTCTTCTACCGTCGAAGCTACTAATTGATGTTCGGGATTTTGAAAGACGAGTCCGATTTGTTGGCGCAGTTGCATCAAAGATTTGCGATCGTAGCGAAAGGGTTCACCTTGCCAGCTAATGATTCCCTGTTGCGGTTGATACAAGCCATTTGCTAACAGAAAAAAGGTGGTTTTGCCACAGCCATTTTGACCGATCAGCCCACACCGTTTGCCAGCGGGGACTTTTAGATTTAAACCCTGAATTGCCACTCGCGAACCGCAGGGATAGGAGTAGGAAGTGCGATCGAATTCGAGAATCCATTCAGACATATTCGTTATTTTTTATTTTTTATAGCCTTGTTCCCAGGCTCTGCCTGGGAATAAATACCCGGAGGCTGTGCCTCCAATTACCGATTACCGATTACCGATTACCGAGACCAATCTCCATTGTATTTGTGTCACCCTTCATCAGATTTTGACAACTGCCAAAGTTGAATTTCATAACAGAGATGCTGCTCAAAAAGTTGACCCGCCTCCAATCCTTCAACCACCAGCTTCTTGAACCAGCGACGAAATATCCAGCGCAGGAATTTGTGGAGGGGTGGAACTGTTATCGCAATTAAATCTGCAACATAGATCATTGTATTCAGTCCATATCTGCGGAAAGTATCGACATACAAATCGATTGTTGGCAAAATATGAGCGGAAATATCCTCAGTTTTTACTAAAGTGAATCCAGCCTGCTTTAATGCTGCATGAAGTTCCGTAACCACATGACAATTAGAGAACATTCCCTCTTTATAATTAGCATCAGATCGCAGCATATCAGCCAGCAAAACGTAACCACCCTGATTGAGGATTTTGGCGGCACCGTTAGCAATATCAACAGCCGACATATACTGGCTACTTTCGCTAAAGAGAATAAGATCGTAGAAATGGGTTGCTTTGAAGTCTTCAAACCTCGTGAGGTGGAAGATTGCCCGATCGCCCGTACACTTAAGAAAGCGCTGTTGTTGGAATGGATCGGGTGCGAGCCCTTCCACTGCAAAACCTCGATCAAGCAAATAAGCCGCATTGCCACCAATCCCGCAGCCCACATCCAGTATCGTATGAGTGCCGTTGGGAATAGCATCTAACAGTTTTACAGTATAAGCTTGCTGAGCGAGGCGCAATCGTGCGATCGTTAGTTCGTCAGCGGGCACAGGTAGGGTTTCCCAATAGCCGTAGTGAAGGTAGGGCGAATCTGTCAGACCCAAATAGTAATTAAGCGCTGCATTTTGGTAGCGAGTTACTTTGGAAATTTCGATTGATTTTGGCTGCGGCATTCGGAAAATTTAGTAAGTTTTAGGATTTAGGGCAGAGTTGAAATTCTTCCCAGCGCTTGCATACTTGTTCATAGCACTCAACAGGAGAAATTGCCAACTTTTGCAACAAATTGATATCAATGTGACCGCTGGCGAGCGACAAAAAAATAATTGCTTCCTTGGGTTCATAACTAGCAATGATTTGCAGCAGATTGGAAACAGTATTTTCCTCTATTTCTAGTTGCTGTAAATAAACGGTTGCCTCCAAGTCGGAAATAAATTGCAAATCGTACTTTATAGTATCTACGCTCCAATCCACCGCGCCATTAATGGGAGTATTGATTTTGCAAGCAACCAAGCCTCGTCCTCGATGCAAAAAACCATTCCAAGCAGTATGCCCGATCGGCAAAATATTTTGGTGAATAAACAAGTTTTGCCAGTAGCCAAAGCTACCCTGCCAAACACTATCTTCAATTCGCATTTGTTTTCCATTAAAATAATATACGCTTCAGAACACAGATCCAATTACATCAGCGTTCATCTGTGTTCATCTGCTTATATCTGCGGTTAAAAAACCCCAATCCAATAATAAAAAAAATAATAAACTCACCATCATCCATACCTCGCAGATGAAAAACATGATTGTAAACAAATCGGCGGGCATCCTGACTCAGAGATGCAATGATCTCATTACAGTTGCGGGACAGCGCCGGATTCGCACCGAACTTTCCCCCTTGCGTCTGATGTGTGTTTTTCATCAGAGCCGATCGATCTACGGGGATATTACCACTATTTGGAACATTTGACAAAAAACCGTCCGCCTATTCACCAAACTCAATATTTTCATACAAATCGGCAAGCGAAATTTCCACAGCAACAGATGTTAAACTCAGCCGATCGCCCATACAGCTATATTCCGAAAATATCCACTTATTCGCATCAGTTTTAGAATATTGCTCGACCTGTAGCCGAGATTGGTCGATTAATAAATACTCCTGAAAACTAGGAATACTGCGATAAGCAGCAAACTTTTCATCGCGGTCATAAGCTTTGGTACCTTTAGACAGCACCTCAGCAATTAGCAGCGGATTGGTAATTGTATCCGTCCGTCCAGATTGCAACTCGATCGGGCGCGCTACCACCATCACATCCGGGTAAGTATAATTATTAAGCTGCGGAACCCAAAGCCGCTGATCCGAACTAAAAGTCCGATAGGGTTTCCCTTTTAACGCCAGTTTCAGCGCAACAACTAAATTAGTGGTAATTTCATTGTGATCCGGTGTGCCGCCAGCCATCAGAACAATCTCCCCATTGATAAATTCATGCCGATCCAGAGAATTGATTTCTAATTCTAGATATTCCTCAGCGGTGTAGGTTTTGGTTTCAACTTGCGCGATCATACACAACGCTCTCCTTTAATCTACTCATTTCAGTTTATCTTAAAAATTATGCAAATTCAACATAAAAGGAGAATTTAATCATGCTAAGAAACAGGCAAGATGCCTGTTCCACAAAGAGGGAATTTTTTTGTGGGGCGTGAGTTTGGCATCAGGAACAGGCAAGATGCCTGTTCCACAAAGATTGAATTTTGTTGTGGGGAGTAGGGGTTGGGCCGAAGAGCCCGCCCGTGCGATCGCACTTAACCCACTTACCGCAGCGGGACAAAGTTATAGCCAGTGCTTCCTCCTTGTTTAACTTGCACTAAAATCGGCTTACCAGCCCGATCGCCCGTGGGCAAAAACATCACTTCTTCGCTTGCTCCCGGTGTCGAAAAACTCGGATTTCTGAGTGCTTGTTGCAACCCTTCCCGCGTATTGCTTTGCCGCAAGCCTGCGATGACAGTTTGAGTCGCATCAAAACTCATTGCGGTTCGCCAATTTACTACTCCTCCCCAACGGCGGCTGGCATTTTGTGGAAAAGTGCTACCGGGATTAGTTTCAGGATGCCATGGAACAGGCAAAACAAGCCCGTCAACGTCCTTTTGCCCATCTTTTAAACTTTGAAAGGTGTACATTGTTGTGCTGCCGTAGAGTGGCAATTTGCCTTGATTGATGCGTGCCAGAGAGATGGCACGGTCAATGCGATCGACGTGGGGGGCTACCATCAATCCTTGTGCTCCTTTGCTGACAGCATCGGCGATCGCAATGTTGGGATTAAAAGAGGGTATTGAAAAGTCGCAAACAGTGGGAACTAATTTGCCGCCAGCAGCAGTAAGAGCTGCCACAAATTCATCTTTAAATGATATATTATCCGGTGCTTGGGAGTCGTAACAAATAGCAATATTAGTTTTGCCTGCTGTTTTGACTGCATATTCTGCTAGGGGAGCAGCCATGACGCTAATATTGGGTACTGTCCGAAAGATGTAGCTACCAAATCCTGATAGATTATTGGCAAAGCTCGTCGGTGTCACCATTACCAGTTTTTCTTGCTGATATATCGGAGCAGCTTCGAGAGATGCGTTACTAGCATTGTGTCCAATTACTGCTAGTATACTTGCATCGTTTGTTAATGCTTTTGCAACATCTCTGACCACCTCTGGACTGTTGTCATCGTTGACAATTTCTACTTGCAGTTTTGCACCGTTGATGCCACCGCTATTATTGACTTCATCCTGAGCTTGGGCGACACCTCGGAGGATTTCTTGCGCGACATTGGGGTTGCTACCAATGGGGACGCTGACAGCAATTTTTACGGCAGAACTATTGCTGGCTGTGGCATTATTCAAATAGATAATGGTTTCCGGGTCGTTGCGATTTTGTTTCAGCGAAGCCTGAAAATTCTGAATCGCAATTGAGTAATCTCCGTTCTTAAAAGCTTCAACGCCTGCTTGTTTATCTGGTGTGGTTTGGGATGTCACCAATATCTGATTTCCTAAACTGATACGATTGGCGATCGTTCCGGGTGCGATCGTTCCCGATGGACTCGCACCCGATGGGCTTGCACCAGATGTAGGTGTAAAAGTAGAAGTAGATATATCTGAACTTTTGGATGCCAATAAACCGGGAAGGAACTTGTACCCGCCAAACGCAATTAAGCCGAGAGCAACAATAAAAAAGATGGGCGGGGGGCTTTTTCTTTGGTTAGTCTCTTGGGACATAACTTTTTCTCCTGATATAATTTATACAGACTCTACAGAAAAGCTGTTAACAACAATCAGTATTCAAGATATTTTTGTTAAAGTCAATTCATTAAATTCACTAATTAAGTTCATAAAAGTCATATTTTTATTTTTAGGGCGGGCAGGATGCCCAGCCCACAAGAGTTTCATCGCGCGTTAGCTGTAAAATTTAGAGGCGGGACAATCTGAACCTAAATTTCTGAAACAGTCAGTAGTTAGTATGTCGGGTTGAAAATGAGTGTTACCAGACAATCCGAACAGTTCAATAAATTTCCAATATATTCGGATATTGGGAAAACAAAGGGATGCGGGTACCAACAGTTTTGATCCGCACTTTTTTACCAGATTGTTTTGCTTGAATGAGCTTACTTTGAACGTCGGAACTGTTGAATTTGAACCACCAAAACGTGTCTGAATTCCTAAACACGCCGGAGTTGGTGTGAATTAGTCGGAGTTCGCTGGACTCGCCGGAGCGCAGACTTTCCAAATCAATCACTTGAACCTCTTGTTCTTGCACGTTGGTGTAGTTTAACACTGCCACAGGAAGGTTGCAGACAACAACCCACATTAACAATGAGTTGTGAAAAAACAAATTAGACAGAAAATTTGCTCTAGTGTTACTGCGTTGAAAAGAATTGTTGCGGTTCATAAAATACCCTCATAAATTCAAAATGAGATTTGATTGCATGACAAGCTTGAATTTGTGCTGTCAGTCAATGATATTCTCCAGAACGTCCCCTTCAAAATTTGGCAATTATTGTTCTAACTTCAACAAATTTTTAATTCGCGCCTGTGTGGAAGGGTGAGTAGAAAATAGACTTCTATACCAATCTCCACCCGAAAAATTTACAATTAACAGCGGTGCAAAAGCGGGATTGCTTTGAATTGGTATTTGTCGTGCGCTGGTTTCTAAGCGTTGCAAAGCATTAGCTAAAGCGCGCGGGTTTCCAGTTAATTTTGCTGCACTTGTATCGGCAGAAAATTCCCGCGTGCGCGAAATTGCTAACTGAATTGCTGTAGCAGCAATGGGAGCCAAGATGACAGTTAAAATCAACCCGAAAGGATTGCGATCGCTGCGATCATCTCCTCCCACTCCAAACCACATAGCATTGCTAGCCATCCGCGCTAACAGCGAAATTGCACCTGCAACCGTAGCTGCTACCGCTTGCGTCAGGGTGTCGCGCTTCTGGATGTGGCTGAGTTCGTGCGCGATCACCCCTTCGAGTTCGTCGTCTGACAGCAGATTCAGAATGCCATCAGTAAAAGCGATCGCTGCGTGTTCCGGGTCGCGACCAGTCGCAAAAGCATTGGCAGCCGGAGTCGCGATCGCGTACACTGCTGGCACGGGCAAACCCGCGCGTTGGCAGAGTCTTTCCACCATGCTGTAAATTTTCGGCGATCGGCTAGCAGTTACAGGTCGAGCACCGTAAGTTGCTAGCGCAATTTTATCTGAGTAATACCACACACTGAAATTCATCGCAGCGGTCAAGACAATACCTATAATCGCACCACCTGTACCGCCGATTACTCCATAGCTAATGGTAGTTAACAGAGCGCTCAGCAGAGCTAACAAAGCAACTGTTTTAATTTGATTCAGCATCTCAGATACTCCTAAGTTTTCTACTTTTTTAACTCCCAAAATACCCGACTTATCGCAGAAATAGCGTGTTTAATGTCTGTTTCGTGATTTGATATTTACTCATTTTTAAGTGAATAATGTTAACATAATCAAACAACCGGTGAAAGTCAATTCATATAATTCATTAATTTATTTCATAAAACTCATGAACTTCGAGTTCATAAAAGTCATATTTTGAAAATTTGTTGCAATATCGAGAAAAGCAAATATAGGACTTACGCAGTCAAAGGACAAAGAGTCCTTATTGACAAAAAGCTTTCAGAGAGGACAGTCGTCCTCTCTACAAATTGCACTCAGCTCAAATATCTAACAATTCACCAAACGCCGAATCAATATCAATCTCAGCAACAGCCACAGACTGAGCAACTGGTGAATGATTAGGAGACTCCGGCGACTCCAGCGAATGCACATTTACTACTGGTGATTCGGCCACAGGTTCCACAACAACAGACTTAGATTTTTTGACATTAATTACAGGTGATTGTGCTCCATTTTCTCCATTTTTACTGTTTTCGTTCCGCAGCAACATTGCCATCAAACCGTCCAACAAACCCCCACTACCGCCATTACCATTGACTGTGACATCGGGAACAACGCGAACGCTACCATCCGAAACCGCTTGCATCAATTGCAGCAGCGTGTAACTTTGCGTACCCAAAGCGTTGACACCAACTTGATAAGCATCCGCTTTTGCTTGTCCCATCAGCCGAATTCCTTCTGCTTCACCGCTTGCGTGTTCGATCGCAGCAGTTGCACTCAGTTGGGCAATTTTCACCCCTTGTTCTGCCGCCACCACCTGATTTTGAATGTTGGCGATCGCAGTTGCGCGCACCAATTCTTGACGCTGCGACTCTGAAATGCGCTGTACGTCGTAAGTTTTTTCTTGTTCTTGAGCAATTTTGCGATCGGTCAATGTTTGCATCAACTCTGGTGGTGGCGAAATCAAACCGATCAGCGTGTCCACAGCTTGCACGTCGTAGGCCCGCAGGGCTTGACGAACGTGTTCTGCCGCCTCTGCTTGGCGCTGGCTGCGCGCGATCAGGAAATCGAGTATTGTATATTCTTGAGAGGAATTGCGAAAATAATTGCCCACAATTGGACGCAGCACTTGGTCGATCAGATTCTGCATCGAACCTTGCCGCGAAATCACTCTCGGTGCATCCAAAGTACCGACATGAATGATTTGAAAAACTTCTAACTCAAACGTAAATCCGTCAAAAGAAAGCAATTTCAAAGCACTTAACTTGGAGTCGTAGCCGTGTTCTCCGCTGAACCGCGATGTGAAGTTTAAAACAACATCGGTAGTAGGAACAAGTTCTACTTTCATCACTTTTGTATTGATCGGATGTTTGCCTGGATAAAGCGGTTCGATCCACACACCTTTATCGCCTTTATTAACAAGATTGCCGTGGGTAAAAGCCACACCGCTTACGTCTTGCTGCGATTTTCCTACATAGGAAATTACTACACCTACATAGCCGATCGGCACTTCGGTCATTTTTACCTGTTCAACTTGCACAAACCAAGGATTCAAATTCCAAGAACCCGATAAAATCACCTGTTCTTGCAAGCCCCTGCGCCCGCCACCTTTGATGAAAGATTGCGCTTTTTGGAAATTGTCGTGACCGGGAATTATCGGCCCGGCAATTTCACCTTCATCAATCGGAATCCCGTCTAGCACGTTCGCAATTCCCACGCGATCGGGAGCAAGTTTGTATAGTTGAAGTTCCGCAGGTTCCATACCCTTTGCAGCGGCATTAGCTGAAGTAATCACCTCAAATACAGCCGTATTGATCCGATAAGTACCAGTGGTGATGATGGCTAGTTGCCGTCCTTTTTCTCCACCGTCGGTGAGGAATTTGCGGGCATTTTGAAAATTGTCGCAATCGACGACTTTGCCTAAAATGCGATCGGAAGGAATGGTGGCTCCGTCATTGGCAATAATTAAACCAATTTCATCTTGAGGAACGACAACAACTGGTTCTTTGCGAATGCTATATTGCCAGGGAAAATAACCAAAATGCCAGCCGGGAGGAAGGGTATCTGCTTGCAAACCTCCTTCGCCATCGAGAGCAATTAATCTATTGGAGGGCAAATTTTTGCGGGAGAATTTCTTAGTAACAATTCCCACTTCTCGTTCGCCGATCGCAATTAATCCCAAAGTCCAGCCAATCTTGGGTATAAAGATGAAAACTAGGAACATTGCTCCTACGGGATAGATCCAAATCGGAATGCTAAATCCTTCTGCTTGGGCTGGTTGAACTTCCTGGGCTGGCGGCGGCGGATTGGTTTGAGCGGAAGTTGGTGGGGCAAAAGCGGATGCTGCTGCGATCGCGGTTGCGAAAGATACTGCTAGGGGTAGAAGTTTGGGAAGCCAACGTAATTTAGTCATAGTTTTTAACCTGTTTTAAGCTCAAATGTACTGAAAAGTTGTTAACTACAATTACTATTCAATAGATTTCTTTGAACGTCAATTCATTAAATTCATTAATTATGTTCATAAAAGTCATATTTGGAATATGATTGGGCAGGAAGTGCGATTGGTTCATCTCAAAATGAGTGACTAGAATTTCCATCCAATATTTACAAGCGATCGTACAATCTGTAAGAAAGTGCGATCGCCCTTATTCAATTCCTGCCCGCTAAACTAACGAGAATACGAAAATTATCAACAATAGTCCTGGTCGCGCGGGTAGTCAGAAACCGGGTTTTTGGCGAGAATACTTGGTTATAACCCGCAGATTCGGTAAAAACCCGGTTTCTTTGCTTGTGATGCGTAAGCCCCGTTGATATTAACCACCACCACCGCCACCACCGCCACCACCGCCACCACCGCCACCACCGCCACCACCGCCACCACCGCCACCACCACCGCCACCGCCATCACTGTCATTGCTCAAGATTGGCATTACTACTTCATACTTGTGATGGTAAGAGCAGTTTCGACATTTGCAGGTAACTTCCTGCTTTCCTGCACGGGTATATGTAGGCTTAAACAAAACTTTATAAGTCCGTTTGAGTTTGAGTGTTTGGCACTCAGGGCAGCTTCGATTCTTGATTTCATTTGTGGTCATTAATAAAATCACTAAAATAGGAACAGACACCCAAAGAAGGCACATAAATAAAAATTCAAAAGGCTCAGAGTCAAAAAAGACTTGTTCTTCCGAAGAAGATTGAGATTGATTGCCAGCTTGTTGCCAGCGAGGTTGAGGTACATTGAGAATTTGCTGGGGAAATGCAATCTGCACTTCTAATTCTTGCAGCGGTTGAACAGGCTGACTTGCCACAAACTCAAATGTTTTAGCATCTACTTTGCGAGGAATAGCTGGCGTACCAAAATTCCTAAAAAACAGAACTTTACCTGACAAAGTTTCTGGTAATTTTACTCTAACTTTTGCGGCATTAATTGGGGCTTTGCGACCTGATGAAATGGCTTTCCAATAAACTTGAGTATCCTGACCATCTAGCTGCAATCCACCTACTACTCGATATTTTATAACAAAAGTATGTGATTCTGGCGCTTTTAATTGATGTTGCCAGCGAATCCAAAGTTGATTGTTTTCAATCCCGGTCGTACTGGCGATTTTTTGATTATTTTCGGTAACGGTCACATCTTTAATTTCATCGACTTTATCTAAAGGAATATAGCGATA
The DNA here is from genome assembly GCF_036700365.1 of Microcoleus sp. w2-18bC1. Taxonomy (NCBI): domain Bacteria; kingdom Bacillati; phylum Cyanobacteriota; class Cyanophyceae; order Oscillatoriales; family Microcoleaceae; genus Microcoleus; species Microcoleus sp. w2-18bC1. Next base: position 137,781 of record NZ_JAUBOS010000007.1, read on the forward strand.
TCGTTCATTGGTGTAGTCTGCTGTGAATACATATTTTTGCGTTTCGGTAACTAACATATCTCCGTTGGTCTGAACGTCGATGATGACGTTGATGTTATCCCAGTAGAAGGGTAGTTGTTGGGCGGCTGCATGAGTCACTGTTACCAACAAGAGGCTTAATGAAGCCATTAACAAAAAAACTATTTTTTTGATGAGTCGTTGATTTATCATAGGATTTCCACAAGATAAGTGTTGACTACAATAATTCAACAGGTTTCTTTTGAAGTCAATTCATTAAATTCATTAATTATGTTCATAAAAGTCATATATTAAGTCCGGCGGCAGGGAATTTGACTGGTTCCTAAGCTCTGCCTGGGAACCAATTTCCAGAGGCTCTACCTCACGTGGCGAAAGGGAAATTGGAGGCAGAGCCTCCGGTTCTGCATTACCAGGCAGAGCCTGGGAACGAGTAGTTTAATGTTGTAATAGCACGTTTAACCAAGTTAAAACTGTACACCCAAACAAAGCTTCAAATATATATCTTCGCGAAGGCTTGTAAGGGTAAGAATTCCAAACGCGCAGTTCTCCATTAAAGCCTCGCGAGGCTAAACTCAAGGAAACTTGACGGTAGTTTTCCAAAGTTCGCTGAAGCAATTGCCCGATTAAAATGCTTAAACTCTGCATTCCCCGCTTCCAAGTGCGGTAGCCACAGCGCGAGTTTTGTGCTATCCAAAGTTCATCGGCGATCGCCAATAAGCTAAAAATAAACCGATACATTAGTAATAGCAGTTCTGTGACTAACTCTGGACAGCGTAGTTGTCTAAGAATCTGCAAGATTTCGGTAAAGGGAACCGTCAAGAGGATGAAATACATACAACTTGTGGATGCGAAGGCGCGGGCAAATAGCAAGCTCACTTGGTATATTCCAGTGCGGCTCACATACAGATAAAAAGTGCCGACGCTAATCCCCCAACCTTGCCAAATATCCCACCCAATTGCAGGGATACGATCGCCCGCAACCGCACCCATAGCCAAAGCAGGCAAACTTGTCAGCAAAAACATCAACGGTAGCGACAGCAACCGCAAATACAGTTTCCCCGGAATACCCGCATAGACGACGATCCAGACTGCCAACCAAAGGCTGATCGACAATTGGACCATCGCCCCAGAAACTAGAGACAGAATTAAAAGGGCGATCGCAAAGGATAACTTGTGAGATGGCGGCAACCCCCGCAAGCGATTTGTATAAGCCAGACTATCAATCTGATGGTTCATTCCGACGATTTATGATCAGACTGCTGCCGAGATTGCGATCGGCCTTTATACAACCCAATGACGTACCCAACTACGCCAGCCCCGATCGCCGCTTGAGACGCAAACAATAGACTTGAAATTTCGCTGCTAGCGGGTTCAAACAAGTGATTGAACCAAGGTTTATAACCCGGTTTAATTTCGGTGATTGCTTTCTTAGCTTGGTCATCGGCACCGCCATATTCACCCCGCACAAAAACGAGAGGAAACGCTGCCAGAACAATCACAGCGCCAGCCAAAAGCCAATTTTGTCGCGAAGTAGATTGGTGATTTTTTGTAGTTTTTTGACTCACGGCGCCTCACTCCTGTCTCAATAATTTCAAAGTTTCTAACTCCGGCTTCCCGTAAGAATGCAGCCAGTTCCAGACCAATAGAGTCAGCAATCCCTCACTGATAGCCAGAGGTACTTGAGTGATAGCAAAGATGCCAGCAAACTTGAGAAACGAAGCCATAAAACCGCCACTAGCTGCTGGGAAAGCTAATGCTAATTGAATCGAAGTCGTCACATAAGTCAGTAAATCTGCCAAAGCCGCAGCACAAAAAATTGCCGCCCGCTGGCTACCAGTTCGCAACAGCAATTGATAGATAAAATACGCAGCAAAAGGGCCGACAATCGCCATCGAAAACATATTCGCTCCCAGCGTTGTCAAGCCACCATGCGCTAACAGTAACGTTTGAAAAAGCAGAACTAAAGCCCCCAGTACCGCCATCACCGAAGGGCCGAACAAAATTGCACCCAAACCGGTACCCGTTGGGTGAGAACAACTGCCCGTTACCGAGGGAATTTTTAAAGCAGAAAGCACAAAAGTAAACGCACCCGCCAAAGCCAACAATAGTTTAAGTTCGGGGTGTTCTTTTGTAATACGAGTAATCGATCGCAAACCTACTGCAAAAAAAGGCAACGCCACCATCCACCAAAATGCAGCCCATTGCACCGGCAAAAAACCTTCCGAAATGTGCATAGCTGCGGCGGGCGTTGCTGAACCCAAGACAATATAACAACTCAAGCCAGCCATCAATCCCAAGCTGACCAATTTCCGATTTCTGGCCTTCACGCTGAACCTCGCAGATGAGACTATGTAAATTAACACATCGGCGGGCATCCTGACTTAGAAAGCGACAAGACTCTCATTACAGTTGCGGGACAGCGCCGGACTTGCACCGAACTTTCCCCGTTTCCTCTAACGGCTGCTCCCCATTAGAACCGACTGGTTAGACATAGTTTAGTCGATCGCGTAAGTCTCAGCAAATCTTTTACAAAAATTCATTCAGATTAAATAAGTCAAAATTACCTATCATCTTCTCTTCTCTTCCTTGGCGTCTTCGCGGTTCGTTCAATAAATACTATTGCCAAACAAATCAACGGTATAATATTAGTGAGTTTTGAGGAAAGCCGCCATGTTAGATTACAAATTTCCGAGGCACTGGCCCTCAGCCGATGAACTACCAGACTCAGATGAAACGCCTGTGGATAACGAACTACAAGAACTAATACCAGGGTTGTTAAAAGCAATATTGCTCATACTTTGGGCAGAACGCATGGACTGGTTTTTTGGCATAGATATGGGTATTTATCATCACCCTGACGAACCGCCCATTGTCCCAGATGCTTTCTTAAGTTTAGGAGTAGAACGATTTTACGACGAAGAATTGCGTCCTAGTTACGTGCTGTGGGATGAAAATGTCATGCCACTTTTCGTCCTAGAAGTTGTTTCCCCAACTTATCGCAAGGAATACAGCACAAAATTAGACACTTATCAAGCTTTAGGCGTACTTTATTACGTCATTTATTCTTCCCGCCGCCGTCGTAAACCTCATTTGGAAGTACACAAGTTAGTCAATGGGAAGTACGAGTTACAGCCAGGACATCCAGTTTGGATGCCTGAAATTGGTTTGGGAATTGGTTGTGAAAGGGGAAGTTATTCTGGAGTGACAAGAGAGTGGTTGTATTGGTATGATGCCGATGGAAAACGTTATCTGACTCCTGAAGAACAGGTGAAAGAATCAGTCCAGCGCGCCCAACAGGAATCGCAGCGCGCCCAACAGGAATCGCAGCGCGCCCAACAGGAATCGCAGCGCGCCGATCGATTGGCCCAACGTTCCGATCGACTAGCTCAGCGATTGCGGGAGTTGGGGATAGATCCTGATAATCTGACCTGATGGCAATCAAGAGTACCAGACTGACCGACTCTAGACGCTCAGAAACCGGGTTTTTCAACAGAGTTCGATCGTCCTCAACCGAGGATTTTTTGGAAAAAACCCGGTTGCTGCCTCCAGGAATGTGTGAATATTTATCGCAAAAATCAGGAAATATCGAGCTAGATTTTGGAAAAACAGAGAGTTGGACGGCAAACATTGCGATCGAGCTCGAAAACATGAAAATCAACAGAGGTTATTAAATAATGGTCATGAATCTGCGTTCTTACGATATCATCTGTTTTGGTGATGAAGTTCCAGGAGTTCTAGCTGTTATCTCTGCCTCCAGAGAATATCTTCGCCGAACAAAGCGTTATCCGCGAATTCTACTGATGTCGAAAGCAAGCTTGCAAGAAGGAATTGGCGGGCATTTGGTAAGAGGCGGTCTTGCTTATTTAGATAGAAGTCAGATTAGTGAAGAACTTCAACAATCTTTAAAGTTAGATACCTTTGGTTCACCAGCGACAATCTATAAAGAATTCTTACAAAAATCCGGCGTTAAAGCAATTGCACTCGACCCCCGCAAAGCCAGTGCAGCGCTGAAAGAAATGCTGGTAAAAGCTGGGGCTGATCTCCTCAGCAAAGTAGAAATTAAATCAGTCAGTAAAGAAGGTCAAAAAATTGTCAGTATAACCACCTCTCAAGGCCTAGTTTATGCCGGCAAGCAATTTATTGATGCCACTGTCAATGCCGAATTAGCTCAAGCTGCCGGTGTGAGAAAGCTGAAGGGATTTGAAACATTTGGTCTGCCTAACTCAGAACTTCCTGTCACCCTCGTTTTTGAAACTCAAGGACTCAGTGCAAGAGCACTGAAAGAATTCGATTATATTTATCTAAAACGCTTCACAAACCTGGCAGATTCAGAGGGTCAAAAATTTTTGCTGCACGCTGCCGCCAAGGATGCCAAACTAGCAGGAGAACTCCGCCTGGAAATGACCGACACTAGAGGCAATCTCAAAACTCTGTGGGCGGGAAACGATCACATCGATGTTCGCTCCCCGGCTCTGTCTGTAGCTTACCACTCCTTTAGAGGAATAAAACTATCTTTTCCTGAAACTGGCGTAATTTTAGATGAGGGAAATATAGCAATACTTCCCAATGATAGACTTTCGTGGAATGCGCTGTTATTTGCAGTCACCGCCAGCGAAGCAGAAGCCTTAGCGAGAAGCGGGAGCAAACCCACGGCTAATATGCAAAGAGAGATGTTATTTATTACAAGTTGGCTGAGGAGTTTGGGGGCTACTTCTGTTACTTATGCCTCAGAACTTTATATCAGACACGCCGGCAATGTGACGGGAGTTGTAGAACCTTTAACTGGCACACAAATGCTGTTAGGTGGCGTACCTGCTAATGAAGCCCTGGCAACATTTAGCTATCATTTTGATGTCCGCGGAGGCATTCCGGGTATTCGCGACAAAGCAACTAGCGTAGGATGGTTGAAAAGTCTGAGTTTTAAACAGCCTATCTTGAATATTGGCATCCGCCACGCATTAATTAAAAACGTTCCTAACTTGGCAGTGGTCAGTCCGTGTTCTGGATTTGAAGGGTTTGCTTGTTCTGTCGGCAGAATTGTGGAATTCAATGCAGCAGTGGGTCAAGGTGTGGGTATCGCTGCGGTTAATGCCATTCTAAATAACAAGAATCTAGCTGATGTATCTAATCGAGAAGTGAGACAAGTTCTCGCTGAAACAGGCCAGTTACCTAAAATTTTTGGAGTTCCAAATAATGGTGAGGCAATGCTATTGGCGCAATTTGAGAATCTTGCCAGTTCGGATGCTATTGCGTAATATAAATTCCGGTTGCACTCCTCATGACTGTTGGCTGTTGACTGTTGACTGTTGACTGTTGACTGTTAGCTGTTGGCTGTTGACTAAAATTATGCTTTCGGGATAACGGACTGTTTGGAAATTGGAACAAATACCGATGCAACCGGGAACGATTTAATAGCAACTTCAATAAACAATTCAGTAGTAGGTTGGGCAGGTGGAACGAAACTCACCCCAAAATTTTTTAGCAAGAAATGAGTGAAATTGCTATTAATATTATGTCCCTTCGATCGACAACAATCACGTTGGTTTGTAGTGAGGAATTTAATCCGCATAAAATTCTGAGCACTTCCGTCGTCACTACAAACCTATAACGGTGATTTTACCGGAAATTATATAATAGCTCGATCGCCTGCACCGAATTATTGTGCTGCGCGGCACTAACCGGTGAAACAACTTTTCAACTTGAGACTTCGCTTGATTTTTCCAGCTTGGTTTCCCGCACAAACAAGAAAAGCGGGAAAGCACAGGAAAACGAAACAAGCACACCCAGAAGTATATACAGCCCTACAAAACTTATATCCAATCGTTTTGACTCAGCGTACATCCAAGTGCTTCCTGCTACAGTTGCGATAAACAAATCTAAACTTACCGATTTCGCAGCCAGATTAGCCGAACTCTCCTTTACAAAGTCCAGCAAGCCAGCATTGCTAAAAAACTGCAAGTTATAGTACCAAGGCAGCACCAGCCCCAAAATTGCTAAGATGAGATAAATGGTTCGCTTAACGCTCATAATTACCCTACCTGTTCTTTGAGCGACTGTATTACCCTACTCGCTAACAACCAATCCTTACTTCTTCTGCGGGCACTTCGGATGAATCCCCCCCTGCAAACAAATGTAAGCAATTTGAGTTTTATCTAAATTTTTAGCTTCCGCAAAATCAACTCCTAGGAATCGACCGGATTTACTACCAGTCGGATTTTGAATAAATTGATCCGAAGCTGCCTTACCCAGAAACACAGCGCCTTTAAAATCTGCTCTAGCTAAATTCGCGCCCCTAAAATCAACCGAACTCACCTCCGCATTCCGAAAATTCGCATCTTGCAACTGAGCATCTTTTAAATTCACGTTGGCGAGTTTAGTCGAAGTCAAATCTGCCTTTTGTAAGTTGGCGCCGCTCAAATCAGCACCGGACAAATCAGCACCTTGCCATTCCGATTTAGACAAATTTGTCAAGGACAACTGAGCACCTTGAGCCTTCACTTTTGCCAAACGCGCGCCTGACAAATCCGCTCGCGACAAATTCGCGCTTCCTATATCTGCCCCGGTAAAACTTGCATTTTTTAACAGTGCTTCCTGTAAATTTGCTCCAATTAAAATAGCACTGCTGAAATTAGCTGAATTCAAATTGCCGCTTGACAAATTAGCTTTGTTCATGACAGCACGCACAAAAGTAGTGCGGTTCATTACAGCACTGTTCAAAGACGCCCCGACCAAATTTACTCCTTCCAGATTAGCGCCACTCAAGTCAGAAATCCAATCGTCAAATGTACCCGGACGCCTGTCTTCGCCGGTGCCGTAAAAGCGAGCTCCCTGCAAGCTGGCATTGGTTAAATTGGCATTTCTCAACTTAATTCCCGACAAGTCAACTTTGTTTAAAACTAAAGTAAACTGAGACGGGCCGGCAGGACTTTGAGCTAAATCGGTGCGGCTGAGATCCGCGCCGTTGAGCTGGCTGCTATACACTGTGAGAATTTTGCCGATCGCCCTTTGTACTGTTCGCTGGCGGGCGGCCGCTAACTCGCGTTCCGGGGCCTTGCCGCCAAAGCGCAGGGAATCGAGATCGTTACTCAGGGCTTGATTCAACCGTTGCAACTCAGGCAAAGCTTTCGGCCCGCTACTGACTAAAGCTTGCTGGATCGCGTCCAGCATGGCGCGGTTGTCTTCTTGAGCTAGCAAATCCGCTAGCAGGGGTACGGCGCGGGAGTCTTCCACGGCCCCCAAAGCCAAAATAGCCGATCGCCTGCCCGATGCCCCGCTAGCCGATGTGGGAGACAATTTGCTGACTAAAGCTACAAATAATTCGTCGTTCCGCTGCCGGGAATCCCGCAAATTTGCTTGACTTTGAGTGTAGATGAGAGTGCCGACAAACAAAGTTAAAATCAATCCCGCGCTGCCGACGGTAACTATCACTAAAGTTGTGCCTGGGTGTTGGCGCATCCAATTCCACAAACTGGCATTTGTTTTCAGGCCGCTTTGTGGAGTCACCACCAAAGCCGCAATCTGCGCGTCTTCCTCCGTCCAATCTGGACTCTTGACAGGATCGGCAGACAGTTGATTTGATCGAGCATTGACCACCAAAGTATTCGCGAGGCGATCGTGTCCCGCTTGCCGTTTGTAACGCCATGCAACCGCGCCGTCTGCGAGCACTGCCAAGCCGCTCAGCCCCCCTAAAATCAGCAAATCAGGAAACGCACCGCTCAAGCGCCAAATGGCGTAAGCGACGCCCAGAGGCACTCCCCAGCGCCCCAAACTTTCGCGAATTAGCACGGGTCCAAAACCCGGAGGAGTACCCGACGCTGTGACAACTTTGACGCCGAACCAGCGTTTGGGGAGAGTTTGACCTGTTCTGGCGAGCAAAAACAGTTGCCACCCCGCTAAAACTGCCGGTGCCAGCAGTGCCCCTGACCAGAATAGATTAGTTAGGGGTGCGACTCTGGGGCTGCGATCGCGCACGGGTATGCCCAAGGTACGGGCGACGGTTTCGGATGCTGCTGCTATGGAGGAATTGAGCGGCACGGTTTGAGATTCATTGTTGACTAATGCCCCGATACTGAAGGGAACGAGGGCGCTGGCCGCAATTAACGAAATTTCCACAGCCCAAGCGCCGCACCTGCGAACCAGCAGTGGCATTTGCTTGGATTGTGTTTGCCAAGACGGATCGGGTTGATTGATGCCGCTGGGCGCGGTGGGGTTAGCCATATTTAGAAATTCCTATTATTTGTCGTTAGTATTTGAGGACTGGGGGGAAATTGCCAATTTATACGCTATGTAGATTAGCACTCCGAGAACGGCAAGAGTCATCAGCGCTGAAATTAGCTGTACGATGCTATTGAAGACTGTCAGGACAATTATCGCTCCGACGGCAAAGGCTGCCACCTGCCCAGGTTTGGGGAGTCTTTGAAAATTGTCCAGTAATTGATTGTAGAAGGTTCCGACGGCTTGATAGCTGTCTGGATTTTGTGTGATGAGTGGCGATCGTTCTACTTTAGCTTTTAGTTCTCCCAACGCTTGCTGCCAATTGAAATTATTTTGAGGATTCATAAAAAAATTCCGAAGTTATTTTAGATTAATGTGTTTGGAACCGCCATTATCCCCTACCGTCAAAGAACTAGAACCAAATGCCATTGTGTGAGGAAACATGAAGATCCATTACCTGGGCGATCGCGGCAAACTGTGGTTTAGCTCGATCGTGACCCTAGCCTTGGCAATGATTTTAGCGGATGCGGGTGCTGTTCGGAGCCAACCGCTACAAATTGCTCCCGGATTTCCCGAACCGCTGGGAGTTTCTGGAGTTTCCGGCGGCCCGAACAATAGCGGCGACTGCGGTTTTGTCTCTCAAGGGCCGAACCACGTCATTGAAGTAACGCAGGATTTGCCTTACTGGCGGATTGCAGTACAAACCGCTGGAGCTCCGAGTTTGATGATTCAGGGGCCGAGGGGGCGTTTCTGCGTCCTGCCGGCGAATGCTGCGGCGGGGAATGTAGAATTTTCCGGTTATGGGGACAAGGGGACTTATGTTATTTTTGTGGGCGATCGAGCTCAAGGTCAACACCCTTACTCTCTCTCTATTTCCCAAAAGCGAAATTAAAAATACAACGGAATTAGGACGCTTGCTGTGAGAAAATGGCTTTTTGGCGATCGTAAATAAGCCGGATTTCTAACAGCCCGTGCGTGGAATAGCCATTTCATATCAATTTTGTATTTGTTCTCTAACCCACTTCCGAAACAATCTGAGAGTTGGACTCGTGCCCACTGTTTGGCTTTGTTCGCAATATTGAGAAATAGCTTCAATAATTGGCAGATTGGGAAAAGTTGGACTAATTTCCGATTCAACATATTTCCCATCTTGAAGCACATTAATCTGAAGCTTGTTATTTTCATAGCGCCAGATTTCAGGTACTCCCAAAGCTTCGTAAGCATCGAGTTGAGTTTTGGAAGTTAGATCGACTTCAATTGCTAAGTCAGGTGGCGGATCGACAGTTAAGTCTATCCGCTTTTTGCCAATCATTAGAGCGTGATTCTGAATGTAAAAACATTCATCAGGCTCAATTCCTTGTAACATACTTTTTCGCGGGAAAGTCGTCGAACCAAATGGTTCAAAGTCGATTTCTAGTTCCTCAAACAGAATTTTAACTAAATAGCTAATAATGATTTTAGCTTTCTCATGTTCTGGTAGTGGCATCCTAATCTCCAAAGTTCCTTGACTGTAAGCTATTCTAGACCCACGGTGTTCTCCCAACTCTTCTAAAATTGCTTCAAATTCCTGCCAGTTGACATCATTGAACAGGACTCTATGTCCTGGGGGTACACTGATTTGTCTTAATTGCAGCGTTACCATTTCAACCTCCGATTTATTTAAGTTTATTATAACTGATACCATCTTTTAAGTTGAGGGGTTGACAGCGCTATCTCAACTTAATTTACTGTTAACTATAGCCAAAAATCGAGCTGTCTAATCTGCGTTTTTTTGCTGCGTGTACAGTTCCTTAAACTTGCGCTGCTGCTCGTTGTGATCTACGATCGGAGAGGGATAATGAAGAAGTCTGCGTTCTAAAGACGAAATATTTCCTGTTAGCAAAACTTTAGTATCAACACGGCGCAATTCTGGAACCCAGTGCCGAATATATTCCCCCTCCGGGTCAAATTTCTGAGCTTGACTCGCGGGATTAAATATTCGCAAAGGTTTCGGGTCCATACCGCTCGATGCGCTCCACTGCCAGCCGCCGTTATTAGCAGAAATGTCGGCATCTATCAATTTTTGCATGAAGTATTTTTCACCCCACTGCCAGTTAATAATTAAATCTTTGGTCAGGAAACTGGCGACTATCATGCGGCAGCGATTGTGCATCCAACCTGTCTGGTTTAACTGTCGCATTGCTGCATCGATAATAGGATACCCTGTTTTGCCTTTACACCAAGCTTGAAAAAGTGTTTCATCATTCTCCCAAGGAAAGTCTTTGAATGCTTGACGGTAGGGGCCGTCTGCTACTTCTGGGAAATTATACATGGCGTGTTGATAAAATTCCCGCCACGCTATTTCCTGTTGCCAAGTGCGGATGCTTGTACACGCTTCTTCGCTGCGGCAAGTGTCCATTACTATCTGGGTAGCTTGCCAAACAGTGCGGATGCCAATTGCACCAAATTTGAGGGCTGCGCTGAGTTGGGATGTGCCGTTAATGGCGGGGAAATTGCGCTGTTCTTGATATTGGTAAATTGCCCGATCGCAAAATTCTTCTAATTTTTGTTGCGCTGCATCTTCTCCGGGTTCTATTACTAATGGATTTTCCCAAATAAATCCCAAACTCAACGCTGTTGGCACTGTTTCCATTGCACCTGCTTGGTTGGCGATTGCTTGTTCTTCGGCGGTTAAGCCGGTCATTAATTCCAGATAAGTTATCGGCAGTGTCTCTACTGGTTGGGCTTTAGGTTTACTGTTCCATTTTTTCCAAAATGGTGTATAAACTGTGTAGGGAGTCCCTGTACCGCTGCGAATTTCATCTGGGGCGTGCAGCAGTTGATCCCAGAAATTTTGAACTTGAATTCCTGCTTGTTGGAGGGCGTTTGATACGGACTGATCGCGCTGTTTTGCGTAGGGTTCTACATCCCAGTTCCAAAATACTGCTTGAGCATTTATAGCTGTTGCTAATCTTGGTATTCCTAGGATCGGATCATCTTGAATTATCAGCAATTGGCTGCCTGCTTCCCTGTAACGCGAGGAGAGTTTTTGCAAGCAGCCGATCATGTAGGTGACTCTAGCTGGCGCTACGTCATCGCGATTTAGGATATTGCGATCGAGACAAAAAATTCCGACAACTTTCGGGCTTTGCTGGCGCGCTGCTGCCAGTCCGATGTTGTCAGAAATACGCAAGTCGCGGCGGTGCCAAAATAAAATGAGATTGGATATATCGGACATTCGATTTTAGATTTTAGATTTTACAGTCCTGGACACAAGCGGGTTCAACAACCCGGTTTCTAAGTTAACTTTTATCGGTTTGACGCAGGATTTTTATAAGAAACCGGGTTTGTCTGTCAGTCCTATTTAAGTCAAAAATGGACGGGCTAAGAAAAAGCTAGAAATGGATTTTGCGTCAATTGGTTCCCCAGCTAAAATAGCTTTTTCTAATTCTTCAGGGGTGAATAAAACTGTTTCAATGTCTTCATCATCGTCTTGTGCTGGCGGCTTTTCCAGTTTTTCCAAATCTTGGGCTAAGAAAGCATAAATGATTTCGTCAGAATAACCGGGGGCGAGAAAAAATTGCCCTAAGTTCTGCCATTTTCCAGCGCGATATCCGGTTTCTTCTTCGATTTCGCGTTTGATAGTTTCGGCGGGGCTTTCATTGATTTCTACCGTACCAGCGGGAAATTCTAAAATTCGCCCTTTTGTGGCAAAGCGGTATTGTCGCACCAAGACGAGTTTACCTTCGGGTGTGACGGGAACTGCCAGTGCTCCGCCTGGGTGGCGAATACATTCCCACTCGCCTTCGGAACCGTTGGGAAGACGGAGGGTAGCCACGTCAAAATTAAATTTGCGCCCTTGGTAAAATAGGCGTTGTTTGAGGAGTTGGGGTAGTTCTTGACCGATCGACATAAGCGACAAGCGAATAATGTTTGAGTGCACCGATTTAAGACATCATAGGCGATATCATAGGATTTTAGATTTTAGATGGGGAATGACTGATAATTATCACAGTTGGGAGCTTACCTACGGTTGCATTTTTTTACTGGTACGATCCGTGAATTTTGCTCCATTTTTACAAGGGAAATTTTTGCACTCCGGAACAGTCTGCGGTTTGCAGGAGTTGGACGATCGCATTTTTCGTCACCGGATGCACCCAATCCGGAGCAATTTCTGCTAAAGGTACTAATACAAAAGCTCTTTCGGTCATCCGGGGATGAGGTAGAGTCAGTGTCGGAGTTTCTAGGACTAAATTGTCGTACAGCAGCAAATCTAGGTCTAGGGTTCTTGGCCCCCATTTTTCTCGGCGAATTCGATTAAATTTTATTTCAATTTCTAATAATTTTGCTAGCAATTGTTCGGGTTCTAAAGCAACTTCTAGGATGGCGCAAGCGTTGATGTAATCGGGTTGCGGCGGGCCAACGGGGGCGGTTTGATACCAGCTTGAATGAGATTTTACTGCTATTCCTGGGGTGTTGTTGAGGGTTACGATCGCGCTTTTGAGTGTGGCGAGGGAGTCGCCTAAGTTGCTACCAAGGGCGATCGCACATTTTGTTGATTTCATAAAGAAGAAGGTTCGGCAACGGATTGTGTAACGGATGTAACGGATGTCAGGAAGAAGGAAGAAGGAAGAAGAGTAATGCGGGGGCTGCTTGAGCGATATCCTTTACTACCGACAAATATTTCGAGTAAAACCAGACCCTAAAAGCCTAATTTTTGGTGGTAAATTGAGCCTACAGGACATTTTTTTAGGGAAATGTGAGGACACAAAATATTATTTTAATCAAATATTAACCAAGTGTTAAATTTTATTAACTATCATTGACAAGTGTTAGTATTTAGTTTCAAACATAATGAATTTGTACCTACGCTTATTGTCGGCTGTCATTCTAGCAATTATCAGTTTAACAGCAAGTATATCAATAGGTTTGGCTCAAACAAAAGAGCGCTACCTTACCCTAGATTCGGACGGCAGTCAATCTTTTGCGAGTTTAGTGCAGCAGGCGGAAGATTTAGCGAAAGAGTCGATCGCCCGCGAGTTTCAAGAAAATCCGGCATTAACAGAAGTTACAATCATCATTACAGCCGATCGCAGCCGACAAAGAGTTCCAGTTTTGCGATCGAGAGTATCCCGCCACGACTGGCAACAAGATGCGAGAATTGAACAGTGGACTAGATATTTTGCCGATGCTCAATTGCTGCTGGGATTCCGAAACGGCAATATTTCGTCCCCAAATTCTGGGTTCTCGCAAGTGATTAATGTACCGGCGCCGAGTCGATCGACATTCCGAGAAAATGATCCGGGTTTTCGAGATGATTGAAATCGGGCATCGGGCATGGGGCATTGGGCATTGGTAGCAAACAACAAATAACCAATTATTAACCCAAATATAATTCCACTTTAATTAACCTTCAGGTTAACTTCCCTTAATTTAATAGTGATAGAGTTTCATACAGAATCATCTGATTAGGGAAGTTGGGCTGAACAGGAATTTATGTCTAAAATAACTCGCCGACAACTGCTAATTTTCTTCGGCAGCAGCGCAGCTACCACTGTGCTTGCCCCTCAACTAACTCAAACACTGTTTGGCATCAATTCCACCTCGACCGAAGCTGTGGTAGGGCCGCTCTCTTTCACTCCGTTAAGACTTCCCCACCCGCTGCCGGTTTATCAAGAATTGTCTAGCTTTATGCCGACGGGCTTAAACGGACAGGGAACCGTGATGGCGGCCTCGCAGAATACTAAATTAACCAGCTACAACGTTGTTGACGATGTGGTTGTACCGCCGGAATACGAACGGTATGTGATTCTCCGCTGGGGCGATCGAGTTTTCCCCAATCCAGCAGACTATTTCGGCTACAACAACGACTACACCGGCTTCGTAGGCCTTCGCGGCAGCAGTGACGACGGTTATCTTTGGGTTAACCACGAGTATGTAGGCTTTCCGATGTCGAAAGTGACGCCGGAAGCGCCGTCTGATCTGGCACCATTTCCCACCACCGATCGCGCCGTCCTCGGTATAGACTTATCGGTAAAAAATCGCGATACCCTCGGCGAATTTCTGTACAATCTTGGTGGTTCGATCGTTCGCATCACCAAACAGTCTAACGGTAGATTTGGGGCGATCGCCGGCGACCCCCTCAACCGACGCATTCACGGACTTTCAGGGCTAGGAATCAACAGCCAGCGTACCGACAAATACAAAGATGTCACCTCCTGGGGAACCAGACAAGGGGATAACGAGTACCTCACGGGCACGGGCCCCGCAGCCACCCAAGTCTTCGCGCAAGTCAACACCGACGGACTCGGCAACCGCATCATCGGTACAGCTTACAACTGTTCCGGCGCCACAACCCCTTGGGGAACAATCCTCTCCGCCGAAGAAAACTTCCAAGGTAGCGAACTATTCTTCGTCGGAGTTCAGGAAAACATCAAACCCAACGGTGGCCAAACGGGCTACGCCAAGGGCACTATCGGTGAGGAATTCGGCTTAGTCGGCGAAAAATACGGCTGGATGGTAGAAGTCGATCCCCAAGATCCGAGTTTCCGCCCCCGGAAGCACACATGGTTGGGCCGTTTCCGCCACGAAAACGTCGGGATTCGCGCTGAAGCAGGCCGCAAGTTAATAGGGTACATGGGGGACGATCGGCGCGGCGGACACACCTGGAAATTTGTCAGCAACGGTACTGTCACCAATCCCGCAGATAAAACCAACAGCCGATTGTTTGAAGACGGCGTTTTGTACGTTGCCCAATATAACCGCAACGGTACTGGAAGATGGCTGCCACTGGCATTAAATACCCCGACCAATCCGGTGCGTCCTTCTAAAGTTGGCGAGGCGGAATTAGCAAGTTTTGGCAAAGCTCAAAGAGATGCAAATACTCGCTTACCCAAACGCGCCGGAATTGCTGGTCAAACCGAAGACGGCGGTTCTTTTGTAGTAGATACAACCAATGAAGCAAATGCAATTCCGGGCTACCAAAATAAAACTCTGGCTAATTTCTACAGCAGCCAAGGTGCGGTGTTAGTTGATGCTTTCTTAGCTGCTAATTTGATTGGTGGCACTCCGACGGCGCGGCCGGAAGATTTGGAAGTTAATCCTACTACTAAGGAAGTTTTTATTGCTTATACGGACGCCGCACCCGGAAGCGACGGCTATCCAGATTCTCGCATTTTTACTGTTGCTAAATACGGTAGCGCCGTCAACAGCACCCAGCAGTCGGGAGGACTTTACAAAATAATTGAAGACAGTCCAGACGGTGCAGGTTTGACTTTCCGCTGGCAGCGTTTGGCCCAAGGTGGAGAAGCGGGTTCGGTAGCTGGGGCGGGATTTGCTAGTGTAGATAATTTGGCTTTTGACCTTCAAGGCAATGTTTGGGGTGTGACTGATATGTCTACGAGCACGCATAACGGTTTTGATGTGGGTGCGGCTGGAAAGCCAACGACGATCGACCACAAGAAGACTGGAAATGTGTCAGATTTTACTGGAGTTTTCGGCAACAATTGGCTGTTTTATATTCCTAGTTCTGGGCCGAATGCAGGAACAGTAATTCCGTTTGCTTACGGCCCGAATCGGTGCGAAATGACGGGGCCGACTTTTGTGGGAGATACGCTATTGCTTGCGGTGCAGCATCCGGGGGAAGATTGCCCGATCGATGATGGTACTGTACTCAGTCGGCAAATTGAAATGTTGGATTTGAACGGTGCTGTTTTCAATCAGACTCGTAGTGTTTCTCGCGGGAGTTTGTGGCCGAGTAATATTGAGAATGATCGGCGTCGTTCGCCTATGCCGTCGGTGATTGGAATTCGTCGGGTGCGATCGACTCCAACGGGTCAGTTTGTTTAAATCTCACATCTTGCACCATTCTCGCTTAACAGGCAAGATGCCTGTTCCACAAGACAATTCACTCTTTGTGGAACAGGCATCTTGCCTGTTCATAAAAGCTTATTGAGATGTTGCTGCGGTTGCCCCAAGTGATGGGGACGGGTACTCTTGGGGGTTGCGTACTTAGTGTGCTTAAATATTAGTTTAAGTAGCCAAAAACTAAACTACGTCTGAATTGACGGAAAAGCTGAATTTACCTCGCCATCTTAAAGCCGATATCAGAGGTTTGGATTCCTCTGATTTAGATATTCCTCAAGCCTGCTGAGTCTGACGGGTTGTCAGCCTGTCAGGGACTAAATTCCTCTTGTAAGCCACTGTAATTGATTAAGTGCGATCGTACCAACTTTGCAGCGCCAAGCGGTGAACTTCCCGCCAGCTAATATTTTTAAGTCGGGCAATTTCCGCGCAATCTTCGTATTCCGGCTGTACATTAACAATCGTTTCTCCAGACTTCGCAACTTTTATCTTAACTTCGCCGTATTCTGTTTGAACTGTCTGGATTTCTCGGTGCAAAATCGTTCTTTGTTGAGTCGATCGCCTAATCCCCAGAGTAGTAGTCTCGCGAAAGATCACAGCTTCGCAAGCATCCTCAAATTCTGGATGACAAATCGCAGTTAACAAAACCCCCAGCCGCGACTTTTTCATCACAATTGGGGCAGTGAAAACATCCAGAGCTCCGGCGGCAAACAAAGCATCAAAAACATAGCCGATCGCCTGCGGACTCAAATCATCAATTTGCGTTTCCAACACCGTAATAGTTTCTATGGAATTGGGCATTGGGAATTGGGCATTGGGCATCGGGAATGGGGAATTGTTTAAAAACTTCTCTCTTCCTTCTTCCCTATTTCTTCTATCAGTTACAGAATCCGTTGCCGAACTTCCTTCTTCCCTATTTCTTCTATCCGTTACATCCGTTACAGAATCCGTTGCCGAACTTCTTTCTGACTTCTCCCCAATCCAGAGGCGCAAAATATTAGGAATTGCCAGATTTCGAGAACCTGCACCCAAACCGATCGCCTGAATTTGCATCGGCGGTGGCGGGCCGAAAGCAGAGGCGAGAGTACAGGCGATCGCAGTTCCCGTAGGAGTACACAATTCGCGATCGATCCCGTTGCTGTAAACCGGCACTCGGTGCGTTTCCCACAACCGCATCACCGCCGGCGTCGGCACCGCTAATCTGCCGTGTGCAGCCTTCACCGTACCGCCACCAGTCGGCATCGCCGAAAAGTAAAACTCCTGAATATCCAACCAATCCAAACCCAAACAAGTAGCGACAATATCAATAATTGCATCGGTTGCCCCCACCTCGTGAAAGTGAACCTCGCTTGCGGGGATACCGTGTACGGCACCTTCTGCCTCTGCTAATTTGCCAAATACGGCCAAACTCCAAGCTTCCACGCGCGGAGGCAATTTTGCAGAGACGATGATTTGCTCAATTTCGGGTAAATTGCGGTGATGAGTGTGACTAATTTCTGCATCTGCTTCGCCGTGACTGTGAGAATGTTCTTCCCCGTGATGATGGTGGTGGCGGGCGTCAAAAGTCGGGGATTCGGTTTCCGAGGGATCGAGTTCGGTAGCGGGATTTTTGGGTTTTAACGACAAATCCGCAGCTAAATCGACATAAAATTTAGTGGCTTGTTGAGTATTCCGGTGGACTAATTCCGTCCGCAACTGGTACTCTGTCGAAATGCCGAGCAAATTGAGTTTTTCGATTAGGTAGTCTAAAGGAACGCCAGCGTGGATGAGAGCTCCAATGCACATATCGCCAGCAATGCCGGTTGGACAGTCAAAATAAGCTATTTTATTCATTGTTAACAATTAATTTTCAACATTGATTGTTTCACTCGATATTTCGAGCGCCCACTTAGCCTGCAATATCTTAACATGGCAACTATTTACGAAGTGCATCCAGTTGCACCCCAAAGAGACCGGATAGAGAAAATTAACAAAGCTCTGAAAGATGGGGCAGTGATGCTTTATCCGACAGATACAGTTTATGCGATCGGCTGCGATATCAACTCCAAGTCTGCGGTAGAACGAGTCCGGCAAATCAAGCAACTATCCAATGATAAGCCTTTAACATTCCTCTGTTCCTCTCTGTCAAATATCACCGACTATGCTGCCGTCAGCGATGAAGCATACAGAATTATCAAGCGGTTAATACCGGGGCCTTATACATTTTTGCTGCCAGCTACCAAGTTAGTGCCACGGTTGGTAATGAACCCAAAACGGAAAACTACTGGAATTCGCGTGCCCGACCAGCGGCTTTGTTTTACACTGTTGGAAGCCTTGGGAAATCCAATTATTTCAACATCCGCTCACATTACCACGGATGATGAAGGTTCAGCACCCGTGCCAGCAGGAAAAGCAGAAAGTTTTGGCAAAGCTGAACTTTTTGACTGTTTTTCAAAGTTAGTAGATGTCATTGTCGATGACGGTTCCGATCCGGGATATCAAGTTTCCACCATTCTCGATTTGACCGCAAGCGAACCGATTGTTGTTCGCCGTGGTTTGGGTTCGGAAGCTGTCGCCGTTTGGGAAGATTAAAATTTGAGGATGCTTTCGCTTCTCCAACAGTCCGCCGGGGGTTCAAAACCCCCGTCTCATAGCGAAAGTCCTCTCAAAGAGGACTGTTAAATATAGCGGTTATGGTATTGAATTTAATTAAGCTCTGTCCTATATTTTAAAGGATTGACAATTATCAGAGGAGCAATCGCTATCAGTAGATATTAGATATTATTTCTATTTGAACTCATCGCAACTTATGTTATTCCTCCCTAATTTCCACAGTCGTCTTAAGACGACTTCAGCTATGAGCCAGGGAATTAATTCCCTGGCGGCCTGTCGGAATCGCCAGCTAACAAACCTGCGGAGAAAACCTAAGCCTCTACCTTAACTCCTTTCCAAAAAGCAATATATCCGGCAATATTTTTAGCAGCATCTTTTGGAGTAGGATAGTACCAAGCAGCATCTTTATTAACTTGTCCGCCGACTTCGACACTGTAGTAACTAGCAACACCTTTCCAACCACAAGTAGTGTGAGTGCTGCTATCCTTGAAATACTCACGGTTAATGGCATCGGCGGGGAAATAATAGTTGTTGTCTACAATTTCGCACTTGTCGCTCTCGGCCAAAACGGCACCATTCCAAATTGCTTTCGGCATCAGTTTTTCTGCTTAAATTGAGATTCTCAATTATTGTAACTGTATTTGTGCTCAAAAGGCATAGAATAGTTGAGAAGCCAACAACCAACTACTGCAAATGCCAGCGTCTCATCCGCCAATATCTTCTGTGCCACTGTCCCTGGAACAAGCTCTTAAACATTTTTTTGGCTATGACTCTTTCCGTCCGGGACAGCAGGAAATTGTCGAAGCTGCTTTACAAAAACGGGATATGATGATTGTCATGCCGACGGGTGGTGGCAAGTCTTTGTGTTTTCAATTACCGGCACTGTTGAAACCGGGATTGACAGTGGTTGTTTCACCGTTAATTGCTCTGATGCAAGACCAGGTGGAAGCTTTGCAGGATAATGGAATTGGGGCGACTTTTCTCAACAGCACTTTGAGCAGTCAGGAAACCCGATCGCGCGAAACTGCGATTCTCGAAGGTAAGATTAAATTGCTTTATGTTGCACCCGAACGCTTGCTGGGTGAGAGATTTTTACCATTTTTAGATATAGTAGCAAATAAGTTAGGAATTTCGGCATTTGCGATCGACGAAGCCCACTGCGTTTCGGAATGGGGGCACGACTTTCGACCAGAATACAGGCAAATGCAGCGAGTGCGCGATCGATATCCCGACATTCCCATTATGGGACTAACCGCCACCGCCACCGAGCGCGTCCGCCAAGACATTATCCAGCAGCTAACTCTGCGAAATCCCTACATCCACGTCGCCAGTTTCAACCGTCCCAATTTATACTACGAAGTTCGCCCCAAAACTAAGCACAGTTTTGCCGAAGTTTTGCAAATTATCCAAAAAAAAGGCGGTTCGGGAATTATCTATTGCCTCAGCCGCAAAAAAGTTGACGAAGTTGCCTATAAATTGCAACAAAGCGGCATCCAAGCCTTACCCTACCACGCCGGCATGAACGATGTCGATCGCACAACCAATCAAACCCGCTTCATTCGCGACGACGTGCAAGTAATGGTAGCCACAGTTGCTTTCGGTATGGGCATTAACAAACCCGACGTGCGGTTTGTAATTCACTACGACTTACCCAAGAATCTCGAAGGATACTATCAAGAATCCGGCCGCGCAGGCCGAGACAACGAACCCGCCCATTGCAGCTTATTTTACGGCTACGGCGATGTCAAAACCATCGAATACATCATCGAGCAAAAACCAGATCCGCAAGAACAACGAATTGCCCGCCAACAATTACGTCGAGTAATCAACTATGCAGAATCCAGCGATTGCCGTCGCACAATCCAGTTAAGTTATTTTGGCGATTCATTCCCCGGAAACTGCGGTACTTGCGATAACTGTTGCAACCAAAAACCAGTAGAAGATTGGACGATTGAGGCAATGAAATTTCTATCTTGCGTCGCCAGATGCCAAGAAAAATTCGGCATGAATCACATTATTGACGTGCTGCGCGGTTCAAAAAATCAAAAAATATTGCAATACCAGCACAACCAACTTTCTACTTACGGAATTGGCAAAGATAGAAGTGCTGAGGAATGGAAAAAGTTGAGTCGTTCGCTGTTAAATCAAGGTTTTTTAGAGGAAAGAACAGACGGGTTTCCCATTTTGAAACTGAATGAAAAAAGTTGGGAAATCATGAAACGTCAGCGCATAGTTGAAATCGCCATTGAACCCCAGCGAGAAGTACAGGGTAAAGTTCGGTCTTTGGCAGTAGAAGTAGAAGGTTTATTTGCCATACTGCGGACACTACGCAAACAAATTGCCGACGAACAATTTGTACCACCTTACGTAGTTTTTGCCGATAAAAGCTTGCGAGATATGGCAGAAAAACGCCCACAAAATCTCACCGAGTTCGAGGAAGTTTACGGCGTTGGTAGCAACAAGCGAAATAAGTACGGTAAAGTTTTCTTGGAGGCAATTCGCAATTTTTGCCAAGAACAAGGATTGTCAAGTAGTGCTGCATCTTCTGAGGTCGCTAATCTTCCCAATCTTTCCAACGTTGCGTCTTATTCGCAGATGCAAACCTGGGAATTATACCGACAAGGTTTGACAGTTCAAGGAATAGCGAATGCGCGGGGGATGAGTCCTAATACTATTTCTGGGCATCTGATAGAATTGATGGAAATGGGCAGGGAAGTTGATATAAATTTGTTGGTTGAATCGGAACGCCAGCAGGCGATAGTGTACGCTATTGAAGTTATGGGAGATGAAAAACTGAGAGCAATTTATGATTTTTTGGAAGAACGTTATACTTTTGAGGAGATTAAGTTTGTGCGGGCTTGGTGGCGGCAAAATTATGTAGGTTTTTAACCGCCGATGTAGGCTGATGAACGCTGGTGGGCGCAGATAATTAATAGATAGGAGGGACAAATGATAATAAATAAATTAGCTTTTGGGGATAATATATTAAAGTAGCGTTTTTAACCGATATATTTTTTCCATTTGGCTGTGCTAGCTGGCAGATGTGGGGTTGGCAAAACTCAAATTTCAAAAGTAATTTTTAAATTGCTATAAGTCAGTAAGCTTGAGTTGGCTAACCGTCTCATTGTTCGCTATGGTTCGTGCCGTTGCGAGGGTAAGAAGCAATCGTCGAGACTTTCTTCTGTTCTCAATTTTAGTGAGTGAGGAGGGCGAGAAATTACCTTTTTAACTGAACCTTATTGAGGTATAACTACCCTAGTCAAACCACTTTTTATATAAGTAGTAGAGTGAGAGAGATTAATCTTTAAATCCACACGCAGGAGACTCTTTACACTTACGCCCCGCTCCAATGATTGAATTATATTGATGCAGCCGGAAACGATATTAAGTGTCTCTGTGCAGCCATAAACACCCTAAATTTTAGCATGGTATTTGGTGTTGGGAAAATTATATAGAGGGGTTTTTGAGGGCGAGAAAGTAAGTTTCTAAACTTTAGCAGTGTACAATAAATAGTTGACTTCGTTAGCTAACCATTCGTTAAACAGATTGTGCAATATTTCTTGATACCGTTCAGGGGTTAATTCCGCCGGGAGAAACTTTTCAACCAGGAACAAGTGATATCCTAGCTCTGTTTCAATTGGACGAATTACTTCTCCGGGTTTAGCGCTAAATACGGCGACGGCTATGTCTGGTTTTAAACCCCACCGATCAACCTTGCCTTTGCAACCGCATAAATGCCGGCTATTTTCGTCAATGTCGTAAAGATGAGCAGCATCAAAAAAGCTGATTTCTCCTTCTTGAATTTGATAAAATAGTTCCTGAGCAAGCTGGGGGTTTGCAACAACTATTTGATAAAGAATTATTTGGTCGAATTGCAATTTGTTTTGAATAAAAATCTTTTCTACTTCTTTGCTGAACAAGTGTTCGGCTAGTTTTTGGCTGAGGAGCCGATCGCAAATTCCGGCTTCTAAATCTTCTACCGAAATCATCTGATCGACCAGCCAAGCAATCGTATCCGCCGCTTTCTCCAAACGCTTCTCGCGGCGGAGTTGGTCGCCCACAGCTTGAATTTCGTCGGGAGTCACAGTTAACCCCCGTTCCAGGGCTGCTTTCTCAATAACTTTTTTCTGCAAAACCTTTTGACTAAATGTCTTTATTTGCTGCTCTTGTCTGAGTAGTTCAATGATTTCACTTGCTTCAATCAATGGCCCGTAAAAGTCCTTCATCTTTCTCTCTCCACCTATATGACTTTATTAAGTTCATCCCCCGACGCTTCCTGCGGGGTAGTTGGGGTTAACGGTTAACGGTTAGCTACAAGATGTCATTTGGCAAACTAATAAAATCAGCATTGCTCAAAGTTGTTGCACCCGCTGCGTTAACTGTTCCCAAAACAACAGCTAAAATTCGATCGCCATTATTGGAACTAAACTTGAGCAGAGTGGCGTCTATCGTACCGTCACCATCAGTATCAAACGCGACGAGTGTCAAGTCTGTTACCGAAAGTCCCCCTATTAGCCCAATTTGATCGCCTTGAGCGGGATTGAAATCAACGACTCGATCGGCTAAAAATGGATTAGCTGCTGCACTCGCTGTTTCGGGTTGAAATGCAAAGGTATCAGCGCCGCTACCTCCAATCAATGTATCGGTGCCGAAGTCGCCACAAAGAAAATCGTCGCCGTTGCCACCAATCAGCAAATCTTGACCTTTCCCTCCCCGCAAAGTGTCGTTTCCATCGCCTCCATCGATCGCATCATCACCTCTGTTAGCTTGGACAATATCGTCGCCGCTTCCTGCGAAAATTTGATCACTCCCGCTACCGCAAGTAATGACATCTCTATCGCTGGTGCCCCGCCAATATCCGTCGCCGTTACTGTCGTAGGTGACAGTTAATACCGCAGGATTATTGTCTGGGGCGGTAATTTCAGGAGGCGGCGTTGTCTCAGCATTGCTGTTGGCATTGTTACCGGGAAGTGCGATCGAATTATTGCTGTTACTGTTATTTGTGGGATCAGAAATTGTCGTACTCTCGTCGCCAGTACCCGTACCGTCTAGAGAGAAATTGGAAGGACTTGAATTGCTAGAAGTGCCGCCAGTTAGCGGGGTGAGCATTGCACCGTCATTATTTGACAGTATGGGTGTGGGCGTAGGTGCTGGCGCTGTGGCGTTAGTAGTTGGGGGCGCCACTGTGGAAGCACTCGCTGTCGCGCTGCCACTGCTAGATGTAGCCCCCACAGCGTAAGCAGTCTCACTACTTGTACTACTTCCCGTCGGGGAAGTTGCTGTCGCGCTGCTGGTACTGCCTGCACCGCTGCTATCTACAAAGGAACTAGACTTGTTGGAACTGCTGCTGCCACCACCAGGGTTATTCGCCAACGAATACAAGGTGTTTAAACTATTGCTGTTTCCAACAATATTATTTAAGGGATCAGGAGCTAATAAATCTAATGGAGGCATCGCGATTTATCTCCTTTGACCTATCAACACGAAAAGCACTTGCACGATCGCCGACACTCCGCATTTCAATGAATGCAAATGTATAATTTTAAAAAGTGTGAAGCAATTGCTCTTGACTTCACACTAAAGACCGAAATGTTTTTCATAAATGAACCTTGGTCTATTCCGAAAGTAGGACGGGACAACACTGTTACCAACACCAATCTGGGCGATCGGTACTGATTGCCAATGGCATTTGATTTAGCCATCACCATCACTCTCAAAAGGCTTGTATAAATTTAAACTGCACCTTCCTTGCAATCGCCCGTACTGAAAAAATATTAGGGCGGACTGCTAAAGATGAGCAAAAACCGTGTTTTATTTCGATTTGCCTAAATATATCTGGACTAATTAGAGGTATGTTGCCAATTTGGCAGATTTGTTTGAAATTATCAGACTTACGCCTGTTTTCAATTTTTATACTCTTTGTATCCGGGCGCGCGCTTGCTGGTGTTGAGAACCGATGACACACCGCTGCTCCCGTTCCTGAATTGTGATTAACAGAGCGGGGTTTGGCAACAGTTTGATGACTGTGGTTGAGCGGATGGGAGGGGACTTGGAACGGCGGTTGGAGGGGCTTGCATCAGCCTGGAAGGCGACGGATTTGGCCGATTTGAATATGATCGCGATCAAAGGGATGCGGACTCATGGCAGGTGCAGGGCGATCGCCCTGGTATTGACACCGACGTAGTTTTGCAGATATTGATCCCAGTCATCTGGTAATGAAACATAAGGAGCAAGATAAATATCGGGTTCTTCTTCATTCACACTTTGAATGCGGAGTTGACTGAGTTCAAAACTATCGGCAGAAAAATTACTCAAGAAGAGAGACATCCGTGTATCTGTACTAACTTTTGCTGGATGTAAGCAGCAAAAGCAGGAATTACCTCTTCTTCATAACCAGGCAGGCAAATAAGTCCTGTGTAATCTGCTATAATATTTCCTGCCATGGAGATTTCAGTTTCAAAGCCCCCTCCATCCTGGTGGGCTAATAAAGTTTTTAGAGGGAAAAAAGCAACATAGGATGAATCTTTTTTGGTATCTGGTTTTGCAGCTAATAGGAACCACGGCTCATGAACCCTCTGCAACCATCCAGATAACCAAATCCAGGATAAGAAGAAGTGAGCCTGATGATCTGCGGCGTATACAGAATCTCAATTTTCTCTGATTTTCTTAAATGTTTCAAAATTATCAATTTTCTCACTCTGCATATAATTTTTTCCTCACCAATTATACTCCCATATTTGTCGGTTAAGACTAGATATTCCTAATCCTCCTGAGAGGATTTCTGAAACCCAGTATTATCGATCATCTTCCTATCGGGTGAGACTATTAACGCCCAAAAAATGAAATAGAAGTACTGCGAAGTGTAGATGAAGCACTTTGGTTTCCAGTCCTTGCATAGGCTCTGGCTGTTGAATTGGCTCTACTATACTCAAGACTACCCAAGTCTTTAACCGTTGTGTTGGTTACAGCATTTGTATAAGTTTCATTACCAATAGCTAGTCCACCTGCAACAGCTATCGCATATCCAGGCTCGGCTGTTGTTGTGGCGAATGTATCAGCGTAAACATTGCTACCACCTTGTACAACTGTGCTTTCGCTTTCGTTAATGGGTTCTAAATAACTTAAGTCAGAGATGATTAAGCAATATTTCATGGCAGGATCACGAGAAGTTTTTAGCAGACTCAATTCATTTTAAATTGAAGATATACTAGAGCAACTAGATGTTGATGAAGTGCTGCTAAAACTCGATGAAGAAGACCTACTATAACTCGATTTGGCGTAACCACTGGAGCTATTAGCAGATGAAACCTTTACAGAAATGCTTTGACTAATTTCACCTCGATCATCGCCAGATGCTTCGATTACGCTTTTCGCCTCAGCAATAACTTTACCATCGGGTGAGACTATGCGTTTGACAACAAGTTTAGAGTCAGCCATGGGTTGAACACCGATTTTTATTGATTATAAAAAAATTGGATAAATCCTAAATCTGTAAGTCGTAAATGGTAATCACTTACGGCTCTATTTGAAAATAGATCTCGTCAGTTGATTACTTGTTTAAAAGCAAATTAATCAACTACGTAAATTACCTAAGTAAGGCGGTCAGAATCAACCCAACTCTGTAATAAAACCTCAAGTCTATGTATTAAGTTATTAGTAGGGCTTGAGCAATGAAGCCCTACTAGAAACCACATAGTTAGAATTGTTCCTGCCCACCTACTTATTCCAATTGCCAAGTGACTTGATGAATTGGAGTTATATGCTAGCTAGCTGCAGAAAATCCAGTGGAAGCAGAATACTCACCTTCTACAACAGTAGTAAAGATTTGGGTCGAGGTGTTTTTCCCAAAAGCTTCAGATTGAGCTGTCGCTAGATTGTTCTTGATGTCAACAAATTGCGTGTAAATCTTGTCAACGTCAAAACGTTCCTTAACATCGAGTTCGGCTTTGACACGGGAGTTGAGGCGGCCGAAAAAGATACCACCAACTACATCAGAAGTTTCAGCAGTTTCCAAGTAGTTCAGATCGGAAATAATCATGGCTTTTCTCCTTTTTCCTTGTGAGTTTTTTGCTAGAAGCAACCTTTGGTTGTTCTGTATTTAATATAGCTAGGCTAATCAGACCTGTGTTGCCATTTTGGCAGATTAATTTTGACAGGTACTGAAAACGTAAAAGGTAGGCTACTCAATCAACTTGAGTAGGACGGGCATTGCCGAAATAGAGGAATAACTGTATTAGACTCGATCGCAAAGCAGGATAAATTCACAATAGCTAAAATCGGGTTTCTGAGTATAAAGTAATTAATTTGGCTAAGGTTGCCATTTTGGCAGATTTATCGAAAGCGCGGATGTTAGATACTCAAAAACCCGATCGCCCGCGGTGAGTCAACCAAAAAATTGGTACACCCAACGCCCGCAATCGGGTTGTCGGTCAATCGACTAAATTACTTACCCGCCCAATTAAACCAGCGCGTCTTACATCCAGCCCAAAATCCTTGATTGTGAACATCAACCCCCGGCGCCGAGATATGTGAACCTGCGCCTGCGACTTCAGCTACAAAACCTGCGGTATCTGAGTGCAACTCGCTACCCATCGGAATTGCATCACCCCCTCGAACTCCGGCTCGTTTTTCCCTCACCACTTCCACATAATCTAAATCCGCAATTTTCCCCAATGCAGGCTTAGTTTCGGATTTACTCGACTTGCTGATTTGACTGTTTTCCTTAAGCAAGCGGTTGGAAGTACGGTAAGGGATATAGTCCAGAGGATTGTAACCCGTGCACCGCAAAAGTAAAAAACAAGCCCAAGAATACTTTCCTGCCAGGATGGCTGAAATTATCTCATCCAATTGTTCTGGTTTGATTCCAATTTGAGAATGATTGGCAGAATGGTGAAATTGGGAATTCATTGTTTTATCCTGTTTTGTGTATAGAGAGTGACAAAGGACAACAACCACTTAACTAACGTTCTACAAACTCATGCCGCCCTTTTGTAGCTGCTTGAGAGGGTCAAGCAAAATGTCGGCTATGCTGCGCTGGCGAATGACAATTTTCGCAGTAGCTGTTTGGCCAGCTTTGAGTTTCCAGGTTTGGTTTTTGGCTTTCACTGAGTCTCGATCGATACTCACTTCCACCCGGTAAAAAACACCCAATCGCTCGTCTGTTTTGGCATCGGGCGAAATAGATAAAACTTTTCCCGGAATCACGCCGTAATTTTGATAAGGAAAAGCATCGAATTTGACTTGCACCGGCATTCCGGTTTTGACAAATCCCGCTTCTCGGTTCGGCAAACTGACTTCCAGCACTAGCGGAGCGTGATTCGGAGTCATTTCTGCAATAGTTTGACCCGGTTGAACTACTTCGCCGGTGTTGTGAATGTTGAGTGCGGAAATCACTCCGCTGACGGGTGCGTAGAGAAATCTTTGTTTGAGCTTATTTTTTGCTTGATCGAGCAGGGTTTGGGTTTCGGCAATTTTGGATTTGACTTGATTTAATTGCATTTCCAACTGCTGAATTTTTTGCTCTTTTTCTAACTGCATTTGGCGCGCTGCGGCTTGTTTGCTGGCGGCTTCGGCTTGCAGTCGATCGACTTCTGCCAGTTGTTGGGCTAATTCACCTTGAGATCTAGAAATGGCGCTAGTTCGATCGCGCAAATTTTGCTCGACTTCAAACAACCTTTCCTTAACCCCAGTTGCATCAGACAGTTGACTCCTAATGGCAGCACTTTGCCTGTCGCGAACGGTTTGCTCGACTTCAAAGGCGCGATCGTCAGCCTGAGTTGTCTCCCCCAACTGGCTTCTAATCACCGCATTTTCGCTTTCTCGCAGAGCTTCCTCAGCTTGAAACAATACGTCTTTTGACAGAGCTCCTTCATCTACCAAAGGTTTGAGACGCGCGATCCGCTCTTTGTGAGCGGCTACTTTTGCTTGCAATTGACCCAGCAATTCTTGAGTCTTGCGTTGCAAAGGTTTCACCTGATCGCGCCGCCCTTGCTGGGAGTTAATATCTGTTTTCAGTTGCGAGAGCAAGTCTTGCACATTCTTTTCCAGAGGTTTGAGCTGTTGCTTACGCGCTTGCTGAGACACTAAATCTGCTTGCAATTGCTCGATTTGAGACTGCGTGGTGGCCGCTGAAGCGCGAGCACGGGCGATCGCAGCTTCAGCCCCCCGCTGGTCTGCAGCAGCAATAGCTTGGCTCGCTTCAACTTCCAGTTTAGTTCTCTCGATCGAACTCATCTCTTGCACCAATTGAATCCGATAAGAGTCCAGAATTTTATCAAGACGCTCCACCTCGCTCTGAGCATTCGACGGGTCTAATTCGGCCAATAATTGTCCAGCTTTGATTTTTTGACCTTCTTTGATAGCGAGGTTAATAATTTTTCCCGTCTCCGTAGGGTGAATTTTGTAAACAGCGCCTTTGGGAACTAATTTGCCCTGAGCATGACCAACCTCGTCAATTTTTCCCAAAGTTGCCCACGTTCCAAAAGCTACGGAAAAAACCATTCCTCCTAATATCAACCGCTGCGGAAAAGATACTGGTGGCTGGTCGAGTACCGAGTGCAAAGAAGTAGACCAATTATTGGCATCAGGCTGCCGTAACTGTAATTTTGCAATATTGATACCGTCATGAGTTTGAGAAGAGCGATTTTGAGATTCGACAACTTCTAAAGATCGGTCTTTTTTTCTGGTTTCGTTTTCTTGCCTAGAAGCTACGCCCCCATAGACTTCACCTATTTCGTTAGGAGCGTGACCTAATTCTTTGGCATCTTCTGAAAACATTTTATTTCCTCCAAATTAGTCTGTTGACTGTTGGCAGTTGGCAGTTGTTAGGAGCTATAAGTCAGGAGTCAGAAATTAGTAGTCAGGAGTCAGGAGTCAGGAGTCAGTAAAAATGATATTTAGTCTTGTATTGGTTGCTAATGACTAATGACTAATGACTAATGACTAATGACTAATGACTAATGACTAATGACTAATGACTAATGACTAATGA
>NZ_JAUBOS010000008.1:0-37657 GCF_036700365.1 Microcoleus sp. w2-18bC1
TTTTGGTAAAAATTGTAATCTCACACTTTTTTCATTATAACCGATAACTAATCAACTTATTTATTTTTCATTCCTAAAAGCTTACGCGGGGCAAGGAGTATAAAAAAGTCGAATTAAATGCCGCGTCAGGGGTGGAGCTGACATTGATTTAATTATCCACAGGGGCTGCGAAGTCAAGAGAGCCTAAGCCACTGGGCCCTATAAAAACTGTCCTGACTATTGTTAAATGCACAACAGCTTATGACTGATTATTTAACATGATTATTTCCGGGGCAGTGGTGGGAATTAGGGAACCACTTACACTTAATGATTCCACGGGATATCTCTTCTAATTTCGCAGGGGTGTGACCTGCACCGAATAGATCGAGGTTGAGATTGAGGGCTACTTTCGCGGCGTAAGCAATGTACAAAGTACAAGGTAGTAATACAGAAAATATTACTATATTAGCAACTAGATTGTGATCCATGATATCTGTTTCGCTTCAAATAGTTAGTTATCAATTGTTAATTATTCTGTCCTTGTTTCGCTGTATTGCATTTCTATTTTCAACGCCGTTTCGACTCTTTGATACTCCGCCTCAACCTCTTCTAAAAGCGCGCAGGCCGGATCAGGTAAAGGCTGGTTAGCATTTGTTCCCATGCGGCCCATGATTTCGAGTTCCTCGCACAGCTCATACAAGCGAAAAGCACCGAGAGTACCGCTAATCGATTTTAAAGAGTGAGCCGATCGCCGCAAAGCCAGCGGATCGGCGTTGCACAGAGCCATAGAGATGCCTCGCAGTAGTTCGGGAGCTGTTTCGAGGTAAATCTCGATCGCCTCGTCCAAAGCTTCCACTTCTCGCAGTCCCTCTATAATCTTGGCACTGAGGGAATCGTGGCTGTGTGACAAAGCCCGATCGAGATTTGATGCACCAGAATCGACGAGGGCCGGCGAATTGGGAATTGTCAGTTGTGGATTTCCCGCAACAGCCACATTCGATCGCACTTGTAATTCACTCGTTCCTTCGATCTGTTCCGCCGAGGCATCCAAACAAACGATCGGCTGCAGACGATCGAATGCAGAGTTCGATCGAGATTTACACGCGAGCAAAGCTCGCACCAACTGGTCAATTGCGATCGGCTTGCTCAAATAGTCGTCCATCCCCGCCGCCATACACTCTTCGCGATCGCCCTGCATCGCATTTGCCGTCATCGCCACAATCCAAGGTCTTGTCGATTTTCGATTTTCGATTTTCGATTTTCGATTGTTAGATTCCTCAGTCGATTTTCGATTTTCGATTTTCGATTTTCGATTGTTAGATTCCTCATCCGCCAATTTGGGATTTTGGGTTCGGGATTTTCGATTATTAGATGGCTCATCAGTTGCGGAAACTTCTGATTCTCCCGTGGGATTTTTAGTCCAGTCTAGATTATTAGATGGCTCATCAGTTGCGGAAACTTCTGATTCTCCCGTGGGATTTTCTAAAGTTAAATCTGCTGAAAATTGCTCGCGGATGTGGCGGGTAGTTTCCAGTCCGTCCATTTCCGGCATTTGCACATCCATCAGCACCACATCATAAGGCTGGCGGCGCAAAGCTTCGAGTACTTCGATACCGTTTCCCGCCACATCCGCGCGATACCCCATCCGCTGTAAAATTTGCAAAGCCACCTTCTGATTCACCAAATGATCGTCAGCCAACAGAATCCGCAGAGGTAAGTTCTCGGCCAGCACGGGTATGGTTTGTAAGAAAGGCCCGCTAGTGCGCTGCCCTTTAAATTCCGTTGTCTGTTCTCCAAAAATATTGATTAAAACATTGTAAAGCTGAGATTGTTTGATGGGTTTATTCAAAAAAGCAGCAAAATCCATCTCCATAGCCGGGGGGTTAATTTCTTGCCTGCCGATCGAAGTTAGCATCACTAACGGCAACTTTTCGCAATCAGGATACCGGCGAATTTGCGCCGCTAAAGCCAACCCGTCCATTTCCGGCATTTGCATATCCAAAACTGCCAAGTCAAACATCTCTTTAGCAGCCAGCCAATCTAAAGCCAAACGAGCCGAAGCTGAAGCCCTAGCCACCATTCCCCAAGACTGAGCTTGGAGAGTCAAAATTCTGCGGTTAGTAGCATTGTCATCGACAATTAAGACTCGCTTGCCAGCTAATTCCGGTTGAGAATTGCTCAAGTTAAGTGGTAAGGAATTCTTGCAGCTAGAAACGATCGTACTAAAATAAAAAGTAGAGCCAACGGATTGCGTATTTTGGCTGATCGGCTTGTTGCTGAGTACAGATTTGCCATAGCCATATTTTTCGGCAATTTCGCAAGATTCTGCCCATCCCAAATCAAAAACTGCCGATGATCTAAAATCGGCAGGAGGATTGCCCGCGACACTACCCATACTTTCCACCCACATCCGGCCGCCCATCATTTCGGCCAAACGCTTGCTAATTGCCAAACCCAATCCGGTACCGCCGTACTGCCGGCTCGTTGAAGAATCCACCTGGCTGAAAGATTTAAATAGCCGATCCATGCGATCGCTCGGAATGCCGATACCGGTATCTTTGACCGCAAAATGTATTTCGTATGCTGGGTTAATTGCTATCGGTTCGCCAGCAATTAATGGCGGTTCTTTAGCCTTAGCCGCCGGTACTGAAATCTTTTTGGCAGTCACCGAAACCACCACTTCTCCAGCGTCGGTAAATTTAACCGCATTACTGAGCAAGTTGATTAAAATTTGCCTCAAGCGGGTGCTATCGCCGATCGCCGTTGCGGGTACTGTACGATCGATCAAGTAACCCACTTCCAGTTGTTTTTCTGCCGCCTTGGCAGCTATCAAGTCTAGAGATTCCTCAATGCAAGTGCGAAGGTCAAACGGATGTTCCTCCAAGTCCAATTTGCCCGACTCAATTTTCGAGAAATCTAGAATATCGTTGATCAGAGTCAGCAAGGCATCGCCGCTGCTGCGGATAGTTTCTACAAAATCGCGCTGTTCGCGAGTTAAGGGGGTATCCAGCAGCAAACCGGTCATGCCGATCACTCCATTCATCGGAGTGCGAATTTCGTGGCTCATGGTGGCTAAAAATTCGCTTTTGGCTCTAGTAGCCGCCAGTGCTTGATCGCGAGCTTTTGCCAAATCTACGTCTGTTTGCTGGCGTTCGAGTTCGCTTCCCACCCACTGAGCCATCAGTTTCACCAACTCTCTGTCTACAGCTCGGAACGGTTCTGTCACAGGAGTCGGAGAAAAGAAGCACAGAGTGCCGTAAACTTCACCTCCCACCGTGACGGGAATGCCCATGTAAGCTTCGATGGAGAAAGCTCGATCGTCGCTGTTGAAGGAAAAACCCGAAAATCGCACCGACTCAAAGTAAATCGGTTCTTTTGCCATTGACGTAGCGACGCAAAAAGTTTTTTCCAGATCATAGATTTGGTCTTTGACGATCGACCCGTCGGGACACTCAACAGCCATTATTTGATAGTTGTCGGCTTCAATGCAGGACAAAATTCCCACCGACAGACCTAAATGCCGACATCCCATTGCCAGCAGTTCTTGGAGGCGCAAATCAAATGTAGAGAGGTGGTTGAGCGGGTCTGTACGGGGAGCCGAAGTCACTTGGTACAAAGCTTTGATTGCAGCTTCGCTTTCTCGCAGTTCTTGTTCAGTTTGCTTCCGCACGCTGATGTCGCGGGAAATGCCGATAATTTCTTGGACTTCGCCTGTTTGGGGATCACTAATCGTGCGGCCGGTGGTTTCAAACCAAATGTATTTGCCGTCTTTGCGGCGGATGCGGTAGCTGACGGTGTAAGTAACTGGGAGCGCCAGGACTTTCCAGTGAGCTTTGGCAATGGTTTCTAAATCGTCGGGGTGAAAATAATCCTTGGGGACGCGGCCGATGAGTTCCGAAGGTTCGTATCCCAGTAAAGCCCGGCTGGCGGGCGAGACGTAGACAAACACGCCTGTGGGGTCGTGTCTGGTGATCATGTCGGTTGAGTTTTCGGCCATCAACCGATAGCGGTCTTCGCTTTCATTACGTTCGACTTGAGAATTGCCCAATGCTTCTAGCATTCGGTTGATGCCGTCGGCCAAGCTTGCGAGCTCATCTTCTCCGGCCATCTGAACTCTTAAGCTTGGGTCGCCGTTGGCTGCGATGTTGCTGACGCTGGTGCTCAAGGAAGCCAATCTCGCCAAGACTAATTTTTCTAGCAACAGCAGGGTGATGGCGCTAAATATTAAACCTACTGCCAGTATTGATAAGGTAAACAACTCCAAGGTAGCCTGACCTTGGCCGTAGATGATGCGATCTGTCTCTACTCGCAGCAGCAGCGCTAGGTTCCCGTGGATGTCACGAATCAGGGCGTATCCTGCGACTAAGCTGTCGCTGAGTGGCTCGACTAAAATTTCTACTGATTTGAGGTTGGAAATTTTGAGTTTGACATTTTCCAACTCCTGCCTCGATCGAGCCAGCGCCTTGGCGCTGTGCCCGGAGTAGTTCGCGGCTCCCACTTTAAAATCTAAACTCGGCAATCTAAAATCCACTGACAGGTGAGTCAGTTCTGAAAGCAAACCGATTTCGCTGCTGTCGAGGTAGCGTCCCAAGATCAGCGTTCCCCGCGACGGGCCTTGGGCGTTGCTGTTGAAGATGGGCTTGGCGGCAATCAGCAGTCTGGCTTCTGGCAAGGTGAGGACGCCTGTTTTGGCCGCGGGGCGATCGCCCTCGACTGTCGATGAGTGTAGTAGCGCCTCGGTCAAGTGCTGTTTTAAGCTTTCGGGAATCGGGATTTCTGTTTGGGATTTCAGGTCGAAACCTTTGCTGAAGATCGTCTTACCGTTGGAGTCCAGCAGTACCAATAAGTTTAGTCTCAAGTAAATAAATGTCGAATCGACAAAATTTGACTTGACAAAATTTTCGTTCCGTGTTTCTACGAAAGAGTAAGTATCGTCCCACTCGGCGTAATCTTGGGCGCTGGTGTCTAAATTCGACAAGTCATCATCTAATGCGTCCAAAGCCCGTGCGACATCCTGGCGGACGTACTGTGCCTCCAGGTTGTGAAAATCATGCAGCAAAATAGTTGATGCAGTGGCATAGAGAACCACAATCAGGCTGATTAGCGCTGCACCGATGATTAATAGTGTTTTTTTTCGGAGTTGCATGGCGTCGCCCTCCTCACGGTGCTAATAGGCAACTAGC
Organism: Microcoleus sp. w2-18bC1; assembly: GCF_036700365.1. Lineage (NCBI taxonomy): Bacteria > Bacillati > Cyanobacteriota > Cyanophyceae > Oscillatoriales > Microcoleaceae > Microcoleus > Microcoleus sp. w2-18bC1. Next base: position 5,163 of record NZ_JAUBOS010000008.1, read on the forward strand.
CAGGAGAGATTTGAGACGTAGGTTGTTTAGCATTGGCGATCGCAGGGCCTGCGTGTTTGGACTTTTCTGGGCTGACGAAAGCAAAGCCCTTGGTATTTCCAAGGTATCCGGTATGTTGCCCCCCACAGTCAGTGTAGTATTTTCACAGCTTTAGTTCCATATTATTTACAACCTATGACCTACAAGTTATAACCTGACGATCTGCATCTTCAACATAAACCGCCGATAGAACTCAAAACAATTCGCGTTTGATACTGACGCAGCCAGGGAGGTGGGCAGTTGGGAGAACAGGCGTGCTGGGTGGAGAACCCTCTCTATTATTGTACCTAAAAAATATTGAGGAGAGAGGGAACTGGTCCGCGAAGTTTGCTTTGCCAAAAGGTTTTCACTCCAATAACTGTTTTGATTTTTGTCATTCTTCAGTAATCCTTGCAACAGTTGTAGAATATGCCTCAAAGCAAATCCAGCCTGCAAGCCTGAACCCCGTTCAAAAATTGTGATAGCAGAGGCAATGAATATCCGGCGACTTTTTATTTATTATATCTGCAAATAAAATAGACAACAATCAATAAAATCGGCTTTTCACTTTTCTATTTTAAATTAATCAAAACTGTTAACTAAAATGTATAGATTCACCGTTGGCACTAGCCTCAAAAAACGGGTAGAAACTGGTTTACCCTAACATTATTCACCCGTACTAACAAATTAATAAAAACCAGTTCCCACTCCCCGATCACATCCTTTACTAACATTAGTGCCTGATGTCAGTAGAAACTCACATCAGGCACTATATGCAATCCGATCGCAACTTGAGTTTTTTTTATCGGATGACGGCTAAAGCACCGGCGCCGGCTGCTGCTGCCGCCGAAGTAAGAGCGGTGAAAAACAGCCACCAAGAGGCAACTTCTGCTGCTTTCCGGGTTTCTTCGGCTTGTTTTTCAGCTTGCACTTTGATGCTTTCGAGGCGAAGCTGTGCCTCTTGCTGCAAGCGTTCTGCTCTTTGCAAGACGGTGTTGCGGCTTCTTTCAATTTGGTCGATTAAGCGGTTGGCATCTGCTTCGGAAATGTCTTCGCGAGAGCTCATTAATGCTACTAAAGTATCGCGGTTGAAATGACCCAGCCGATCGCGCAAAGCATCAAATCCGGCTTGCGGATCGTCAAATAACTTCCGCACGTCCCGCGTAATGCCTTCGTAGTTGAGTTCAGGGCGATCGAGCGAATTGAGGTAATCCCGAATTTTTCCGAGAATTCCGTCAATTACCGACTGAATACCCTCCTGTATTTTCTGAATTTGCATTGCGAACTCATCGCGCACCGACAAAATCCCATCGACAATGCGATTGGCTTCTGCTTCAGAAATATCCGGCCGCTGAGACAACAGAGAAACCACTGTAGCTCGATCGATGTGCGACAAGCGCTCGCCCAAACTGTAAGCGCCGACTTTCGGGTCATGCAGCAGCAGTTGCAAGTCGCGCTTGATGGCATCGGGATTTAATTCATCCTTGCCCGTATTACGCAAATAATCTTCTAAAACACTCTGAAAATCGTGTACTTGGCTTTGCATCCGCTTTGCCAAACGGCGCGGCGCTTTCACAATCGACCCAAGAGTTTCCTGCACTTGGTCGATAATTTGATTGACTTGTTCCTCGCTCAAATCTTGTCTCTGAGAAAGCAGTTTTACCAAAGTATCGCGATCGACTTGAGACAGACGGCCACGCAGCGCTAAAGCTCCTTCTTTGGGATTTTGCAGCAGTTTTGTCAAATCCCGCTGAATCCCTTCAGGATTGAGTTCTGATTTGCCCGTATTGCGGAGGTAATCTGCAAGGGCGGTTGTTGTATTGTCGTACTGATCCTTAGCTTTTTCGGCCAACTTTTGCGGCGCATGCACCGCGCTGTGCCAATTTTCTTCGGCGCTGTCGAGAAGGTGATTTACTTGGTCTTCGCTGAGGTCTTTCCGCTGAGATAGCAATTTTACCAAAGTTTCGCGATCGAACTTAGAAGCTCTAGCTCTCAGCGCCCACATTCCCGCTTCCGGATTGTCCAGCAGCGTTTTCAAATCGCGCTTGATGCCTTCGGGATTAAGTTCTTCTTTGCCCGTAGACTTCAAGTATTCTTGTACTCTTTGCCACTGGTTGTCTAGTCGGGCTTGCGCTGCTTCTTGCAGACCTTTAGAATCTGCTAAAACTACATCTCGCGTCCTTTCTAACTCTTGAACAATCTGTTCTACTTCCTGGAATCCAAAGTTTTCGCGGCCTCGGAGAATTTGCACAAAACTGTCGCGGGTGTAAGGAGAAAGCCGATCGCGCAACTGTTCGTAACTAGCGTCGGAATCCTCTAAGATTTTTTTGAAATCGCTCCCGATACCTGCTGCTGTCAGTTCTTCTTTCGGCGTCAGCTTCAAATAAGTTTCCAACCGCCACTGCAAATCGCGAGATTTTTCTTGCTCCTCGGCAAAGATAACGGTTTGTAAAACGCGCTGTCTAATTGATTCTAATTCCTGGGAAATTTCTTTAATTTTCTCTTGGGTAAAAACGCCTCTACTGGCCAGGATTTCGGCAAAATTAGACTGTTTTAGTTTTTCTAATTCCCGGCGCACAGTTCCAGGATCGGCTGTAGGATCGTAGAGAACGTCCCGAAATTCGCGCTCGATAGCTTGGGGGTTCATCTGCCACGAATAAGTGTTGAGTAGGTAGTTTTCTACGTCCGCACGAATTGGGCTGTAAGTTACGGGTTCGCCTTTGACTTGAGCGGTAATTTTATCAGTTTGCTGGGTAACTTTCTCTTTAGCTTCTTTGAGCTGACCGACTACTTTTTCCACATCCAAGTCAGAAATATCCGTTCGACCCAATACTATTCCCATTAAAGCATTGACTGCCATTGTCGTTGCTTGGGACATCATGGTCGGGCTTTGTCCAGAATTTTGACCGCCCAGATTGCTGAGGGCTTTTTCTACCCGACTTGCCAATTTATCTGAGACCAAATCTCCCGATTTGGCAGATTTGAGATAGTCTACTAATTGGGCGATGCCGTCTGATTGCTGCCCTTGTTTTCCTACTTGTTTCCAAGCATCTTGAAGTTGGTCTACAATCCGGTTTACGTCGCGTTTTGATAAGTCCGATCGCGAACTTACTAAATCTACGAGAGTTTGCCGATCGAGATTTGGCAAATTTTCGGCTGCAATAGTTTTTAGTTGCGGATCGTTAAGCAATTTTTCAAACTCGCTACGCATCCCTTTGATGTCTAATTCTGGCGGTTTGAGGCTTTGGATGTAGTCTTCGACGTTTTCTCGCAAGCTTGTGGGGTCGATCGCGCTACCGAGTTCATGGCCCACTGCTGCTGCTGCTGCTTTGGCTGTGGCGACGACTTGGTTGCTGGCTGCTTTGGCGCCGATGGCCGAGGCTGCGGTGCCGACAATGGCTTGAAAGCCTGATGTCGCGGTGTTGACGACGGAACCAATCAAGGAACCGACGGTGGTGGAACTCACCCAAACAAGCATTGAGAAATAGGTTGCCCAGACGACTAAACCGACGATCGCACCTAAACCGGGACTGCTAATCAAGCTAAGCTTAACTGCTAGCAAGCAAGCGAAGAATAGGGCGATGGTGACGGTAATCAGCGTCCAAGTGCCTACTTTTCGGCCGATGTGGCGGACTGGGGGGCTGCCGCTATCCGAGTGGTGGTCGTCGTCGTGGGATTGTCCCATGTACGAAAGACCTGCAGCTACTGATAAATTTGTTAGCAAGAGTTGGAAAGCGCAGGCGAGCACGACTCCAGCTATCAAGGCGATAAAAAATTGTGGCCCGGAATAGAGGAGTGCTGCGTCTTCTACTCTGTTTGTTGTTGTAGTCTGGTCTACTGGCACTTGGGCCAGCCAGAACCCGATGTTATACAGTTGTGGATTTATTGGCAAATTTTGATACATAGTATATTCCTCGTTAAGGAGTGGGTGCGCGCGCTCATTGGCGCCAGTTAACTAATGTATAGTTTTAGACTCATGCCCCCAATGGCAATCATCGCCTTATTGTCGAGCTAAAGCATCCCCCTACAGTCGGAAGTGTAGAAATATGTCTGCGGCGGGCTGTCACTTTAGGAATATTTGTGCTATGTAAATTGGCAGTTGTGAAGTTGTTAGTTCTCAGTTATGAGTAAGGTGCGCTGCGGCGCCTCCGAGATAGATGGTAGTAATGGTAAGTCGGGTTAAAACTCTCGCACAGTAAAATCTTTGGTCGAGCGATATTAAGAGTTGGTACCGAAGTCCAGAAAAAATGTTCACAATTCATCAACCAATGCCATAACAAATTAGCTTTCAAGGAATTCGATAGTGCAGCAAGAAAGTCATGCAATTATTATTGGAGGCAGTTTAGCAGGACTGTTGGCCTCTAGAGTATTAGCAAAACACTTCGACCGAGTAAGTATTGTTGAACGAGATTTTTTTCCAGAAAAACCCGCACCTCGCCCCGGTATTCCTCAATCCCGTCATCTTCACATCCTTTTAAATCGGGGGAGAATCATTCTCGAAGAGTTTTTTCCCGGCTTGGAAAACGAACTGGTAGCTGCTGGTGCTCCTAGTTTAGATCCGAGGTCGATCGGGTGGTTTAGTCCGGCAGGTTGGGCCCCGCACTTTAGCCCGGATCTAAATGATTTAATTTTGTTCAGTCGGGATTTACTTGATTGGCAAATTCGCCGCCGCTTGGCTGAAAATACAAAGGTGCATTTTCTCGAAGGAGGCACAGTAACGGGGTTGCTGGCGAATACCTCGCGCGCGGGGATTGCTGGCGTATCGGTGCGTTTTCGCGATCGCCACAACGCTGGTAACATCCATACAGAGAATTTGTATGCAGATTTAGTAGTCGATGCTGGCGGCAAAGTTTCCAAAACACCTCAATGGTTGAAAAGTTTGGGATATGAACCTCCGCAAGAAACTGTTATCAATGCTTTTGTCGGCTATGCCAGCCGCATCTATAAATGCAGCGGTAAATTGTCAGAAACAGCGCCAGTATTTGTGTCACTAGCCCCGCCAGTTCGCACTCGTGGCGGTGCAATTTTTCCGATCGAAGGCAATCGCTGGCTGGTGACTCTCGACGGGGGCGATCGCGATTATCCCCCCACAGACGAAGCAGGTTTTGTAAAATTTGCCCGCAGTCTGCCAACCCCGACAATTTATGATGCGATTAAAGATGCAGAAGCAATAACACCTATTTATAGCTATCGAGGTACAGAAAATCGTTGGCGCCACTACGAGCGCCTCCGTCGTTCTCCTGAAAACTTAATAATTATTGGTCATGCAGTTTGCGCTTTTAACCCGATATACGGACACGGAATGACGGTTGCTGCACTGGATGCTCAGATGCTAGATGAATGTTTGCAAAAGCAAAGAGAGCGGTATCCAGAAGGCGATTTAACAGGCCTTGCGCGAGAATTTCAACAAAAACTAGCAAAATTACACACTCTTCCTTGGATGTTTGCGATCAGTCAGGACTCTCGCTATCCGGGAAGTACAGGTGCAAAACTAAACCTTGCTACGCGACTGACAATTGATTACATGGATTTGGTGTTAAAAGTGCTGGTCGGAGATGTTAAGGTTTGTCAAGCATTTGTGGAAGTTGTGCACATGATTGAGTCGCCGGCTGTACTTTTTTCTCCCAGTATTGCGCTTAAGGCGATCGGGCAATTAGTCACCGTTCGACAGAACGCAGAATTAAGATCAAGAGTTTATACAGAATCAGGTTAGTTTTGCCAAGTCTATTTTTTCACCGCCGAGTAAGGAAGATAAACGCAGATGAAATCCTCTTCACCTGCGTTGATTTAACCTGATATGATGTCCGCTACAACCTGCATGATAAAAAGTATCACTTTGGCGACTGCGGTTTTCGGGTATTTCACGTAATTAAGATGGGTAAAATCCGATTTAGTACCGCAATTGTCCGTTTTTGAAATAAATCTAATGATTTATTTCAAAAACTGTTTGCAGTCACGACTTACCCACAAGAGTCAAGAAACCAGTTTTTTTACCCATATCCCTCGCGACTCACGCTATTTTGTAGTAAAAAAAATCGGTTTCTGCTGCAGAGAATAATCTAGAGTTGTGCAATTGTTACTTGCCAGCCAAACAATCTAATTGTTCTTGCATTTGGGCAGTAACTCGCTCGAAACAAGCATCAACATAATCGCGATCGCGCGCCGCCTCCGAACCATACCTCTCAAATACAATCGGTTCGCACACGCGAGTCCGAATTTGCACGGGTAAAGGCAGATTTGGCAAAGGCCCAATACTCAACCCCCAAGGCAATCCCAAATACACGGGCAATACCACCGGATCGATGCCAAATAGCCACGGCATTCCCAATTCATGCAATTGCTTTGCTTGTTCGTACAAATCTGCCAAAACTATCAAAGTATCGTGAGCACCGTGCGATATAATTGGTACAATTGGTACTTCTTCTCGCAATGCTAATTTGATAAATCCCTTGCGTCCGGCAAAGTAGATTTGATCGCGCAAGTGGTGGGGGCGGAAAACATCTTGAGCGCCGCCCGGATAGACGAGAACTGGGGCATTTTTCCGCAAGGCTGCGATCGCCATTTTCGGATGCGCCTTGAGGGCTCCACACTGAACCGCCATGCTAGCAACATCAGGAGAAACTTGCCAAACCGTTGGGTGCATCAATCCGTAGGCCAAGCGTTCCGTTCCGTACCTGCGGAACCATTCGTATAGGAACATAAACATATCTGGAGCGGCAAGTCCCCCGTTGTGAGAACCAACCACAAGCATTTTTCCGCTGGCGGGTACGTGGTGCCAGCCGTCGCTTTGTACGCGGAAGTAGTAGCGGTACAGCCATTCCCAGAATGGCAATAAAAGCTGAATGAAGTCGGGATTGCGATCGTCTAAAGATAGACCATCAAAGGGATATTTAGAGGATTTGCCGTCTTTTTTGTTAGTAGTTATTGTCACTGCAAAAATATTTAACGCTTTGGTCATTATATAGTAGAAGGAAGAAAACTTTAACTCTCGAAGAGAGAAGGCTTTAGTTATTTCGGAAAGAAGGAAGAAGGGAGGAGATTAGTTGGGCTTTTCCTCTCCTTGTGCCTGCGCTAATCCCGATTGCCCTCCCAAAACAAGATTTTTCCTATCATTAATATGCTCCCATTCCGCAGGAATCACCGCATTAGTTTTAGCAATTGAAAACCTCCTAAACATCGAGTGCGGTTGCTATAGCAATATAATTAAATCAGAATTGGCGCAAATATTTGGTTTCTGATGTGAGCGGGCTGCTTTTGTTCGGAGGTTTTGTGCTGGTTGTCTCCACAGGAACAAAATCGGTTGCAAACAGCTACAGCAACTGTCGCTGATGGCGGGGCGACTTTAGCCAGAAAAACACAACTGTGCCTCAAGCCGATAAGTTTCCGTTTTGGAAGATTTTATCAAATTGACGCCAGCCCTCGGGTCAATGCTAGCGATTGGTGCTGTTTACCACAATTTTAAGTAAGGTACGATCGACAATGGAGTTATGTCAGCGAGATCGAAGAACTGTATCCGGCTTCCGACACCCCACTGCGACGATGGGGTCGATCGCGCCAATCGCCTGTCAATCGATTTTAGATTTTAGATTTTAGATTTTAGAGGCGACCCCACGGATAAATGCGGGGGCTTGAGGATGTTCGATTTTCGATTTGGGATTGATTCCACGGATAAATCCGGGGGCTTGCACCATCAAGAAATTCTTGGTCAATCTGAATCTTGGAGCATCTCCAGCACAATCTCGCTCTCGAAGCTGCCAAGAATTCACCTGAAATGTAGCCCCATATTACTCAACTGCAACAACAGGCAGCTAAATGGTTTAACGAACACCTGACAAGATATTGGCGGACAACACATGACTTTGATTCCTAGTAAACTGTCCCGCATTTAAGCAGTTAACTGTTGGCTTTCCCCCTCTGCCATTCCCCGACTCGGACACTCTGGCCTTCTCCCCCTATCCCGCTCTGCCATAATGAGCCATTTATAGGCGTAGCAGCTTTATGTCTCTTCGCTCAACTCACCAAACATTAAATAATATCAATAAAACTTGACTTGCGGTCATAAAAAAGTTATATAAAGCTTTTTTGTGGAAGACAAATCGATTTTTTTGCTATATTGACCTGCAATTAAGATAATTATTGTGGTTAAGTGAGGATTTGAACGGATGAAAAACTTGAATTGCTGGAATAAACCCGCTGCATTGCTGGGCGCGATCGCGATCGTAGCCGGAAGTTTGCAGGCGAATGCCATCGCTGTTGCCGCCCCATCAACATCCACTGTCAGTCAAGATGCTGAAAATATTTCCTTTGAAGATAGCGCCACGTTTCAAATAGCCCAGGCTGGCAACCTTTGCCGCAAAGTCACTCCCAAAGAAGGTTTGACGGTTCGTCAGAACCCAGACCCCAAATCCCCTAGAGTTGGCGGAGTAGCACTTAACACACAGGTAACACTGTCCCAAGGTGCTACTTCTGTTAAAGCCTCCGACGGTCGCCTCTGGATTCAAATTACCGCTCCCGTCACAGGGTATGTGGCTAGTGGCTATCCCAACGACGAAAGTAATTTAGGTTCGTGCACAATTAGTCAAACTCCTTCCCCAAGTCCCGCACCAGCGCCTGCACCGGCACCTGCACCGGCACCTGCACCTGCACCAGCACCTGCACCAGCGCCTGCACCAGCGCCTGCACCAGCGCCTGCACCAGCGCCTGCACCTGCACCAGCGCCTGCACCAGCGCCTGCACCAGCGCCTGCACCAGCGCCTGCACCAGCGCCTGCACCAGCACCAGCCCCAGCACCAGCCCCAGCACCAGCACCAGCCCCAGCACCAGCACCAGCACCAGCAGTGGGCCCTGTAAGTCTGTGTCGCCAAGTAGAACCTCGCGTAGCGCCGAAGGGTCTAGTTATCCGCGCGGAGCCTTCAAAGACTTCTGCTGTTAAAGGCAGCGTAGCGGCTAACGGTCAAGTAACGCTTGTTCCCAATTTCCAATTAGTGAAAGATAAGAATGGAGAAGAGCGCAATTGGCTTGAGATTTCAGGCCCTGTGCCGGGATTCATCTCGGCTGGAAATTTGATCATGTGCAAGTAAACTTCTGAGTTCGATCGCTCTTTTAGTCTAAAAGAGCGATCGACACCGAAAATAGTTTTAAGATTGTCGCGCAGCAAGGGAACAACGCGGAGCCCAGACTGCTTCCTGAACTTACGCAGGAATAACTTATTTCTGCAGGCAGCCAGCGGTAGCGAATCTTTCTGGGCCTCTGTTTTTCGTCGGTAGCGTCAAGCCCTAGCTTCGTTCCTCGCAACCCACGCAGGGCGAATGAATGTAATCAAAAAGCCGATCGACCTTTTTACTGACAGCGCCCGCTTGCCCAATTTTGGTGTCCGCGATTTCGTTGACACTTGGATTGTCGGCCAATCCAGACAATTTCCCACTTATTTTCCCTGAGTCCGAGTTCGATGCGGTGTCGCATTCCGGCCACAGAATCGTCAGCTAAACCGATGACAGTATGCACAATAACTGCTGTTTCTCGCGTGGGATATTCAACCGAAATTTGGTCGCTTTTTCTGCCTTCAGATTCTTGGTCACTGCTAAAGAGTTTTACTGCGATATCTTTGGGGCTGGAGACGGTAATTTTGCGATCGCCCAGGAACTGTTTGACGTTAATTGGTTCGTAGTTTGATCGGGCGGCGGGCTGCCCCATTGCTGCAATGGGAATTTGGATGCAGGCAAAAACAGCTAGGAAAAAAAGCGATCGCTTGAGTGTTGATTGGTTCATGAGGCTTCAGATTGTGCGAGAAACTTTTGTCTCCGAGATGCGAAAGCCGCCAAATCTGCCTCGGTGAATTGAGTTTGCTGCCATGAGGGGCGGGCAAGCAGTCGATCGCACCAAGCTTGAATTTTTGGATAACCGTCTATGGACACACCAACCCAAGATAGCAAGGGCACGACGGTACCGGCAACGCACTCGGCAAACGTGACACTGTTGCTAGCGAAAAAAGGGCGATCGTCCAACAAACCTTCAAAGAATTTCAATACTGTATTGACTTTTTCCTTAGCCTTTGCGATTTCCTGCGCTTGGGGAGTTCCCCATCCCATTTTTTCACTGCTGAGGGGGTAAAGTGCCGGCGCAAGTTCGTTAACCGTGACCAATTCTACCATTTTCACAACTGCCAAATCTTGCGGATCTTTCGGCAGCATTGCCGGTTCTGGATACTTCGCTTCTAGATAGTCAAGAATTGCTAAAGACTCGACGACAGTGAAGTCATCATCGACCAAAACAGGGATGCGGTGAAAAGGATTCATTGCCACAAACTCAGGCTGCAAGTGATCGCCGTCCAAGTGGATTTCTACTAATTCAAAGTCGAGGTTTTTTTCTAAGAGGGCGATCCACACGCGGCGGGAGTTAGGGGAAATTGGGGTGTGGTAAAGTTTCATAAATGGTGGGGGTGGTTATTAAAACGTCTTAAAAACTAAATAAAAATTACCTTAATTTTTTAATATCTGCCGAATTTCGCTGCTGCTAATTGTTATGGTGGCTGACATTTGCCTGATCTCTGCTCACTTTACGATTAATCAGTATATCATCCCCACCAACTTCTAAAGCTCCTTTAATTGGCTAATTATTGGCTAATAGTGACTTCCTGACGCACAGACGAGGTAATCGCCTCTACTAGAAATAATCGCTCACTAAGTGACAACTTCTGGGTTAATTCAACTAATTCTTGAAACGATATTTTTTTGGATATTTCGGAAAATTTATCATTCTGAGCTGGCGAAGAAACCTCACCATAACTTAAAGTTTTGACTGAAGTATTCTGCTCTAAAGTTGTGGTCAGGTCTGCGTGGAGAAGCTCTAAAAATTTAATATCGTTCCCTAGATCGGCTGCCTCATCCTCATCTACATCTTCTATTACTTGCAAACGTTCTTTATAGGCATTGATTTGATGTTCAATGGCTTCTATAATAAACCTTAAATCTTTAAATGATAAATTCATGATACTTGCCTTGGTAAGAATAAATACTCATTTGCCGACTTGAGTTTAAAATCCCCAAAAAGTTATTTTTTTGCTAAAGGCAATTTGATATAAAAAAGTAATCAAATATACTATTAATTATATTAGTAGGTTGGGTTTATCTACTTACACCAACCTCCTATTAACTTATTCTATTTTACAGAAAAATGTGCCTATGAGGTGAAGTGCTTCTTTGTATTTTTCTAGAGTCATCGGTCTACTTGGCTTGAATAACCAATGACCAGCACGGTCATTCACTAATTCCAATTCTGGTGGAATGTCAGTGCCGAATTCTAATTTATACCAATTTTTTCCTGAGCCTGGACTCTCAAAGGTTGATATTCCTTCTGACCGAGACATTCCTCCTGACAACCTTCCTTCTTCTAAAGTAAGCATAACCCATAATTCATCTTGCTGTTCATAAACGGTAATATCTTTATTGGGTCTGACATTATCCATTCTAGGTGAACTAGCATTCTCCTGTCGATACAGCGCAACGGGTGTTTTAGGCATCTTTAAGCTCCATAGTAAAAAATTAACTGGTAACGCAGGATTAGGTTTTTGGGTATAACCTCGCGTTTGAGTACAGAGGCACGGGGGCCTTATAAATTGAGCGTTTAGTTAATTTCGCTTTAGAGCTAAAGTTATGCCTATGCTAAAAACCGTTACCAAAATAACAGGGCGGGCCCTAAAGCCCGCCCCGTCAAACGATCGACTATCGATTAGTAATCGAAGTCGCCGCCGCCCATGCCGCCGCCAGCGCCTGCAGCAGCGCCATCCTTCGGTTCAGGCTTGTCAACGACGATGCACTCGGTTGTCAGCACCATGCCAGCAATAGATGCGGCATTTTGCAGAGCAGAACGAGTTACCTTCGCAGGGTCAACGATACCAGCTTCAAACATATCGACAAACTCATTTGTCGCTGCGTTGAAACCAACGTTGAACGGCTTTTCTTTGACGCGCTCAGCAATCACAGCGCCATTCAAACCAGCATTTTCAGCAATCCGCTTCAGAGGAGCAGCCAGAGCCCGTGCCACAATCAATGCACCGGTCAATTCTTCGCCCTTGAGAGTGCTATTAGCCCACTCTTCCAATTGAGGAGTCAGGTGAGCCAAAGTTGTACCGCCGCCAGGAACAATTCCTTCTTCGACAGCAGCTTTGGTTGCGTTGATCGCATCTTCCAAACGCAGTTTGCGATCCTTCATTTCTGTTTCGGTAGCCGCGCCGACTTTGATGACTGCGACGCCACCAGCCAATTTGGCCAAACGTTCTTGCAGCTTTTCTTTGTCGTAGGAAGACTCGGTTTCGTCCATTTGACGGCGAATTTGTTCGCAGCGAGATTTGACTGCGACTTCGTTACCTTCGGCAACAATTGTGGTGCTGTCTTTGGTGATGGTGACGCGGCGAGCTTTGCCGATTACTTCCAGCTTGGTGTTTTCCAGTTTCAAACCGGCATCTTCGGTGATCAGTTGACCGCCGGTCAATACGGCGATATCTTCTAACATGGCTTTGCGTCGATCGCCAAAACCAGGTGCTTTAACAGCAGTCACGTTCAACACACCGCGCAGTTTGTTGACAACGAGGGTAGCTAAAGCTTCTTTCTCAATGTCTTCTGCAATGATCAACAGCGGGCGGCCGGAACGGGCTACTTGTTCGAGCACTGGTACTAAGTCTTGTACCAAGCCGATTTTCTTGTCTGTCAGCAAGATGAAGGGTTCTTCGAGAATCGCTTCCATCCGTTCGGTGTCGGTGACAAAGTAGGGAGAAATGTAGCCTTTGTCGAAGCGCATCCCTTCGGTGATTTCCAATTCGGTGGTCATAGACTTCCCTTCTTCCAGGGAAATAACGCCTTCCTTGCCCACCTTGTCCATTGCGTTGGCAATCATTTGGCCGACTTCATCGTCGTTACCAGCAGAGATGGAGCCGACTTGAGCGATGGCTTTGGAATCTTCTACTTGTTTGGCGTGTTCGGCAATTTTTTCTACCAAAAACGTGGTTGCTTTGTCAACACCGCGCTTGAGGGCGATCGCATTTGCGCCGGCTGCTACGTTACGCAGACCTTCTTTGACCATGGCGTGAGCCAAAACGGTAGCTGTTGTGGTACCGTCGCCTGCTGCGTCGTTGGTTTTGGAAGCTGCTTGACGGATCAGGGCAACGCCTGTATTTTCTACGTGGTCTTCTAGTTCGATTTCTTTGGCGATGGTAACACCGTCATTGACGATTTGAGGAGCTCCGAATTTCTTTTCGAGAACCACGTTACGGCCTTTGGGGCCGAGGGTTACGGCCACTGCTTCGGCCAAAATGTCCATACCGCGTTCGAGGGCGCGACGTGCATTTTCGTTGTAGATGATACGCTTAGCCATAGTTTTTGGGGATGAGAGGGTTTGAGATTTTGGATGGGGGATGATGGATTTTAGTCATTTGTCCCGTGTCATTAGTTGTTTGGCGGCGTTCGCTTTAAACTAATGACTGATGACTAAGGACTAAGGACTGATGACTAATGATTATTAGTTAACGATCGCCAGAATGTCTTTTTCTGCAAGCAAGACGTATTCGTCTGTGCCGAGTTTGATGTCGGTGCCGGCGTACTTCGAGTAGAGAACTTTGTCGCCGACTTTGACTTCCATTTCAATGCGGGTGCCGTCGTCATTGCGCTTGCCGGGGCCCACGGCCGCGACTTCGCCTACTTGGGGCTTTTCCTTAGCTGTGTCGGGCAGAAGGATGCCGCCGGCGGTTTTTTCTTCGCTAGCGCTTACTTTTACGAACACGCGCTCGCCTAACGGTTTAACGGTAGAAACACTCAGTGATACTGCTGCCATAAATAAATCTCCAGATTACAGATTGTCGTCAGTCGTCAGGGGTCACGATGAAAGCAACAGCGGACTACTTACAACTGACATATTAGCACTCTCGACTCCTGAGTGCTAATTTAGCTCTAGAAAGGGGCGATCGCAACTTAGTTGTCAGTACGGGTTCCCGAACCGAGCATGAGTTGAGGGGAAGGAGAGGGGGGAGTGCAGGGCTGTTTCATTCTCCAAAAAACGAGGATTTTGTAGGGGTAGTGCCCCCGTGCCTACCCTCCCCACCGACGATTTTTCGGTTATTTCATAGGTAGGGGCAGCCACGGGGGGCAGCCCCTACAAGAGAATGAAACCGCCCTGGGAGTACAGGCTGTGGTGATGACTTTAGACCGCTAACCAATTACTTTTGATTGATGAATAAAATGACAGAAAATAACGAGGAATCTTGCAGCCAAGGCTTGAGCGCTTGCGTCCAAAGCCTGGGAATCTCTCAAATCGAGCGGCATATTTTTATCTGTGCCGACCAAACCGTGCCCAAGTGCTGCGATCGGCAAACAAGTCTGGAGGCGTGGAATTACTTAAAAAAACGCTTGCAAGAATTGGGCTTGGACAAGCCAAGTGCCACTCGACCAACCTGCGTCTTTCGCACGAAAGCCAATTGCCTGCGAGTGTGCGCGTCTGGCCCGATTATGGTAGTCTATCCAGACGGAGTGTGGTATCGCGACGTTACTCCACCCGTCATTGAGAGAATTATTCAGGAACATCTTCTAAACTCAAAAGTCGTTCAAGAATACGCTTTCTTGACTCATCCTTTGCCAGTGCCTGCTGAGGCGGAGCAAAACGTCTAATTATAGCGCTGTTAAAGTACATGGGTATAATTAAAGGTTAAATTTAAGGTTAAGGGTGAGAATTTGAGACAGTTTGGCTTGCGGGCGATCGCACCTGCTACAGCTCCATAAAACTGTAGTTAGGTTCTTGTCTTCCCTGTGTGGCTTCCCGTGTTCCTGGTGTTTCTCAAAAGGTACACAAAAAAAATCGATCGGAGGAACTGAGAAATTTTTGCACAAAATTTCTCAGTGGCAGACACTCAGGAGGTTGCCAAACTACACTAGAAACAGTTAAATACGTAAGTAGGGAGTCTGCTTAAATTTCTCTATATCAGAAGTATCATTTAAAACCGGGGCATTGACCTGAAATTGAACCGATCGAGATTAAATATTTAACTTGCGCTCTGTTAGGCAATCTCCAATCAATCAAGGCTGATCTTGACAGGGCGATCGTCCATTACTGGTTTTGGCTGCGTTCCAGGTCGTAAGACACTCACAAACAGCCGTCGATTACAGGTTGGGAAGCGGTAATACCCGCCCCGCTTTCCCTCACCGCCATCCCTTCAGTCGATCGTCGTCCTCCACTCCCAGCCGGGTGGCGGGGGACTGACCGAAAAAACAGAAGTGAAAACAAGGAAGTATGCGGGATACTTTAGCGGGAATAAACATGACAAAGGACAATAATTCAGGAGAACAAAAACGGCTGATGCTGGTTGACGACGACCCCAATTTGATCTTGCTGGTCAAGGACTACTTGGAGTTTCGGGGTTACAACGTCATTACAGCAGAAAACGGCAGAGACGCTCTGGAAAAACTAGAACAAGAAGTTCCCGACTTGATGATCTGCGACGTGATGATGCCGGAAATGGACGGCTACACTTTAGTCAAACACATCAGAGAAGACCCTCGCACGAGCTGGATTCCGGTTCTTTTCTTGTCCGCAAAAGGTCAAAGTTCAGACCGAGTAAAAGGCTTGAGCACTGGGGCTGACGTTTATATAGTCAAGCCTTTTGAACCAGAAGAACTGGTGGCCCAAGTGGAATCTTCTCTGAAAGCTGCATCCCGCTTGATTAGCCACTCAAATCCCGGTATGGACAGTGGCCCAAAAATTAAGGCGCGCCGCAATGTCGAATTGACTCCCACTGAGTTAAAGGTCGTACAGTTGCTAGCGCAGGGTATGGCAAACCGCCAGATCGCAGACGTGATGAATGTCAGCCAGCGGACAATCGAAAGCCACGTCAGCAATATGCTGGGCAAAACAGGTCTGCACAACCGGACAGAGTTAGCTCGCTGGGCTCTTGAAAGCAAAAAGGCTTGAGCTGAGGTAGTCTGCGCTATGAAATCAGGGGAGCAAAATCTACTGCTATGCGCTTCGGTATGCCTGCTTGGCTGTAGGGCGGTGGGCACGGTAGTTTGAAGGCGCCATTAACCTTGACACGGCAGCCGGTATTAAGTTACTGGGCGTATAGTTTGTGAGGGCCCCTCGCTCAAATGCAAGCAGGGTTAAAAGAGCCCTCTGGCGGTAGAGCCGAAAATATGAAATACTGGGGAGATGGAGTTTTCTGAAGTCTAATCTATTGCCTCAGTTAGCTCCATGTTGCTAAAATGTGATATTTAGATTAACTTCTTTCTACAATTATTAGGTCTAAGTTTCTATGACAAACTTAATGAACCGCCTTTCTATTTTTGTGGACGGGAACAATATGTTCTACGCTCAACAAAAGAACGGTTGGTTTTTTGATCCTCGCAGGGTGCTCGAATATTTCAAAACTTCGCAGCCGAATGTCATCTTGATCAATGCTTTCTGGTATACGGGTCTGAAAGATCCCCAAGATCAAAGGGGATTTCGAGATGCTTTGATCAGTCTGGGTTACACGGTTCGCACTAAAATTCTTAAGGAATATTACGACGATGCTTCGGGCAGATATTCTCAAAAGGCTAATTTAGACATAGAAATTGTGGTTGATATGTTTAATACCGTGGATCAATACGACCAAGTTGTGCTGTTTAGCGGGGATGGGGATTTTGAGCGGGCGATCGAGCTGCTCCGCTCGAAAAATACTCATATTACTGTGGTATCAACCGAAGGAATGATTGCTAGAGAGTTACGAAATGCTACAGATAGGTATATAGACCTAAATGAAATTAGGGAACATATCGAGAAGATGGATTATTAGTCAGTAGTTATTAGTCGTTAGTCATTAGTCGTTAGTCAGTAATTATTAGTCATTAGTCAGTAATTATGGGTTATGGGTTATTAATTATTCGTTATTGGCGCGAAACACGGGATTGGTGTCCCCGCCCAAAAACGCATACTTGCTTTCCGATTGGAGGCGCCAGTAGCCCAAAATTTTAGACTAAGGTTCAAGTTCCCAGATTCATCTGTGGAGTAAATCTAAAATCTAAAATCTAAAATCTAAAATTGACTGACTGGAGGCTAAAATCCAGAAAAACGGACAAGTAAAAATCAGGAAAACACTTTTTAGAGCTATGAAAACTCAACCAAGTCAAGACCGGATTATTATTTTCGATACGACTTTGCGGGACGGAGAACAATCTCCGGGTGCATCTCTGAATGTGGATGAAAAGCTGACGATCGCTCGCCAGTTAGCGAGATTGGGCGTAGATGTGATTGAAGCGGGTTTCCCTTTCACCAGCACGGGAGATTTCGAGGCAGTCCAAAAAATAGCCCGATCGGTTGGCACAGAAAATGGACCGACAATTTGCGGTTTAGCGAGGGCGAGAAAGGAGGATATTAAAACAGCAGCCGAGGCTCTGAAACCCGCGGTAAATTCGCGAATTCATACGTTTCTGGCTACGTCCGATATTCACTTGGAGTATAAGCTGAAAAAGACGCGGGCTGAGGTTCTGGAAATTGTGCCGGAAATGGTAGCTTACGCTAAGTCTTTTGTGGATGATGTGGAGTTTTCGCCGGAAGATGCTTGTCGTTCGGAACCGGAGTTTTTGTATCAGGTTCTAGAACGAGCGATCGCAGCGGGTGCAACTACTGTTAATATTCCCGATACTGTCGGTTACACGACTCCGAGCGAGTTTGGGGCTTTGATTCGGGGAATTAAGGAAAATGTGCCGAATATCGATCGCGCAATTATTTCAGTTCACGGTCACAATGACTTAGGATTGGCTGTTGCTAACTTTTTGGAAGCTGTGAAAAATGGCGCCAGACAGTTAGAATGCACGATTAACGGGATTGGTGAACGGGCGGGAAATGCAGCTCTGGAAGAGTTGGTAATGGCGCTTTACGTGCGGCGCCAATATTATAATCCGTTCTTGGGCAGGGCTGCAGATTCTGAGGAACCGCTGACAAATATTGACTCGCGCCAAATTTACAAAACTTCGCGCTTGGTTTCCACTTTGACGGGGATGTTGGTGCAGCCAAATAAGGCGATTGTCGGCGCAAATGCTTTTGCTCACGAGTCGGGAATTCACCAAGACGGGGTGCTGAAAAATAAGCGGACATACGAGATTATGGATGCTGAGTCGATCGGCTTGACGGAAAATCAAATCGTCTTGGGCAAATTATCCGGCCGCCACGCATTTCAGACTCGCTTGAAAGAGTTGGGTTTTGAAATGGCCGACGATGAGCTAAATAAGGCTTTTGTCAAGTTCAAAGATTTAGCGGACAAGAAAAAAGAGATTACTGATTGGGATTTAGAAGCGATCGCCAATAACGAAGTGCACCAAGCACCGGAACTGTTCCGGTTAGAATTGGTACAGGTTTCTTGCGGTGACAAATCGCGGCCGACAGCAACGGTCACAGTGCGGAATCCGGCGGGCGAAGAATTGACCGATGCTGCGATCGGCACTGGGCCTGTGGATGCGATTTACAGGGCAATTAACCGGGTGGTAAACGTACCCAACGAGTTGATCGAGTTTTCTGTACAATCGGTAACAGCGGGCATAGATGCGATCGGCGAAGTAACAATTCGCTTGCGGCACGAAGGCAAAGTATTTTCCGGTCACTCAGCAAATACCGACATTATCGTAGCGTCCGCAGAAGCATACATCAGCGCTTTAAATCGCCTGTATCAGGCATTGCAGCATAGTGCTGAAAAATCTTCGGAACAGCCAACTACGATCGCAAATCAAGTTGTTGCAAAAGCACAGCGCTGATAAATTTATTGTCAGCCATTTTTCTTGAAACCAACCGCAGACGAACCCAGATCGAAGCAGATAAATCTCAATTAATCTGCCTTAATCCGGGTTTATCTGCGGTTTAAAATTACTTTTTTTACTAATAACCAAATCTTCAAAAATGCAAGACGAAACTTTAAAAAAAGAGCGGCAATTCCACGATGCTTGGGCATCCACAATCGATATTGACGGCATTCGAGTTAATGATTACTTTGAAGCTTGTACCGCCCCAGAAAATAGATTTATCGTCCAGCAAATGGGCGATATTACAGGAAAACGCCTGTTAGATTTAGGCTGCGGCGCGGGAGAAAATAGCGTTTATTTTGCTAAAAAAGGCGCCAATTGTGTCGCGGCAGACTATTCTCAGGGCATGGTAGAAGTTGCTCTGAAATTGGCTGAGAAAAACGGCGTCAAAATAGACGGCTGCACGGTGAATGCAATGGCTATAGATTTCCCGGACAATAGTTTTGATATTGTTTACGCTTCTAATTTGCTGCACCATTTGCCGGAACCTGAAAAGGCAATTCGCGAAATGCACCGCGTGCTAAAACCTGGGGGTAAAGCTTGTTTTTGGGACCCGATGAAGCACAATCCGGTGATTAATGTTTACCGTAGGATGGCTACTGAGGTGCGGACGGAGGATGAAACTCCTCTGGATATTAATATTGTGAATTGTGTTAAGTCTTTGTTTTCGGAGACGGCTTACGATACGTTTTGGCTGACATCGCTTTGGATATTTTTACGCTTTTATTTGATCGAAAAAGTGCATCCCAATGAGGAGCGTTATTGGAAAAAGATTATCATTGAACAAGAGAGATTGAAACCGGAATATTCTAGGTTAGAAGGGTGGGATGGCTTTTTGAAGAAGTTGCCTTTGATGAAGCGCTTGGCTTGGAATTTGGCTGTGGTGGCAACGAAGTAATTAAAAGAAGTACAATAAGTCAAAGCATTTAATTAAGAGGCTAATTATGCCAGAAACTATTACTGCTATCTACGAAAATGGGGTTTTGCGTCCCTTGAGTCCTTTGTCATTGAATGATGGGGAAACTGTGCAAATCACAATTGTAGCGGAAGTTTCGCAGGAAGAACTCAAGGGCGATCGCGAAAAGGCGATTAAGTTGAGGGATATACAAAAATTGATGGGTTTGCCAACAAAACAGTTTAAGCTAGATGCAGCCGCCGAACAAAAGCGGCGCGAACTGTTTGAAAAACTTAAGGGAAGAGTGGGAAAACCTCTTTCTGAAATCGTTATTGAGGATCGCGGCCCGTGGTAAATGCCTATTTCTTAGACACCAGCGCTTTGGTTAAACGGTATGTGCCTGAATTGGGAAGTAATTGGATTCAATCAATTACTGTTCCTGCCGCCGCTAACTTTCTAGCTATTTCTCAGATTACTTGGGTGGAGGTATGCAGCGCTTTTTCACGCCGTCAACGAGAGGGTAGTCTATCTGGCGATGAGGTTGACCAACTTATGGGAGATTTTCGCACGGATTTTGACAACCAGTATGAAGTTCTTGAAGTCGATCGCACTTTGATAGAAACAGCGGGCGCACTGGTGATGCAAAACCCGCTGCGGGCTTATGATTCTGTGCAATTAGCGTCAGCTTTGCGCGTTCAATCTACTCTCCTTTCCGTGCCAGAAACTCAACTAATTTTTGTTTCGGCGGACAACAGATTGCTGGATATTGCTCAGTCGGCAGGGTTGGCGATTGACAATCCTAATAATTATCCGTAATCAAGCTGTCTGTAGCGAGGATGCAAGTCCTCATAAAAATCAGAGGGCTAAAGTCATCACTAGAAACTAATTTTAGTGCGATCGTTATTTATAGGATTTCTTTCAAAGTTTTAACTAATATTTGATTCTGTTCCTCCGTACCTACACTAATCCGTAATTTGTCTTCTAATCGCGGCTGATTGAAGTATCGAATCAATATTCCCCGTACTTTCAGTGTTTGATAAATTCTTTCTGCATCGCCGTTTGGTGGCCTAACTAACAAAAAGTTGGTTTGCGAAGGCCAAACGTCAAAGCCTAATTCCTTGAAGCTAACGGCTAGTTTTGCTCGCGAAGCCTTAATCTTTTCGGCGTTGGCTATTTTGTGGTCTTGATCTGCGATCGCAGCCGCCCCCACTGCATAGGCTAAAGCATCCACATTATAGCTGTCTTTGATTTTATTTAATTCTGCCAGCAGCGCCGGATTTGCTATGCCAAAACCCAGCCTCAATCCTGCCAGGGAATAACCTTTTGAAAGCGTCCTCAAAACTATAACATTACTGTACTTTTTTGTCAAAAACAAAGCATTTTCCTCGGCGAAATCTACATAAGCTTCGTCGATGACAAGAATGCCCGATAACTCTTTAGCCAGTTTCTCCAAATCTGCAACAGATATGGCTGTTCCCGATGGACTGTTTGGCGAAGCTATAAATGTCACTGCACCCTGGGCTGCTATTAGCAAATCGACGGGTAACTTGTAGTCATCGGGATAAGGAACTTCCACAAACTTTACATCTTGAATTTCTGCCAAAGTGCGGTACAATACATAGGTTGGCGCGGGACAAACAATCTGTTTCCCAGATTCGCCCACAGCGCGAACTATCAAATTTAATAAATCGTCGCTGCCGTTACCTACAACAATCCAATCGTCAGCAACTCCCAAAACTTGACTAGCAGCAATGCGGAAAAGTTTGCCAGTCGGATCTGGATAGCGGCGCAGCATTTCTCCGTCTATTTCCTGAAGCACTTTTAAGGCTTTGGAAGAAGGCGGATAGGGATTTTCATTAGAATTTAGTTTAATAATTTTTGTGCCTAGCGGGGGCTGTTCCCCCGGCACATAGCCAGACATTTCGTGGATGTTTTTGCGAAAGTAATTCATCTATTATCTGCGTTAATCTGCGTTAATCTGCCTGCATCTGCGGTTAAAAATATCATATCAAACAATTAGTGACTATCCGCGTTATACCCAAATCAAGTAACTTTTGCATATCCGCTCGAGCGTCCACCGTCCAGGCCACAATGTCAACTCCCTGACTCCGGCTTTCTTGAATTAGTGCGGGGTTTTCCAGCAACACGCGATACAGACTGCTAATCAAATTATCCCGATGCGCCACAGCTTGAGCTAATTGAGTTTTGTATGCTTCTAGATTAGCAACAATATGTCCGATCGCCAAATCGCCAGATAGCCGCCGCACTTGTTCCAGAAATCCATCGTTAAAGGAAGTAATAACGCATTTATGTTGGAGCTCTGCGCCCTTCAAAGTGTTGACAAAATCCGCGACATCTGAATCAGACCACTCGCAGTGCGGCTTGACATCAAAGTAAAGAAATTTGTCAACATTTTTGAGGATAGCTAATGATTCTTTTAAGGTAGGAATTTTTTGTTGTGAAAATTCATCGCTAAACCATTTTCCCGCATTAAGTGTCTGCAATTGGGACAGAGTTTTTTCCCTAACTTTGCCAGAAACTCCAGTTATTCTATCCAGTGTTGCGTCATGAAAAATCACTGGTACGTTGTCGGCGGATAGCTGGATGTCAAATTCGATCGAATGAGCGCCACGGGCGATCGCCAGTTCAAAAGCTGCTAAAGTATTTTCGGGGGCGATCGCCGAAAATCCCCGATGTGCGATAATTTCTAAATTCACTGTCTTGTGCCCTCTAAAAAATCTGCCACAGTTTGATTAAAAGTTTCCGGTTCAGTCAAAAAAGACCAGTGATTCCCCGGTACTTTGGCAACGGTAAGATTTTTCAAGTATCTATGGTATGGCTGCATTTGCCAAGCCATGCGATTTACGCCTTTTTCCGGCTGTACAAACAAAGTTGGTATCTCAATATTTTCAGTTAAACCGGCAACTTTCATCACTTCTGCGAATATCTGATTTCTGGCTGCAATCGCAAATTTACTGCCCCAATTTCCGTCTGATTTTTGTTCGATTTGCTGTTGGAATACCATTTGCTGCACATCACTCCAATCTGCGTATTCTCCCGATTGTTTTGCTGCTGCTTCTGCTTGGGATAAAGTCGCAAACGGGCCCACACATTTGAGACAGTCTAATTTTCGGTAAACAATTGGCAGGGTGAGTTTCATCGCCGCGGGCATTTTGGTGATGAAGATGGGGTCTACTAAAATCATACTGCAAAAGCGATCGGGATTTTGCCGCGCCCAAATCGGTGCTAGTTTTCCCGTCCAAGAATGTCCTAAAATGTGGGCGTCTGGCCAGTTGAGATGTGCCATCAAAGCTTCTAAATCTGCGATCGCACTTTCAAAAGTATAGCCTGTTTTCGGTTGGCTACTTTCTCCGTGACCGCGCATATCGGGCGCTACAATATGATAGCGGTTGGACAAGTAATTGCCCAAGCTAGTCCAGACACACGCACTATCTGCTAAACCGTGCAGCAGCAGCAAACGCGGAACTTTTTCTTCCCCTGTTTCTGGTTGCCATTCTAGATAGGAAAGTTCGATTTCTGGTAATTGCAAAGTCTTACGAGTTGGCATGATTAGGGTGTTTTATAGTTGGATAAATTTTATTTCACCTCATTTATAGTATTTTTATGAACAGGCAAGATGCCTGTTCCACAAAGAGTGAATTTTCTTGTAATTTTTTCATAAGCAGGCAATATCCCTGTTCACAAAGAATAATTTTTCTTGTGGGTGGGTGGGCTGGGCTTCTAGCCCGCCCTTCGGACTTAACCTTTGCCCTTCAAACTCAACAAGATAAACTGAGTTTTCTGCGCTTCATCAAAATTGTCATCGCTGACCAAAACTAGACTCTGGCTGCCATCTGGCAAGCGCGGGCCAAGGGTCATCCCCTCTAAATTGTACAGCGGAATTCCGAGTTCGCTTAAGTCTAGGAGCAACTTTTTCTTAACAGGTTCCACCGCCACTCGTCCTTTGAAACTCTGGATTCTCGAAGTATCTGTAGCCGCCCCAACTGCTATTTGATAAATTCTAGCGCTGTACCCCGACAGTCCAAAAGAACGTTCTAAACTCAGAATCTGACCGCCACCTACAGTTACTAATTCTGTTAAACCGTTCAAAATAGTCATGGGAACTTGGTCTAAGTTGTAAAGATTTTCCGATACTAATTGCGGCGTTTTATCGACGATAACATAATGTAAAAGACGGAGTTTGCTTGCCTGTTCCGGGTCTAAATCTTGCATTAAGGGCGCTTCCGTAGCTGCGAACAAACGAAACGGATCGAGACCGCCTGGACTAAAGGTTTCTGGGTCGATGGTTAAAGATTCAAAACCTAAATTTTCCAGCACTCCTTGCTGCTGTTTTTCATCGCTGGCATCGGGAATATAGCGCTTTGGTATTGGCAAACTTCCCCGCAATTTCCCAGTTTTGAGGTCAAACTCTCCTACAAAAGGAGGGATGCCAGCATGAGTGACGCCTTCGCTGGCGACAAATACTGAATTGCGGGGAGAAAGGGCGATGCCTTCGGGATTGATGGAACCCCAAGAGAAGGTTTCACCGTCTGCTTTTTTGAGGGAGGTAACACCTTCAACGGTAACTTTTTTCAGGCCAATATTTGCTGGGTTACTTGATGTGAGGTCGAGTCGGAGACTGTAAAATCTGGCTTCTCCGTTTTCGCTGGGGTCGTCGGAAAGAGCGTAAAAGCGATAAGCTTTGGAAGTGACTGCACTAATACCTTTGGGGTCGTAGGTAATTCCTGATAAACCGCCGACTGGTACTCCTTCAAAATTCATTTTTGGCAATTCGTACTCGCCCAAAAATTCTAGGGACATTTCTGGAAAAGAGCGGTCTTTTGCAACTGCGGGAGGGGGGGCGCAAGCTGTGCAAACAGTTAAGAGAATTAGGGCTAGACTGAATAAGCGTAAAATACGCTCGCCCAGCGTCTTTAAATGCCCATAATTGCTCAGCACGGTAATTTTTATTTTGTTGCTCTTGTTCAATTGTTTACTTTTGTGCCATCTTTGTGACATAATTTATACCGTTTTGTAGATATGCAAAACTTGATGTTTCGAGAAGGAATGCCGAATCGCGGCAACCAAATTTTTAGAATGAGAAGTTCTGTACCAATTGGGTGCTTGCTTTTCCTGTGGCTGTGTGCTGGTTCTATTGCTAGCGCCCAAACTAATCCACCAGGTCTCGATCAATTTTCCCCTAATCCTCTAGAAATTACCACACCCGATCCCCTAGCTCCCGCTAACGAATCTTTGAGCAACACTCAGCGGGACGAACTGACAGCGGCTTTGGAAGAGTTAAACTTAGAAGCAGCGGCTAAACTGCAAGCTGGAGACGGCGCGGGTGCTTTTGAAATTTGGTTCCGAGAATTGCGGCTGCGGAGGTATCTGGGCCCGGCGGCGGAAATTGCTGCTTTGAGTCGGGTGGGAAGTGTTGCTTGGAGTAACGGTAAAAACCTCGAACTACAGCTTATTACTAAACGGTTGCAAGCAATTCAAAAACAAGTCAAATCTCAAGTACCACTTAATACTGAGTTGCTTCCCGCCTTCGCTGCGGCTTTTCAGCAGGTGCGCGCTAAAGGCCCGACTGTAGAAGTTTACCAAGAAATTCTCGAAAATGCGCGCCAAAACCAAGATATATTGGCTCAAGGTCAGATTTTGAAGGCGATCGGGCTTATTCATATCAATTGGTTGAGTTACGATAAAGCGGCTCCCGTGTATGAGGAATTGGCTACTTTAATTCAGGAAAACCGCGCTTTATTTGCTGCTAATTCTGCTGTGCAAAATTCTGCTGTTGTTGCGGGAAACGGCGCGCCGCCGCAACCTGTAACTCCTCCAACTGAGGTAGATACTCTGAGACAGTTGGCCTATGTTTACCAGCAGTCGAAACAACCCCTAAAGGCGATCGCAGCTAGGGAAAAACTAGCATCAGTGTATCTTAACTTACAAAATCCCAGCGCTATACCACCGCTCAAAATTGCGATCGCCAGCGATTATCAAACCATAGGCCAAATCAATTTAGCAGCTCAATACTATCAGGAAGCATACAATTTAGCCGTCCCCATTCAACAGTATGCCCAAGCTAGCGAAGCTTTGGATAAATTAGCATTGCTTTATCGATCGCAAAAGCAGTGGGAGCCTACTTTGCGGATTTATCAAATGCAGTTGCTGTTAGAAGAGCGGGCTTACAATTTCTACGGATTGATGAACGCTTACGACAATCTCGGTCAAGTTTATCAAGAGATGAAGGCTTACGATAAAGCTTTGGAATCCTATCAAAAAGGGTTGGACGTGGCTAAAAGATTGGGACACAGACAAGAGTATTTTGCTAAGAAAATTCAAAAAGTTAACAAGCAATTGCAAAGAACTTCGTAGTTGTCAGCCGACAATAATGCCAATTTGCAATGTGAGTAATTTTAATGCAGTAAGGTGTGCAATGCACACCCTACAAAACTACTTTTGACTGGTAACTTTCTCGCGACACATAATAATATACTACATCTGTTTCGTAGTAATGAGCATTTTTTTCATATTTCATGCCAACTTTCTGTATCACCCGCTGAGAGGCGATATTTTCTGGGCGGGCGATCGCAACTATTCTCTCCAACTTTAATATTTTAAATCCATAGTTGAGACTAGCAAAAGATGCTTCTGTCGCCAATCCTTGATTCCAATAAACTTTGTCTAGCGCATAGCCCAGCTCAACTTCCGGTGTCTGATCCAGAAAAGCCAGTCCGCAGCGACCAATCATTTTACAGTCTATTTTATGTACTAAAGCCCACATTCCGAAGTTGTTTTGTTCCCAACGTTTGAGCATGGTATGAATGGCAATTTCTGTTGCTTCTCTCGTTCTAACTCCTGTGAGGTATTTCATTGTTTCCGGATCGCTGTAGATGCGGTACAGATCGTCTAAGTCCTCTGGCCTAAATTGTCTCAGATACAATCTGGCTGTCTCTATTTCTTGCATAAGTTATACCCAAAAAGGCTAATACACTTTCATTGGGACGACGGTGAAATGTAAAATCAATTTCTTCAATGCAGTGAACTGCATTTTGAAAACCCAGCATTTGACCAGCAAATAAAACCAGTGGCCAACTCTATGTCTAAAGGCATAAAGTGGCAAGTAGCGGGTATCCGCTGTTGTAATAAATACGGGTGACAGAGCGCTGTCAGGTTGGATAATTTGCTGGATCTGCACAATATTTCCTCATTTGACTGACTCTATTTGCTACAATTATTAGTTGGATATATTGTACAGCTTTTTTGCTCAAAGCTGAGCGAACTGATCTCGCCCGCCCGCCCTACAAGCCGCGCAGCGAAAAAAAAGCTCGATATCCTCACAAAAAGCCGCCGAATTTAGCAGCATAATAGCTTCTGCAATCTAAAATCTAAAATCTAAAATCTAAAATCGGATGACCCTTTCCTCACCAGTAGCAGACACCAAAAACAAATCCGGCCAGGAAACAGACTGGCGGTTATTCATGAGGTTGGCATCTTATGCAACCCGCAGCAAACGCTTGCTGATTATTTCGATCGCACTATTAGTACCGCTAGCAGTCTCAGGAGCAATTCAACCCATTCTCATCGGACAGGCAATTTCGGTAATTCGCTCGGAACCTACCTACGAATTCTTGCGGGGAGTGCCTTTATCTGCTGCCTTGAATATTTTGGCTATTTTGCTCATGCTAACTATAACACTTAGATTAGCACTGCAATCACTTCAAGGCTATTTAGTCACGAAAGTAGGGCAAATAATTACTACTGATATTAGAAATGATTTGTTCGCGCACGTCACATCGCTAGCAGTGAGATTTTTCGATCGCACTCCTGTCGGTAAACTGATGACTCGCCTCACCAGCGATGTAGAAGCTTTGGGAGAGGTTTTCTCTTCAGGGGCGATCGGCATTGTCAGCGATTTATTTTCAATTTTAGTAATTGCCATTTTCATGTTTACCATGCAGTGGCAACTAGCTTTAATGTTGGTCCTGATGATGATACCAATTACCGCAGTCATCATTTATTTCCAGTACCAATATCGCATAGCAAATTACAATACCAGAGAAGAACTTTCCGAACTAAACGCCCAACTGCAAGAAAACCTGACTGGTATTGGGGTAGTGCAGCTATTCCGCCGCGAAAGATTCAACTCCCAATTGTTTCGCGTCACCAATAAACGCTACATTAAAGCAGTTGACAAAACTATATTTTACGACTCAGCCGTATCTGCGACATTAGAATGGATTGCTTTAGTGGCGATTGCAGCAGTTTTGTGGATGGGCGGTCAAAGGGTTTTAGCTGGTAATCTTAACTTCGGTACTCTCTCGGCATTCATTTTATTTGCTCAGCGTCTCTTCGATCCGCTGCGGCAATTTGCTGAGAAATTCACTGCAATTCAGGCAGGATTTACCGCTGTAGAACGCATTAGCGATATTCTCAACGAACCGATCGAAATTAAAGATCCAACTAGCGGGAAGAAGGAAGAAGGAAGAGAGAAGAAGGAAGAAGGAAGAGGGAAGAGGGAAGAAGGAAGAAGGGCAGGTTATTCACCGTTGTTTATAACTGGACATCCAGAGGCAACGGCTTACAACTTGTCTCCGTTCGATCGCGAATTGGCAGATAATCATCAAAATCCAGCAAGTTCAGAATATCGTTTAGTGCCTAACAATCCCCAATCACCCCCCGCCAACCCCCCCAAGCTTCGGGGGGGAGAAAATGCCAAATCGCAGAATTCTGAATCGGGAGAAATCCAATTTGACAACGTGTGGTTTGCTTACAAACAAGACGAATATGTCCTGCAAAACCTCAATTTCACCATCAAATCCGGCGAAAAAGTAGCATTAGTGGGCCCTACCGGTGCTGGCAAAAGTTCGATTATCCGTCTCCTGTGCCGCCTTTACGAACCTAGCCGAGGACGGATTCTAGTTAATCATGTCGATATTCGGGATTTGCCTCAAGCAGAGTTACGCAGGCACATAGGCGTGATTATCCAAGATGGCTTTCTATTTGCTGGTGACGTGAAGAGCAATATCAGCCTGGGAGAAAGTTACTCGATTGAGGAAATTCAAGCAGCAGCAGAAAAGACAAATGTTGCCCGTTTAATCGAACAGTTGCCTCAAGGTTATGACACGCAATTGCGGGAACGGGGAACCAATCTTTCGGGGGGACAAAAGCAATTATTAGCGTTTGCTCGCGCGGCCATCCGCAATCCCAGTATCTTAGTTCTAGACGAGGCAACTGCTAGTTTGGATGTGGGGACGGAAGCTTTAATTCAAGAAGCTCTAGAGCGTTTGATGGCGGACAGAACGGCGATAATTATTGCCCACAGGCTCTCGACTATCCGAAATGTCGATCGTATTTTAGTGCTCAAACGCGGCCAATTAGTAGAGTCTGGTAGCCACGAAGAGTTGTTGCAGCTAGAAGGTTTGTATGCCAGTTTGTACAAGTTGCAAATGCTGGGAAGTTAATATCTGAAGGAAGGCACGACACGGATTTTGACACGGATACACGGATGAATTATCGATAAGAGGGAAAATTATCCGAATACCCAGATACCCGAATTCTTGAAGAAGTCGGGTATCTCAAAGAATCTAAAATCTAAAATCGCAAATCTAAAATCGTCTCACTTGCCTGAAATCATTTTCCCCAGGGTCTCCGGCAAGTGAATTATATGTTGGAAAAGCTGATTTGGACCGATGCCAAACAATAACTGCATCGCCAGCACAATTGCTGCTAAACCAATCGCTGTACCGATGCTGGCTTTCAACACTTTAAACGCCCAATTAAAGACTAGCCAAGATACAAGTAATGAAGCAATTAAGATAATTAGTTCTATTGGCATATAACATTTTTAACTTGATTTTAACTCTACATAACTTACGCATCAATACCAAAGAAACCGGGTTTTTTATCTGTGTTAAAGGCTTAAATGCAATATTTTCGTAAAAACCTGGTTTCTGCGTCCAGGACTACTCTACTTATTACTTCAAGCAATACTGCCGCGCTTTCGTGTTTCCTTATAAGAAATTCCGACATTTTTTAAGCCGGCTTTAATCATTTGCTGCTCTAACAAAGCGAAAAAGCGACTTCGATCGCCCCCCGTCACTACCGCTTGATTGTGAGCTTCTGCTAGCGTCACCGGATACCCGCCGCCTTTATGTACTTGAGCCAGCATCATTCCTAATGCTAAATCGAGCTGTGCTGTATCTTGTGTTACCCATTCCGGCACTTCTATTCTAGCAATTTCTGTCCCCACGTGAACGTAACAGAAATAGACGGAATTAAGACCGTATAAATCTAAAATTCGAGCTTGGGATTTCCACAAAGGGCTTCTTTGTCCCGGTGACAGGATTGTTGCCCACAAGATGGCGTCCCGCAAGGGTTCAAATTCTTGACAAGGTGCTTTTTCGGCGAAAGAAATTGTGGCGGCAAATCCGACGTTCGGGCAATTTGTCATGCAGTCTGGTACTTCGTGGGTGCAAGCTTCAAACCGCAAAAAAGATAAGCTTTCGCTGCTGCGAGAAGCGCTTAAGTATCCTAACAGCGGAATTCCTGCTAAACGCAACTTGTCCCAAGCTTCTAAAATTGGTAGCAAAATTTGATCGCGCGCTTCGCTGGGTAACTGTTCCAAAAACCAATAAATCAGGGAACCGTCTACCATGGCTAAAGCTGGCGCGGGCAATTTATTGTCGTTAACTTTTGCCCAATTGCAGCCCATTTCTGCTAAGGCAATTGCTTCGGAAACTGCGCGCCGATATCCCATCCATTCTTCGGTTCTAATTCCCCACTGTCGCGAACCGTACAAGTCTTCTGGTTTGTAGAAAACCTCCGGCACGCTGTCTAAAACTGGGTGACGGCTTTGGCCGTAGTGCAGCATGACTGTGCCGACGTTTAGGAGGTAGCAGTAAGCTATTTCGTGATGGTTGGGGGAAATTTGCGATCCGTCTGTGGCAAAGACTGTGTGAGAGGCGGGGGGTGCGGTGATGTAGGTGCGATCGGACAATGGCTCGATCGGCGTGGCAGCATTGAATAAAGTGCGATCGCGCCAATTCTCTTGCAATTCCACCAATTTTTCCTGTTCCGCTGCTGCCTTTACCAGCAAATTCTGAGCCACTTCCAAACGTTGGCGAGCCGCGTGAGCTTCCACATTCAAATGTTGGCTCATTCCCTGCATTGCCTTGGCTGCTTTAGTTAAATCGAGCATTGGTTTTAAGTCTCAATATTAGAAAGCTTTCAAGCTGAGAAATTATCAAAACACTTTTCAAACTTTGGGTGCTGAAACTTGGTTTCTTGTCAGACACGCGGTTTGATTAACTAAAATACTTCGTACCAGCCCGCAGAAATAGTAAAAAACCTGGTTTTTGAGGTCAAGAGTACCTGAAAAAAAATCTTTTTTTTGTTGATCGCCTTGCTTTTATGAGGGATTTCTGTTATATTTATCTTATAATGGGATGGTGGCCAAAATATTATTTTGGCCACCATCCCATTATATTAAAATACCATGTCTACGCCGCAAAAGTCAACAAAAAAGATGTAAAATTTTGTGATTTTTTTTGACTCTGAAAAGCGAAAAAAATCACCACTGTAAACCAATCTAACATCAACAGTCGATCGGCAGCCAATCGGCAAAATCTCCGGCAAACTGGGACAGAGAAAGCAATTGAACTGGTGGATTTTGAGCCACAGATTCCCGTTCGGGCAAAGTATTGTAACCCCAATCAGCCAAAAATAACCTCACCTGAGATAAATCCGGCTGCTGCTTCACCGACAGCAAAGTTTTTAACCGGTCTTCCACAAACCAAATAGTCGAATCATTACCAGAGGCTGCCAAAAATTCCCGCAAAATTTGGTGTTTAGGCTTGTTGTATTCCTTACCAAAAATCAACTCTGACGGCATTTGTACCCCTGCTAGCTGCAAAAGTTCTCGCACAAAACGGCCTTCCTTTGTAGTGACGATCGCCACTTTCACCGAACTCTCCTGCAACGAGTGCAAGCGATCCGCAACCCCTGGATAAAAGCGGTGCAAAGACAGCCACCCTGCTAAATCCTCAGCAATCCAATTATCGCGCAATCCGTCTAACATAGCGCCGACAGACTGCGCTTTCAAATTATTTTCGGTCAACAAATACGGTACTATATTGGGCCACTCTAGCAAAATTTGCTCTGGGGAAATTCCTGTGAGTAGTGCGCGGATTAGCAGCGGCATTTCCCAACCAGTTTCGATGGCGGGCCGCACTCGGTAAAAACTCAAAGCTAAATCTGGATCTGGTACTGTTTCGACTGGTTTCCAGATTTGACAGTAGGTACGCCAAGCGGTTTGGAAATATTCGATTAGTCCGTCACAAATCACACCATCAAAATCAAGAGCTAGAATTGTCGGAAAGTTATTAGCCATCAATCGATTTTAGATTTTAGATTTTAGATTTGGGATTGAAGAATTGAAGAAGTTGAGAATTGAAGAAAGCGATATCACTGATGAATCCGGGGACTTGTTATCGGATACTATTTTTTGGTGATGCCAGGATAAAGACGGGGGCTTGTACCCTGGCTGCTTTCGGTCACTGGATTGAATCATTGAAGAATTGACATCGATTTTAGATTTTAGATTTTAGATTTGGGATTGAAGAATTGAAGAAGTTGAGAATTGAAGAAAGCGATATCACTGATGAATCCGGGGACTTGTTATCGGATACTATTTTTTGGTGATGCCAGGATAAAGACGGGGGCTTGTACCCTGGCTGCTTTCGGTCACTGGATTGAATCATTGAAGAATTGAC
>NZ_JAUBOS010000008.1:37667-166644 GCF_036700365.1 Microcoleus sp. w2-18bC1
TGGTGATGCCAGGATAAAGACGGGGGCTTGTACCCTGGCTGCTTTCGGTCACTGGATTGAATCATTGAAGAATTGACTATGCAAACACTCAGCAGTGATTGGTCAAGAGTCGTTATTCAAAAGACTGAACTACCGGCTGAGTGGCAATCGATTCTAGTCCTTGGGACTGCAACAATTGCGTCCACTCGGTCGTCAGTCGCGAATCATCGGGTGCGCGGCGCCGCATTTCGGCTAGAGTCGCAAGAGTCTCGTACCAAATCCCATTTTTAGCATAAGCAATCACCTTAGCCATGGGATCGGGATTTGCCAAATCGTTCTTGAGATTTGCCTGGGGTTCAATTCGCTGCATCCATCCTTTAACAATATAATCTCCCGAACGCTCCAGAGGATCGCAGGCTAGTGCAAACGACCACACATATCGTTTACCAACCTCAATATTTTTTGTCTTGTCTTTCTCAGAAAGGCTAACTCCAACAATTCCGGCTTTGTCATTTTTTAAAGTAGTTTCGTAGACTACTTCGGATTCATCTGCATTTAGCAAAATAAACTCTACTTGAGCCGCCGGTTGAGAAACATATACAAAAAATGTGGGCGAATCTGTTAGCGTTAAGCCAATATTGCTTTCAGGTATTAAGGGAGTAATGAATAAACCATCCCGTAACTTACAGCCTCGATGCGTCCCCCCTTGCCTGTTGTCGGGGGCTGTTACATCTGGGGGTTTGAAATTAACATTCTGACTCAGCAGCATGGGTGCAGGCACAGCCTGCATCGGTGTCAGCAAACTCGGGAGAGTAACGACGATCGCCAATACAGTCATCACCAGTGCAGTAAAATGTATAAAACGTTTCATTTTTCCACCCACTTGTAAAAATATTTATAGAGCGCATCTCTAAAGGTTAACCCGGAGTTTTAGCCCCGGGCGCGATCGAGTAAATGGGTCAATTTTCACATCGCCATCGGCTGACCGACAAAATTTTCAGAAATAGCGAGATTTAAAGAGGCGCAACCAGTGGTTGAGCTGCAACTGATTCCAGTCCTTGGGACTGCAATAATTGCGTCCACTTGGCTGTCAGCTTCACATCCCCCGGTGTCTGGCGCCGCATTTGGGCTAAAGTAGCGATAGTTTCGTACCAAATCCCATTTTGAGCATAAACGTTGAGCCTAGTCATCGGGTCGGGATTTGCCAAATCGCTCTTGAGATTTGCCTGCGGTTCAATTCGCTGCACGAACCCTTTAACAACTAAATCCGCAGCTCGGTCTTCGGGGTCGCAAACTAGCGAAAATGACCACACGTATCGCTTACCAACTTCAAGGGATTTGTTGTTGTCAACGGTAGCAGGAATGGTAACTCCAACAATCCCAGATTTGTCTAGTTTAAATGTTTTTTCGTAGACCACTTCCTCTTCCTTGTCGTTGAGCACAGTAAACTCTATTTTTGCAGAGGTTTGAGGAACATAGACAAAAATAGTGGGAGACTCTGTTAGGGTTAAACCGATATTAGTTGGAGGTACTAAAGGAGTAATAGATAAACCCGCTGGACAAAGCTTGTTGCCGCGATGTGTTCCTCCTTGTCGGTTGGCGGGGGCTGTTACGTCGGGAGGCTTGAAATTAACATTTTGACTCAGCAGAAGCGGCTGGGATTGTGCGCGCATCGGTGCCAGTGAACTGGGTACAGTAGCTGCGATCGCAGATACGGCGACCGCCAGTGTAGCCCGATGTAGAAAACGTTTCATTTGGTTGTACCTTTCACTATAATTGCAAACACAGGCATTCGCTGATGGCGATAAATATTTTTGAGATGCTAGTCGAGGGCGCAGATACACAATTTATACCTTGACATATCATCAATAACATTAATTAATTCGAGCGGCAAGTGGATTCTCTGTCGGAATAATCATGTTGCCAAGGTCGCAAGTATCATTGAATACAGTTGCTCGGTACGTACTGTAAATTATTGTAACAAAGTGGTCGGAGTTTCCGAGTGTTCTAAGATAGAAGAAGTCTCCGGCAGGTGGCAAAGGCGAAACAACTGCTGTTCCAGAAACGAGTCAAACTTTTATGCTCGGATAATGAGTAAAATATCTAACAAAATTCGATCGGCAGTGGCTCAATTGAGTCAAAGGTATAAACCATCACTAGCATTGGCTAAGTCTGTATTAATTGCCAGCGCGGCAGTAACATTATCCTTGATGGGGGCCAGACAGCTAGGAATACTCGAACCAGTAGAATTAAGCGCTTACGACCAAATGGTGAGGTGGCGTCCCGATGAACAGCCAGACTCGCGTTTGCTAGTGGTGGGGATTACCGAAGCAGACATTCAGAAACTGAAAGAGTGGCCAATATCCGATCGCACAATAGCTGAAATCTTACAAAAACTTGACAAAATGCAGCCGGCAGTCATCGGTTTAGATGTACTGCGAGACGTACCTTTAGGAGACGGGCGCGAGGAATTAACTAAACTTTTACAAAAAAGCGATCGAATTATCGGGGTATGTTTAGTCACCGACGGAAGCCCGGACAATCCCGGTTCTCCGCCTGCGCCGGGGCTGCCACAAAACCGGGTGGGATTTGCAGATTTCGGAGTCGATCCGGGTGGCATACTCCGCAGGGCTTTATTATTTATGAAACCGCCGACAATTGAGGGCAACTCTTCTACCCAAAAACATCTTTGCAATGACGATTCTCAAGTTTTAGCTTCCTTCAACCTCCAGCTAGCACTCCGCTACCTGCAAGGGCAAAAAATCTATCCCAAACTGGCACCTGATCAATCTTTATGGCTGGGAAAAACCCAATTAAAACAACTAGCAAGTAATGACGGAGGATACAAAAATGCCGATGTCAGGGGATATCAAATATTAATTAACTATCGTTCCCGGCGGCAAGTCGCAAACCAAGTCAGAATTACGGATGTTTTAGAAGGGAAAGTAGACCCGAATTTAGTTAAAGATAAAATAGTTCTCATCGGTTACACCACAGAAACCGTTAAAGATTTATTTTATACTCCTTACAGTGGGCGACAGCAAAAAAACCAATTCATGCCGGGGATCGTGGCACACGCACAAGTAGTCAGCCAAATTATGAGTGCTGTTTTAGACAACAGACCGATGTTTTGGTTTTGGCCGGAATGGGTAGAAATCCTGTGGATTTCGGCATGGTCAATTGTCGGAGGAACCTTGGCATCGCGGATGGCTCACCCAGCGAAGTTGACAGTGACATTCGGAGCACTGCTGTCGGGGTGTTGCGCGCTCGGCTTTGGGATTTTTCTGTTGGGAGGGTGGGTGCCTGTGGCAGCGCCAGCATTAGCATTAATCGTAACTGGCGGTAGCATTGTATCAGCAGAAAGATTTAATAAAGCCGGATACGGGAAAGCAATTAGCGATCGAGTAAAACAAGTCTTCAAAATCGAAATAGACCAAGCCAAAAAAGAGCAGCAAGTCGCAGAAATCACAGAATCTGATTTCTTTAAAGAATTGCAGCAAAAGAAAGAGAAACTGAGGATTAGCAAACAAGAAACCTCTGAAAAAGCACCTTCCGAACCCGAAGAAATAATTGCCATTACCCCAGAGCTTCCCAAGGTCGAAAGTCAGACAGACGAATACCTAGCTCAGTTGCAGGAAAAATCCAAACACCAGAAGCAGCGCGCCGCCGTGACTGAATCGGAAAGCGGCTCAAAAACGGGTGTCCCGATCAATGCGGGCGGCGGGGCTAGTTCAGCCGAAACCAAACCTGATGACGAGTTCAGCGATTTGCAAACCAAAGCCAAACAGATGCGGCAGCGCAGGGGCGCCCAAAAGATGATAAAAGATGAAAAAATTGATAGTTTAACAGATAAGGAGGATTTGGGGGGCAAGGAAGAATGACAGACAACTCGACTGCATCATCGAAAATTGCATCATAATGGGTTCTCGCCGTTTCTTACCCTAATACGTAGATCATGTCCAAAATCATCTCTGTCCACTCTTACCGGGGCGGAACTGGCAAATCGAACACGACAGCAAACCTGGCATCTATTATCGCTCGCGGCGGAAATCGAGTCGCCATTGTGGACACAGACATTCAATCACCGGGGATTCACGTGCTGTTCGGTTTCAGCGAGAGCAATATGGATCGCTGCTTGAACGATTACCTGTGGGGCCGATGTCCGATCGCGGATACGGCATACAATGTGAGTTCGCTGCTGCCAAAATTAGCCAGTAACGGCAGCCTCTACCTGATTCCTTCGAGCATTAAAGCAGGGGAGATAGCGCGAGTTTTGCGGGAAGGCTACGATGTGGGACTGCTTACCGACGGCTTTCAAGAACTGATCGAGGTTTTGAACTTAGACTACCTATTTATAGACACGCACCCGGGACTCAACGAAGAAACCCTCCTCAGCATCACCATTTCCGACATCCTGCTGCTGATTCTGCGTCCGGATCAGCAAGATTTTCAGGGAACGGCTGTCACAGTAGATGTGGCCCGCAAATTAGAAGTTCCCAAGATTTTGATGACGATTAATAAAGCCCCAGAATCGCTGGATTTCGAGGATTTGAAGCAGCAAGTAGAGAGTATTTACAAAATCCCAGTGGCAGGGGTACTGCCCCACAGCGACAAGATGATGCTGCTCGCCAGCAAGGGGGTGTTTGCGCTGCACTTCCCTAACGACCCTCTAACTAAGGTGGTGGAAGGGATTGCCAAACAGATTGTGGGATAATTGGTACAGCGAAGACCGATCGCCCGCCTAGGAGTTTCGCTTTCGCTCTCAATTCTTGCGGAGCGATGTCCTCCTGTGTATCCCGAATATTTGGTTAAAGAGTCAGGAGAATGGCGACAAAATGAGATACAAATAGATTATGAGAATTTGTTAAAAAACTTTAGGAGGAGAACTCATGGATTTTGACTTCCGCATACTAATAGTATTGATGCCCGTATTGTTGGCGGGCGGCTGGGCTGCTTACAACGTCGGCGCTATAGCTCTCAAACAAGTGCAGAAATTGTTGAACAAGCAAGCGTGAACTAAGCATTATCACCAGTAATTTCGCAGCCGGCTGTTTTTTGAGATACAAAACAGCCGGCTAATTTGTGCATTGGCTCTGCTTAAGTGATGGCTGATTGTTGGCGGGCAATTTACGACTGCAGAGAGAGGGGGCGAAAACAAAAGAAAAGTATATTTAAAGATTAAGCAGAAACCGGGTACGCTCAAGCAAAATACTTTGTTGCAGCAAACGAGTCTGGGTAAAAAAACCTAGCTGTGAAAGCAGGGCGATCGCATAACTTCAGATTGTGATGTTTTCCTTTCTACTCAGGACTTGTGAGTAGAGTGTTATAAAAATATTTGGTAAGCACGTTATCGCAGAAAATATGAGACAATCACAAAAGAATTTGCCCTGAGAATCTCCCTCAAGACTACGAAGTTTAATTAGTAGGGAAGATAGGTCAAATTGTCAATGTTAAATTCCTATATCTTTAGATAGATTATGCTTTTTCCCCGATCGAGTGGCCTTTTACTCCACCCCACGTCCTTTCCCAGTCGATTTGGCATTGGAGACATGGGAATAGAAGCATATCGCTTTATTGACTTTTTAGTAGAGAGCGACCAGCAATACTGGCAGGTATTGCCGCTGGGGCCGACAGGATACGGCAATTCTCCTTATTCGTGCTATTCAGCAATGGCGGGAAACCCGCTGCTGATCAACCCAGAACTGCTGCGGGACCAGCAATTGCTCGGAGATGAAGACTTCGCTAATTTGCCCGAATTTCCGCTGGATTATGTAGACTTCGATCGAGCGATCACGCTGAAAGTGCCTTTGCTCAAAAAAGCTTGCGAAAACTTCAAAGCCAAAGCATCCCCGATCCAGCAAAAAGAATTCTCAGGTTTTTGCCAAAGCAAAGAGAATTGGCTGGAAGATTACGCCTTATTTATGGCACTAAAAGATCACTTTGGCGGTGTTAGCTGGAACAATTGGGAACCAGAAATTGCCCGTCGAAAACCAGAGTCAGTAGAGAAGTGGCGTCAGCAGCTAAATGCTGAGATTTATTACTACCAATACGTTCAGTTTGAGTTTTTTCGCCAGTGGACGGAGTTGAAACGCTATGCTAATATGCGGGACATTAAAATTATTGGCGATATTCCGATTTATGTAGCTCACGATAGCGCCGATGTATGGTCTCATCCAGAAATATTTTGCTTGGATGAAGCCAGCGGAGAACCAGCTTTAATGGCAGGAGTTCCCCCAGATTACTTCAGCAATACAGGTCAATTGTGGGGCAACCCCGTATACAATTGGGAGAAGTTGCAAGCAACTAATTTCGACTGGTGGGTGCAGCGTTTTGAAGCGATTTTCTCTTATGTAGACGTGACTCGGATCGACCACTTTCGAGGATTTGACGCTTACTGGGCGGTGAAGCGCGGACAAGAAACTGCGATCGAGGGAGAGTGGATTAAAGCGCCGGGAACAGCTTTGTTGGATCTAATTAACGAGAAGTTTGGCAACTTGCCGATTATCGCTGAAGATTTAGGGGTAATTACTCCAGAAGTGGAAGCTTTGCGCGATCGATACGAGTTTCCAGGAATGAAGATTTTGCAGTTTGCTTTTGGCGCGGGCCCTGGCGATCCTTTTTTGCCTTTCAACTACGATCGCAACTGCGTAGTTTACACCGGTACCCACGACAACGACACGACTGTCGGCTGGTTCAATCAACTGCAAAACTACGAAAGAGACGAGGTTTTGCGTTATTTGGGCTGCATCGATCCCCAAGGAATTCACTGGTCTTTAATCCGCATGGGCTGGATTTCTATTGCTAATATGGCAATTGTGCCGTTTCAAGATTTGTTGGGTTTAGATACTGACGCGCGGATGAATTTTCCGGGTAAACCAGAGGGAAATTGGGGCTGGAGGTATCGACCCGAAGCTTTGAATTGGGAAGTGCGCGATCGGCTCAAAACTATGACTTACATCTCCGGGCGCGCTCCTAATAAACATTGAAAATGTAGAAGGGGTAGTTGGTAATGGGTAGTTGCTAATGGGTAAGAAGTCAATAAAGACCGACATTATCATTAAAATCTGTGGACTGCCCGCTATTACCTATTGATTACCCATTAACAATTACCAATTAACACTCAACCTTCATTCTTGGGCGGTGCTGAAGGCTTGAGTTCGTTTGCTTTAAAAACAACTTCTTTGGCGACTCCAGGATCTCCGAGTGGTTCGGCTTGTCCGTTATTAACGGCAACCATTACCCCGCCGGCGTTACCTGCTACCACTACCAATTGCTTTTGAGCCCCCCAGGTGCGAACAGTCCCGGTCGGCAAAGTTCCCTCAAACTCTGTTTTACCATCGACTTCAACCTGCATCCATGATTCTGCTTTAAAAGTGACGTTAACCATCACTGGTTTATTGCCAGGTTTATTTAAATTTTGACCGGTTCTTACTGCTTCTAGAGCCTCGTAACTATCCGGTTTCTGATTTTGTGAGGAACTCGATGCCCCACCAGCTAAACGGGCTTGTTCTTGCTGCCCAAGCGCTAGTTCTTCGGCTCCCGCACCGTTTTTTGCGGTAACAGAACCACTCATCAACTGAGATAAGACATTGACCGAACAGATAATTAGAAATGTGTAAAAGAGGTAGAGGTGCATCGGCCGCAACTGAGGCCCATCTTGCCAGGATAGCTTGGTTCTCGATCGGGGTGGCGGTTCGATCGGGAAAAAGTCGGCAAACTGAGTTCCGTCCAAACCCATTGCTTCAGCGTAGCGCTTGATCAAACCCTGAGTGTAGACGGGTTCGGGAAGTTGGTCGAGTTGACCGTCCTCGATGGCTTGCAGCAGATTCCGCCGAATCATTGTTACCACGGCTACTTTGTCCAAACAAATCGACTGCTGTTCGCGGTACTGGCGGAGTTGAGTTCCTATTTCCGCTAGCTTCTTCTGAGCTGTTTCTGGCTCTTGGGAGTGCAGTTTCTGCTTAGTGGTTTTGAAGAATAAAAACAATAAATTCTTTGTCATATGCTGTGCTCCTGGGAATTTACTGGCACGCTTATTGATGTTAGGTTGACTAGATTCCATAAATAAATAATTTCCGCATCTTCTAGGGGTCGGCAGCAGCCGGGTGGCAATATTGGCGAACCGGGCCGCTGCAATTGAATCGGGCCGATGGCTGTGCGGTGCAGGCGCACCACGGGATATCCCAACTGTTCGGCCGTTCGCCGAATCTGTCGGTTTCTGCCTTCTGATAGAATGACTTCTAACAGAGTTTGGTCTCGCGCGCGATCGAGAACTTTAACTTTCGCGGGCAAAGTTTTTCTGCCGGACAAGATGATGCCCTGACGCCACGTTTGTAGTATGGGTTCCGGGGGATCGCCGCTCACCCAAACCTGATAAGTTTTGGCGATCAAGTGACGCGGATGGGTCAAACAAAATGTCAGCTTACCATCATTGGTGAGCAAGAGGGCGCCGGTGGAATCTGCATCTAAGCGTCCTACGGGGTGGATGCCTTGACCGGAGCGCAGTTGGGGTGGCAGCAAGTCGAGAACTTTCGATCGGGCTCTTGGATCGCTGCAAGTAGAAACTACGCCTGCCGGTTTGTTGAGCAACAGATAGACCTTTGCGGGTCGATCCGTTGGTTTCACCGGAACTCCATCGACTTGGATGAGATCGCGATCGGGATTCGCTTTTTCTCCTAAGCGAACAATATTGCCATTAACTCGGACTCGTCCAGCTACAATCATCTGTTCTGCAAGACGGCGAGAGGCAATGCCCCACTGGGCGAGGATTTTTTGCAGCCTTTCATCAGACATGACGGGAGTGTGGAAATCCCCAACGAGCGAACGGTGGGGAGGAAACACGACACGGTTAATTGATTAACCGTACTAGCAATGCTCAATTCCTGGTTGGGAATAAATTATAATGCTGACCAATTATTACAGGACGCCCGGCAAGAGTGCAGATTGTCCTTGTGCCCGGTGCAGATTGTCCTGATGGCATTACCCTGAATGCTGTGCAAAAACTACGACGAAAAGACTCGCGGCAGGCACAGGTTTGCACCGTTGGTTTGCGGCTGGTTTGAAAGGTGTGGGTCTGACCCGACCATAAACCAACACTACCATAAATCCCGTACTCCTGGTTAAATTTATACGCTCGATCGCGAATTTTTCATCGGGATCGCACAACTCGTGAATTACCCCAATATCCCAAGGGGAGAAAGCTGAGAATTTTTCTGCTTCTGGCGTTGCTGATGCCAGATTGATGCTTGATTTTGGAGTTAATCGGACTTGTGTTCATCAACCCGGTTTCTCACGAAAATCAGAGGTTGATAGCCGTATATTTGTGTAGAAACCGGGTTTTTGAGGCTGGATGTGCAAGTTCTAGTTAAATTTATGTGCTTGAATATTAAGGTTTATATTCTGAAATTGTTTATGACTGTCGATCGAAACTCTCTTCAATTTGACAATAGAGATGGGGCTGCTGGCTCTGGTGGGACGGTTAATCTCGACCTTGAGCCGGGGAGACCTTCGCCGAGTCAAGGCAGCCGGATCGCGAGCGCAGTGCTGTCTCCGGCTGTGCAGTTGTGGCTGCGATCGCAAGTTCAGCAGGTGGACGAGTTGAAGGTGAAAATTGAGGGGAGCGATCGACAAATCTTCAGCGGTGCGATCCCCAAAGTCACGGCTGCCGCTCGCGGTGCTGTGTATAAAGGACTACACCTAACTGAAGTTGCCATAGAGGGCTGTGGCATTCGCATCAACCTCGGTCAAGCTCTCAAAGGCCAACCCCTACGCCTTCTGGAATCTGTTCCCGTGGCAGGCGTTTTGAGGCTTAGCCAAGCGGATTTGAATGCGTCGCTGAAAGCGCCTTTGCTGGCTGATGCTTTAAGCGAATTTTTGCTGCCAATGCTGCCACTGACAGATAGGGAACAGTCGCTGAAGTTGCAAAATTCGCAGATTGCAATTGAGGCGGGTTTGTTGACGCTTTCGGCTGCAATTTTGCGCGCTGGCGGTAGGCAAATTCCTTTGGTATTGCGGACGGGTTTGCGGATAGCCAGCGGTCGCGAATTGATGTTTGAATCACCAGAAATCGAAATGGATGGAGAATTAAAGAGCAGTGATTTCAATGGTTTTAAAATTGATTTTGGGCCGGAAGTTGAGATTGAAGAATTGATTTTGAGTCAGGGGGAGATTGTTTGTCGGGGAGGAATTACAGTTTTGCCTTAGTTCGTTAACAGTTAACAGTTGACAGTTGACAGTTGACTTTAACCTGGTTCCTCGGTAGAGGCTGGGAATACATACCCCATGCCCAATTCCCCATGCCCAATTCCCAATTACCAATTCCCAATTACCAATTCCCAATCCCCAATTCCCAATTACCAATTAATTAAAAAAGAGTCGATCGCGGGCAAAAATAAAGTCACAAAATAGTAGACTAAGGGCGCGGTAAAAACATAACTGTCAGTGCGATCGAGAATGCCGCCATGACCGGGGATCAACTGTCCCGAATCCTTAACGCCGGCGTCTCGCTTCATCATCGACTCAGTTAAATCTCCCAACAGGCTAGCAACCCCAATCAACAGACCAAAAGCAGCCCCAGTATACTGCCACCCCGGCCAGTGTAAATACCAAGAACCAGCGACTGCCACGGCGATGCTGCCGCAAACTCCAAATACGGCACCTTCAACGGTTTTTTTGGGGCTGATGTGGGATAGGCTAGTGCGCCCGAAGAATTTGCCGACAAAATAAGCCCCAATGTCAGCGGCCCAGATGCAGAAGAAAGCCAGCAGCAGCGAAGTCAATCCTAAAGATATGTGGCTGGAATTTGTCCAAGACGGGGACGGGTAAATGTTAACCGGCAAATTGCTTGCTACTGCTTGCGAAAGTTGGGTTGTAGCAAGATTCCCTGGGTCGAGGCCGACTCGCAGCCGTACCCAATAGCTGGGCAAATAACCGCCGTAGAACAATCCTAAAACTGAGGAGGCAATATCGGCGATCGTCGATAATTTAGGCTGGAATAACAGGTAGAAACAAATTAAGGTTCCCGCTAAGGGGAACATGGCATCTACGAGTTCCGGTGCTAGGGCTGCAGTAATTAATAGCCCTTGACTGACTGCTAAGGTAGTTTTGGCAGCGGGTGCAATGCCTTTAGCCCTGGCTAATTGAAAATATTCCAATTGGCCTAGGTAGACTATGACTCCAAAGCCGACGGTGAAGTACCATCCGCCCATAATAATCATTCCCAAAGCAAGGGCGATCGCAACTATTCCACTCAGGATACGAGACCAAGGCATAAAATGAATTTCTCTTGCAGACGGCGGTGGATCACTCGATTTTAGATTTTAGATTTTAGATTTTGGATTTTGGATTGGAGA
The DNA here is from genome assembly GCF_036700365.1 of Microcoleus sp. w2-18bC1. Taxonomy (NCBI): domain Bacteria; kingdom Bacillati; phylum Cyanobacteriota; class Cyanophyceae; order Oscillatoriales; family Microcoleaceae; genus Microcoleus; species Microcoleus sp. w2-18bC1. The sequence goes on from NZ_JAUBOS010000008.1 coordinate 48,998, forward strand.
TTTTGGATTTTTCTAGAGCACGAGTTGATCCCTTGCACAACTAACCCCCATCCCCCATCGGTCATCCAATATCTCAAGTCAGGTGGTCAATCCAGCTATGGTGGCCCCTATTCTTAAGTATGAAGGTTAAGTGAACTTAAAAAAGATTAAGAATTACATTTAGGAATGGGCATAGGGCATAGGGCATGGGGCATTGGGTATGTATTCCCAGCATCTGCCGAGGAACCAGGTTAAAGTTAACTGTCAACTGTCAACTGTCAACTGTCAACTGTCAACTGTCAACTGCCAACTGTCAACTAACTTCTAATCCAGCTTTTCGCCACTGAGAATAAATATGGGATTGACGGCGGCAAAGGTTTGACTGAGGCCGCGAGTCTCCAAGCGGTTGACGGCGGACTGGACTACTTCAATGTTGCGGACTTGTAACTCGGCGAACCCTTCGGAAAGGGCGTAAAGATTTTCTAAATTGGATGCTGTGGCGACAACTCTACCGTGGGGTGGCAAGTAGCGCCACACTTCTTGGAGAATGGCTTTAATGGGGCGACCTCCTTCGATGCAGACTCGGTGGGGGGGTTGGGGCAGGTTTTCCAGGCACTCCGGGGCACTGCCTTCTATGACTTCTACGTTGTCGAGATCGAATCGATCGCAATTTCTGCGAATCAAGCTTGCTACTTCTTCGTCCCTTTCGACGGCAATAATCCGGCCTTTGGGACACAGCAAACCTGTTTCTACGGCGATCGTACCAGTACCTGCACCGATGTCCCACACCACTGAATCTGCTTGCAGCCGCAGGTGGGAGATTAACAGCAGTCGGACTTCTCGCTTACTCATGGGAATTCCCGGTAAACGTTCAAATAAGTCATCCGGGATGCCTGGAGTGACGTAGGGCCAAAGCATAGTTATATTTTTGATTTTTGATTTTTGAGTGAAGCAAGACCGAAGTTGGAACTCGCGGAAGAAGTAGAAATTCTCCCAATTTCCCCCAAGCCTTAATATTTACTGTCGCACAACCTTGAGAGTTTGGAGGTTTCTATCGCTACAACCTGTGATTTTTCCGCCGGCGGCAAGGATTTGTTGCAGGTAGTCAACGGCTGCTGGGGTAATGATTTCACCGGGCATCAGGACGGGTATTCCTGGGGGGTAGGGACATATGAGTTCGGCGCACAGGCGATCGACTGCTTTGTCTGCGGGTACTGTTTCCGCTGGGAAAAAGAAGGCCTCGCGGGGGGAGAGGAGAGGGGGAGAGGGGGAGAGTGGGAGATTGGGAGATTGGGCAAATCTTCCATCGGACATCGGACTTCTTCTCTCGGACTTCTTCTTTCGGACTTCTTCCTTCTTCCTGACATCCGTTACATCCGTTACCAAACTTCCTGCTTCCGTCTTCCTTCTTCCTTCTAAAAAAGTACAAGCTTTAACTAAATTGTCAATATCTAATTCTGTATTTCCCAAGCTGATAATAAATGTTAAATGTCGAGGCATGGGAAGTTCTGCGGTGACGCCGAGTTGAGAGTGCATAATTTCATCGGCTATAAATCCTGTGATTCCTAAATCTGATACTTTTACTGTTAGCCTGGTGCGGTCTAATGCTGCAAAACCCGCTGTATTTAACGGTGCTAAAACTGATAAGCCGGGAATAAGACTGATGCGCGATCGCGCTTTTTCTGCTAGCTGTAAAGTTTCCGCCATTAATTCTTTGCCGTGGAGTGCGATTTGTTGGCGGGCTGCGTCTAATGATGCTAATAGTATATAACTCGGACTGGTAGATTGTACTAACTGCAATGCTCTATTTAATTTTTGGATATCTATGCGAGATCCCTTGACGTGCAGCATCGATGCTTGTGTCATTGCACCGAGGGTTTTGTGGATTGATTGTACTGTTAAATCGGCGCCGACTGATAGTGCTGGTTCTGGCAAGTTTGGATGAAAGTTAAAGTGGGCGCCGTGGGCTTCGTCTACTAATAACGGTATGTTGTATTGATGGGTAATTTGGGCGATCGCCCGCAAATCTCCGCAGACGCCGTGATAGGTTGGGTAAACTATCATTACTGCTTTCGCGTCGGGATGTTGTTCTAATGCTGCGGCTGTGGCTTCTGGGGTGATGCTGTTGGCAATATCCCAATCCGAGTTGTACTCTGGATTGACAAAAATTGGAATTGCACCGGATAAAATTAAACCAGAAATTGCCGAGGAGTGGATATTTCGAGGTAGGATAATTTTATCGCCAGGGCCGCAAGTCGCTAAGATGGCGGCGATTATTCCGCAAGTCGAACCGTTAGCCAAAAACCGAGTTGATTGGGCTCCAAATGCTGAGGCGGCTAAGTCTTGAGCTTCGGCAATTGCACCTTCTGGGTTAAAGAGATTATCTAATTCCGGCAATTCCGGCAAATCCGATCGAAATACTGTCGCACCGAATAAGTCAATTAGGGGTTGAGAGATTCCTTGTCCGCCTTTGTGTCCGGGGGCATAAAATGGGGCGTGTGGGTGATTTGTGCGAGCGCGCAAAGCATCTAATAGGGGAGTTTGTTGTTGAGAGTTTGCTGGTGACACGCTTAATCCTGATTTGATTATTTGGAATTATAGCAACCGCCGAGGTTTCACTGGACGTTATTAATTGCTGAAACCCTTGCTGGAAATTTTGCGATCGTATCGACTTCTTCCTTTTTCCTTGCAATCGCCCACAAGCAACACTGTCTCAATTTCAAACTTCTCTAAAATGACTGAATATGGACTGCTTAAGTATGAAACCGAAACAGTTGAAAATCCTGGCTACTGCTTTACTTATGGTTTTTCTAGGGGCTGTGGTTTCAGTTACAGCACAAAATCCTACCACAGTCTGCGGCTATTTTTCAGCTTACTGTTGTGAGGAAGTTTTGGGCGATCGCGCACTACTGTCACACACTACCAAGACGCTTTAATAGCTTGATCCAATAGCTATCAAAGTCAAGCTTAAATTCAAGGTAGATTGTTGAGTTGCGATCGCCCTAACTCCTACCCTAATTGAGCTTGCCAATTCATAGCATAACTTTGAACCTTTTCTGCCTGGTCAGTGCCATTGATAATTGTACGGGCTTTCAAGAAATCCATGCGGTTGTTTGAAATACAGTCATCCAGTTTGATACCCGTGAACACACCGAATTTCATACCATCAACCAGGATAAAGAGTGCGATATCGGGACGCATGACAAGATCGGGGTCGTTAACCAAATCTAGGCCTAACACATCAGAATATTTCCGATAATTGTAATCCCAGGTCAGTTGCACGTACCCCCGTCCGTAAAACGGATAATAGCGTAAGGTTTTGCGGTGGTTTTCAGCTTCTGGTTCGCCCAAATAATACGATTCCTTTACGGGTTGGAAACTGTCTGCTGTTTCATGTTCAACGGTTGCGAGAATGTAAGCAATTTGAGCTTGAGACGTAATCCCTTGGCGATGAGCTTCTTTGATAATTGCCTCCACTGTGGCTTGCTTATAACCGCCTTGCCAATCTGGTAACATTCCAACACCTGGTTTTGCATCCAGTAATGCTTTAGCGGTTGTTGGGCCTAACACATCTCCGCCATCAAGTTTACGGCTGGCTTTAAAGTTCCTTAAGCCTTCTTGGGTTTGAGGGCCGTAAATCCCATCAACAACCTCTAAAAGATGATTAGCGCGTAAGATGGTTTGAATTTCTGCACAGAATAGTTGATCTTCAACTAACACTCCAGAGTGAATATTATCAAAAGGAATCGATTGCTTTTGGTCAATCACGTCTTGGAGTTTCAGACCCGATGGTTCGCCGGAAACCCCACGAGACTGTCCAGAAATTAATTGTGTCAGTTTAGTTTGCGTTACAAATCCCGCAATTCCATCAACCTGCAAGCCTTGTTCAGCCTGAAATTTTCGGATTGCGGCATCAGTTTGGGTGCCAAAGATACCATCTGTTGTAACTGAAATGCCAACGTTGGCTAAATCTTCTTGAAGTTTGCGGACTCGTTCTCCCTGCATCGGAGGTATCACCAGACGCAAATCCCCGTCTTGGTCGCTGCTATAGGGGGCTGAATCAATTCCAGGGGAAAGGAAACTCACATGAAGGTGATCGTCATGTCCCGCGCAAGGCGCTACCTGTGTAATTTCTGGATCGTTGAAGAGAATTGTCCGAATACCCAAAATTGGATTATTGTAGAATAAATCTACCAATTCTTTAGTGCGTTGGCGAGAGTATTTACTATCGTAATAGGTGAGAGAAATTTCTTCATCAGTGTTAGCAACAGGCGCAATATCAACATCGAGTCCGTGTTGATGAGTGCTATGGGGTGGCATCGGCCCTCCGTCTGGAAGACTAATATTTCCAATGCCAATCCGAGGCCCATTGGGATAGAGTTTTGCCCACTCGGTACAGATGTATTGGAGAGCCTTAAGGACGTTTGAGTGACCATAGCACTTGTCAGGGAGTCCGTAACATTCATAGCCAACCCCACTGGCAGGCATTTGTTCAAAAAGACCTCGCGTTCCCCAACTGAATTGCTCGATTTCTTCTGCGGTGAAACCAATAGGTGCCGTGCAGGCAGTATGGTCATGGTGCAAACTTTCAGAGCGTAAATTGCGATTAATTTCTAATACCATTGTTTATTGCCTTTTTAGAGTGTGTTTTTCTGTTGCAAGATCGCTTTTTAGGAAGGCGATCTTCGCCAATGCCAATGGCAAGGTAACGGAAGGGTTAACATAATGACTCCTGAGTGTTTGGATGTGATTAAAGTGGAATAATTTTTGCTATCGCTTTTACTGGATTCCTAAACGTACCTATTTTGAGGTTTTTGGTTTAGTGACATAGTTTGACCTAGTTTGATTCTCAACGGGAACAAACTCATAGTCATAGCCGGAACGAGATTTAGAAGTAGGCTTAACTATCTTGACGAGTTCGATAATATTTCCATCGCGATCGCCCGATGGTAAAAACTGTACTGGTTCGACTGCCCCCTGAGCATGAAAGGTATTGGAATGGAGAATTTTAGCGATTTCTTTGCGGTCGGGATTTTGCTTGATAGCTGCAATCAAAGCTTTTGCTGCATCGTAAGCGGTAACAGTTCGCCAGTTAACATCTCGATCGCCCCAAAGTCCTTTAGAGAGACTCGAAAATTGTAAGCTGGGATTATTTCCAATGTGCCAAGGAATTGCAACAAATAAGCCTTTTGGATTTGGTAACTTCTGTTTATGAAAGAATTCCAATACTTGAGGCCCATAGACATCATCTCCTGCTAAGATAGGCGACTTTCCATTATTTGCTTTTACAACTTCAAAAAGTTGATTGAGCTTGCTATTATCGGCTAAGAAAACCAGCGCAGTATTTTCATCAATCTTTTCAAGAATCTTTGTAGGATCAAAACTTTGGTTGAACAAGTCAACTTCATTTTCTTTCAATCCTTGCCCGCCTTTGGAAGCAAAAGCAGATTTAAACTCAGAGCTAAGAGATTGGCTGTACTCACTTTGGGAGTTATAGAACAAGACAGCTTTCTGCTTCTTTAACGAGTTAAGCGTATAATTAGCTAACTCTTGGGCAGCTACTTTGTCATTAGGAACCGTGCGAAAAATGTATTTATCTTTACCCATCACTTCTGATAATTTGACTGAGGTACTAATTGGAGAAATTGTCACCAATCCTTTATCGTTGTAAACTGTGGCTGCTTCCCGGGTGACGCTGCTGGAAAAGTGTCCTACAACTCCGAGAACATCAGAGTTGTCAGCTAAGTTTGTTGCTATCTTTTTCGCTACTTTTGGATCGTTGCGATCGTCCGCAATTAATACCCGTATTGGTATGATACCCTGTTGTGTCTTTGCCCAGTTGTTATAGTCGTTTTGAGCTTGAGCTACTCCCCGCAGGATTTCTAAAGAACCGTTGACATCGCTGCTAATGGGAACTGATACTGCGATCGTGTGTGATGATTGTTCGCCAATTCGGGCATTGTTTAGGTAAATTCTGGCTTCTGGATCGTTTTTGTTTTCTAGTAAATAATAATCAAAAAGTAACTCAGCTAATTCAAAATCTCCCTGCTCAAAATATTCGATTCCTTCTTCTTTTTCATAAGAATTATTGATTTTTGTTAATAACACTTTTTCACCTCCACTAACTTTATCATCAACATACCTATTTGAAGAAGAATCACCTTTAGTGCTGGGGCAAAGCTTCTTCGTCTCATTTATATTGAGATCGGAGTTGTACGTTAAATAATCCTGAACTAATTGACAGCTTTTCTTTCTTAACTCCTTTAAATCAACTTCAAAGAATATAGTTTTACCCTGGTTATCTGCGACGAGTAATCGTTTACTATCTTCAGTGAAGAATACACTTTTGACACTCGCTCCTGGCAATGCTATTGTCCTGAGTTGGTTGCCTTCCAAATCCCATAATATAACATTGTTATTTGCTGTTTTTGGATCGGTGTTATTTCCTGTGTTTGGATCGGTTTCAATACTTGCTATTAGTTCACCATCTTTGCTAAACTGGATTTGATAAATTTTTGCTTGTTGATTTTGTTTTATGGTAAACTTTTTGAACTCTTTTGTCTTAATAGTCCATAATTTAAACGTACCGTCAGAACCACCTATTGCCAGTTTTTGACCATTACGACTAAATCCCAAGCTCTCAACGCTTTCTTGTTCCGTGGGTATGACAGTGATTAAAGGATTAGGTTGAGGACATTTAGACCAGGGCAAGTGGCAATATATTTTTTGCCAAAGTGAATCATCAGAGGAAATCTGCCACAACTCTACATTCTTGCTGTTTTTATTTTTATTCTCGCTGTTTTTATCTTTAGTAACTTCAACAGTTGCTATTTTCTTACCATCATGGGTAAATCTGGCTAAAGCAATACTCTTTTTTTTAAGCTCTTCGGGAAGAACATCTAGAACTTCTAATTTTTTATTTTTGATTTGCCAAAGCTTAATTTTATTATCACCTGTTATCGCTAACAGTTTATTATCCTTACTAAAATCTAGACTTTTAATATTCTGATTTTTTTCTAGAGGTTGTTTGTCAAGAGGTTGCTTGTCAAGCTGTTTGACCTCTTGGCCCTCTATATTCCCTAGAACGATCTGGTTCTTACCGTCTTGGTTTATGGCAGTCACGATGAACTTGCTGTCAGGGCTAAATATCACACTTTCAAAACTTTTTGATTTAAAAATATCAGCCTTGCTAATTTCTTTCTTTTCTGAAAAAGTGCCGTTATCTGGAATTTGCCATAAGTTGAGTTGTTTCTCTTCATCAAGAGTAGCTAATAGCTTACCATCAGGGCTAAAAACTTGTTTTTTGACATTTTCTTCCTTATTTTTTGCTGAAGATGGAAGTTGTCGATTAGATGATAAGTCCCATTCTCTTACTGTACCGTCATCCCCAGCCGTGAAAATTCTATAGCTATTTAAAGGATAAAATGCTACGTCATTAAGGCTTGTTTTCCCTGTTGAGAATTCGTCATACAGCGTCAAGCCTTGTGAATTTTCCTTAATCTCCCAACGCTTAACTGTACCGTTCTTGTCACCAGTTACCAGCCACTTGCCGTTATGACTGAATGCTACACTACTAAATTGACCAGGAACATTTTGGATAGTAGTGAAATCGGGATAATTCCATAACTTGAAAGTACCATCTGTTCCAATCGTTGCTACTAGCTTTTTCGTAGGAGAGTACGCTAGGCTCTTTAAATCAGATAGTTTTGATTGTTCAGTACGATCGTATTCTCCTTTATTCTTCTTAAACTTCTTGTCTTCAAGATTATAAACAAAAATAGTACCTTTCTCTGGAATAGTTATTAACTTCAAGACATTGTTCTCCTGATGAAAGATCACATTCTTTATCGACTGTCCCTTATCGTCTTTCTTTCGCTGAATTTCATCAAGTTTTTTGCCCTGAGTATTCCATAGACTAACATTACCTTGTTCTGTACTAATGGCCAGCAGTTCGTTGTTAGGACTAAATGCCACACTGTTGATCTTTCCCCCCTCTGTTCGGAATCGGCGTATCGCGTCACCTGAAACGTTCCATAACGTGACGCTATCATCACCTCTAACGGTTGCCAAAAGTTGACCATTAGGACTAATAGCTATACTTTGGGCTTGGACTTGTTCAGTTCTCTCTTCAGGGGGTTGAATTTTGTCAATTTCTGTACCTGATTTCCAGATTCTGACTGTATCATCAGCACCAACAGTTGCTAGCTTGCCATCCTTACTGAATGCCAATTCATAGATTTCCCTTTGCTGGCTTTGAAATTCACATTTCTTGTCTTCAAGTCGAACTTGGCTATCATTTTCGCACAAGTATTTGCTATCAAAGTTTTCGTTTTTTTCGTTTTCAATATTACCGTATCCACCTGTTACTAGGTTATTATCTACACTAAATGCGATACTATTGAAATGATTTTTTTCTTGTGCTGATGAAATTTTATCAAAGCTAAGCGTGTTATCTTTTTCTGATGAAGAAATACTCCACAAGCTAACTGTGTTATTTGGGTTAAGAGTTGCAAGTTGTACTGGAGATTCTTTTCTACTGAATTCTAAATCCCATATATTTTTTTGTTGACCTAGTTGACTATTCGAGATATCTTTGGGTTTGAATTGACCGTTTTTTTCTTTTTTGAAAAACTCAACAGTCGCTTCGGTTGTCGCTTCTTTTTTGATTATTGCTAGGAATTTGTTGTCGGGGCTAAAGCTTATATCACGGACAATAGAAGAATTTTTTTTGTCGGTGTCGGCGGCAATAGTTTGCGTTGGTTTAGACTCAACGTCGAGGGGGATAGTTTGCATTGGTTGAGACTTAACTGTATTATCATCTTTGATTTCCCAAAGCTTGACTTTGCCTTGGTTATCGCCTGTAGCTAGGAACTTGCCATCATTAGAAAATGCTACACTGTAAACTTCAACATTTTGTTCACCTTGACCCGTTAATAGTAAGTCAATTTGTTTACCTGAACTATCCCATAGCCTAACCACATCTCGTTCTCCGACTGTAGCGAGTAAATCTTTTGTAGGGTGAAAAGCAACCCGATAAATACTCCCTCTATCCAGTCGCAGTCGGTTGCGTTCTTTTGCTACATAAACTGCTTTAAGCAAAGTTGCTCTTAGTTGCGCATTCGCTATCATAGCTTCATCTTGCTGATACACACCTATCAAGTTTAAAGGGCTAAATTTTAAACTGCTATTTAATTGACTATCAAGATTCTTTATAGCTTGATTCTGCTCAAGTAGAGCTATCCATTGAGTCCACGAACTTGATGAATTATCAATATTCTTGCTAGCTTGCAAAAGCTCTATCAAAGCTTCTAAATCATTTTGTTGCGATAATTTTGCTTTTGCTGCATCTGTAGAAGTACGGATTCCACTTATTTCTTTGTTTCTCAAGCTAATTGCAATGAGACTGAAAAACCCAATTCCTATGACTCCGCTCAGCAAGATAATTAAAAAATTTTTCCGATACTTTTCATTAATGCTGCAATTCACAAACTCAGCATCTAACTGATTGAACCAATTTTGAGAGGATTTTAGCTCTTTTTTCAACCAATTAAGACGTGGGTGATTGTCCCAAAGATACCTGTTTGATTTTGATCGCTCAAATTTCCACTCAACAGCCGCAGGTGTAAGCTGCCTTTGTAAAATTAAGTTTCCCTTCTTTTCCTCCTCTTGTTTCCACTTCAGCAGCCTATCCCATCCTCGCACTAAGACATCATGGGCAGGTTCGACATAGGTTTGACCGTCCTCAGTATATTTAACAAGTAGGCGTGCATTTACAAATTCGTCAACTACTTTTTTCCGTCTGGTATTTTCTGGCTCTGAATACTCCAATTCAGACTCAAGTACTCGTCGGCGAGCTAATTCACCACTACCAACTGCAACCATCCGCAACATCACACGACAAATTGTTTGCTCGTATGCAAAACTTGCCCAAAACAGCCACTGAAAAATTCGAGAATACTTCTGGCTTATCAGCGGATCGTTAAATATGACTATTTTGCGTAAATACTGATAAACTTGTTCGCGTTTGACTAACTTTTCGTATTCTTTCTCTGCTCTTTGAGTCAGAGATCGCGCCACTCCCCCCAGTTTGTCGTAATCTTTTCTGATAATTGCCCGATCGTCTCTTTCTCCCTCATTAACACTTTCTGCAAATATGCGGTAAAGCTCATTTAACGTAAATGAAAGCAAGGGCAAAGTTCCTGGCATCCCTGCGACCTCATCCACCAATGTATCGATCAGCGTGTTCGGCACAAAAAATATTGAATTTTTTGACGCAGGTTCTGTAATTGCCTCTCGCAATTCGGCTGTTGTCATCTCTTTAATATGAAATCGGGCTTTCTCTGTCCAATAGTCCTTCAAGTCTTTATCTTGAAATTGAACTTCAAAATCAGAACGAATAGTCAATACAATCCGCAGCCGATCTTTATAAAAATCTAGTGAGTCCTTCAGCCATATCAAAACCAGTTCTTGTTGTGTCTTTTCTGGTTGGCCCTTTTTTTTCTGCTTTTTCTTTTGCTCTTTTTGTTCCGGGCGAGGTTGGAGAGTAATCAGTTCTTCAAACTGATCTATCGCCAACATAAGCGTGCCATATGAATTTTTGTCAAACCAGTTTTTGAGGCGATCGGAAAGTAACTTAACTTCTTCCTCAAGCGATTGTTGTGGTTTGGTTGGATTAACTTCTTTCCTACCAAATACATAGTTTAAGATTTTACTAAACCATGTAGATTTATCTGCCTGCTGCGTCTCCTCAGAATCTGGATTAGGATCTATAAAATTAAGCTGTTGTGAAAGACTATTTTTTAATGCTATAAGAGGAAATTCTCCCAGTCGAATCGGCTCTTTCAAAATGTGCCATTTTTGCAGACTTTTTCTTTTCTCTTCTAGGTAGGGAATCAAGCCCGCTGCAACTAAACTAGATTTTCCTGTTCCCGAAGCACCCAGCACTATTGTTAGCGATCGGTTATTGAAATTATTAACTTTTTCGTAAAGCTGTTCAATTTGTTCCTTTCTCCCAAAATATAAGTCTTTGTGTTTTTCTTGATATGACTCTAATCCTCGATACGGACTATCTTTTAGGCGTAGTGGAGGTGCATCCTCTAAATTAGGTTCACTCTGCAATAGAAAAAGATATTCTCCATTCTCGTGTAGTTTAAGCGGACATATACCAGGAGTTTGTGCTTTATATTCTTCTGTTTCTACTGCAACTGCTTTTCGCAGAAATCTATACAAATCATTGGCAGTAATAATGCCACCCTCATAATCATCATTTTTTTTTAAAACATCAAAAAGATGTTTTGCAAAGGGAGAATGAACCTTTGAACCCACTACTACTTTGCCTCGGGGAGGAGAATCTATGGCTGTTTGCTTATCAGAAGTTGAGGTAATAACTTGCCAAGCCCGATATTTGATATAGTGGTCGTAGACTTGTTTATAAAGTTTAACTTTCGGAACAACATCTCGATTGATGCTTGACCAGTAAAATGCTCCTGAAAAGCAGCAATCAAGAATGATCAATAGATGCCGACAAGGAAGTTTTAGTAGTGCATCGTGTAAATCCTGCATTTTCAAGTAAGTATCAGGATTATCAGTAGCATCTTGAGGAATTAAGTAACCAACTGGTCCCTCTTGTTTTTCCTTAGCGTCCAAGGCTTTTCCATGTCCTGCAAAATAGAGTATGATGCGATCTTTATCATTAATCTCTGGATTTTTTCCAAAAGGTATTTTTTTATTACTGAAGCAGTCAATCAGTTGTTTTAGCTTGTTCAGTGTAGCATCTTCATTAAGTAACAAATGAACTTCATACTGATATCGCTCTTGCATAAGGCGAGCAAATTCTTCAGCATCTGGAACTGCTGTCTCTAAGCGAGGAACTTCATTGCTGTAATCATTAATTCCGATAATAATAGCGATATTACGGTGAAAATCGTGTTTAGACTTAGACATTGATGCACTCCTATTTAAAATAAATGACAAGGTGAGAAAGGCAACAGCCATCAAGAAAATTACTGCACCTTTTTAAAATTTTAATGTTGTTGAGTCAACGCTAAACTCAACGCCTTCAAACCTTCTGAATCATCGAAATAAGTCAAATGATCGCAAGCCACGTCTTTTATCACAGGAGCAATTTTTCTTCCTTCGGGAATGCTCTTAATGCTCTGCACAGTCACAGCAATATCATTCAACTGACCCAGGAAGGGAAATTCTACAATTTGACTGCATAATTTTTGCATCAGCCGCTTTAATCGACTCGCTTCTTCTCCTTGTCCTTGCATGGCTTTGATAGAAGTATTACCAGCAAGAACTGAATAGGAAATACCTGGATCTTTAGGACTCGCAGCCAAGGATTTCAGAAACTCAGAACCCGGTTTCATCTGATCTAGGGCTACATCCACAGCTTCTATGGCACTGAGTAAACACCCCAATACTTTCACAGGCAAAGCAACGGTGGAAAGACTATTAAGCCCAATTCCCAAAGCAAAAGTAGCCCATTCTTGAACCGTTGGCCAAGGAGAACCTGCATTTGGTGTCCCCAACATGATTAAATGTTGAACCAACTTATTGCCGCCTTCTCGCTCAATCAACCAACGGGAAACTAATCCCCCCATTGAATGAGCAACAATATGCAAAAGTTTGCCGTGATTAGCTTTCAATCCTATTTCTTCTAGGCGTTTTTTCAACTTACGAGCATTATCTTCAATTGAAGTATTAATATTCTCGTAGTCAAAAGCCAGAACTAGATCGTAATGGTCTTTGAGAGGACATAGTTTCCCATTCAATTTAACTTTCGCTCGTTGAACGCTCTTGACCATATTATCGGTATCACCGAGAATGCCGTGAGCATAGAGCAAAATTCGCTTGCTCTTCGCTACCAGTGCTTTTATCTGCGTTTGATCGGTGACATAGGTTATCGTTTCATCTGACGCTACCTTAGCCACTCTCAGAAGCGGATATTCAAACTCTAAACCCAGCGGTTCCCACAACACCTTTTGAAATAGGATTTTAATAGACCCTTGTACGCTTCTGTCCTGATTGAATGGTTTTGGTAATCGTTGTAGCTGAATTTCCGTTTTGCCATCTTTAGTTTTTTGACCTCGACCTAACGGTAGGAAAAACTCACCATCATAGCCAACCGGTAAGAGATGTTCATTTTGTCCTAATGTTGTGTCAACTAACAACTTTAAAGGCGCCTCAGGGGTAACAACTGTATAGTCTTCAACTTGACTCAATTCCAGTACACTTAAACCTGGATCGGTTCCGCGACTGTTCGTGAATTGAAAAGTTTGAGTGACTTGAGGATCTTCTCGCAAAATAGGAGGCAAGATCGCATTTCCTAAATCCCGACTCACTTGAGGAATTGTCGTTAAACGCGCATTTGCTTGTAAGCTAGGATGCGCTTGTAACTTGACTCCTGCTGCCAGTTCCTTTTCTGCTGTGGGTGAAACTCGAATAGCATCTAAGGGTCGAACAGTTGTAATTGCGATCGAATCTGTGAACCAATCATCATATTTTCCTTGACTTTTGGGTTTGATAGTACGACTTTGCACTCGATTCATCAAACGATTCAGAGAGTTTTGATTGGAGGATGGAACATCTCTTGCTGTGGGTCGGGGAAAATCCAATTCTTGTTGAGTCAGTAACCGAGCATCAAACTCAGCCGTACAAACAAGCAACTTAATAATGTCTTTAAACTCGGTAATTCCTTGCTCCCATAACTCATCAGGTACTTCTAGCTCTAATTCTTCTCGCTCTAAAGCCCAAGCTTCTTCTCCAGGTTTGAGAGCTACACTTCCTGTATCAAAAAAAGGAGAGCTAATTGCAAAAGAATCTGTTAGATTGACTAAAGCGCAGTAAAGTTTTTTCTGACTTTTATTAGTCAATTTAACCCGAAAACTAGGAGGTTCCCACTGATCGTCATTGTGCTTGTATTCCAAACGCATCTGCCCGGATTGAGAAATGTTTGGATCATTAAAGATAAGTTTCATTTCCACATCCCCAACTTTAATCAGACCATTACCCGAACTGGGGAGTTCTGCGATCGCATTCCATCGCGCAATATGCTCTAATCGTTGAATCGCTGTTTCGGCATTCTCTGGGGCATAACCCTCAATTTGAGCTACTAAGGGGCGATCGTCAGCGGGTCGGGCAATCAAATATTGGTCATTCCGACATAGCAAACGAAACTGAGCTTTGGTGAATTCCTGTTCTTCGCGGACATAAGCAGAGGGTTGGTTGTTCAGTCCTGCTGACTGTATCGCTTGACGTGCTAACTTTACCCCCGCTTCCTCTCCCTCAAAATAAACACCTAGAGGTGGCAAAGGTAAACTGGTAATAACACCTTTAAACGTCTTATTCTGATCGGACGTTAGGTTTTCACTTCCACTGATTTCGACCTGACTTAACTGGGGCAAAACCTGAGTTACTTTGGCTTCACCGACAGACTTGGATGGTTCCCGTAAGTCTTCAGCATGGCTGTCAAAGGGAAAGAGTGCTAGTAAAGTCGTTTCGCCGTTAGAAGGACTTTGAACTCCGTGAACAGCACCCCCATCAATGACCCAACCATACTTTTTGTGATAGCTAACGGTGAAATAGGGAGTCCGTTCGGCGATCGCGCCATCTAAGAAAAATTGATTATCATCTCCTGGATGATTTATTTCAAGTTGGGGAGACTGATCTAAAACTCGACTACCAATTATAGCTTTTGCTCGGTTGAACAAATCCCGATAAGTCAACTTGCCATTAGCTTGTTGCAACGTATCCATCAAAAAGTAGGAAAAAGCACCCCGTTTTTGACCCCCTCCATTATATTCCTTCGCCAGTTGACTATCTTGACAACCCCCTAAGAGAATGTGACGACCTTTAGGAAGCTTCAGGCCAATGGAATTCAGTTCACCGTTACTGGAATTAGAGAGTTTTTCTAACTCTTCAAGTTTAAAGATAAAGCTATCTATTGGGCGCTGGCGCTTGTCTGTGGAAGCGAGACGGACTCCTGTTTCTTGGAATGGATTTTTACTGCCAGAACCGGAATGACAGCAATCAAGAATAATAGTAATGTGTGGGTTTTTAGCTGAGACTTCAGAAATCAGTTTTGCCAATTCTTTATCTGCTAAATCCCAGCCTCCTTCCTGGCGACTGTCATAACAGACCAATGTTTCATTATGTCGGTCTGGCTCTACGTGCCAAAATTCCTCTGGTGCTTCTTCCTGAGCGCCATGACCACTATAGTAGAAAAGAACCACATCATTGCTTTGAGCATTACATAGATGTTGCCGAAATCCATCTATAATCGCCTGACGGGTTGCTTCCGAATTCAGGAGTTTTTTTGGCGGAATAAGCTCATACCCTTTGTCTTTGTCAAAACGTTGGGTTAGATATAGTTCGATCGCTGTTATGTCGTTAACACAGCCTTGCAATGAAGGAACTGGGTCTTGATATTTGTCGATTCCAACTAATAGTGCGTAGATGTTACGAGTCATGAGCGTTTAGTTTATAGAGAGAACAAGGCAAAATTATAGGAAAGCTAATTAGCTAGTCTTAATCAGTAAACAGTTCGCTGCACATCAGATTGTAGGATTTGACATTTAGCCCCTTCTTGAAGAGACGATCGCCAAAGTTGACATCAGCACGATCGGGAGTTCCACCTCTCGGAGTCGCAATTAGAGCCTCATCAAGGCTTTCTAAAGAAGCCGATCGCGCTGTTGGATCTCTCGCTATTTCTTGAACTCTGATTCCAAGCTGCGCCTTGAGACTATCTTCATCAAGCTCTAACAGCTTTTGATATAATTCATCACTCTGTGTCATAATGCTTAATTTTAGTTGTTGAATTTCAACTAAAATTTGGGGCTGGTCGTGGTTTGATTCTAAGAGAGCAACCCCCAAAAATTTCCTAGCTTTTAGTTCAGTCTTAAATTAGCCAAAAGGCCAGCTCGCAACTGGCCGTAAGTACAGGACAGAACCTGTACTTTTGGCTAGGTGTCGTGCCAAACCACAGGCTGGCAAGGCTTTTCGGAGGGCGATCGATTTTAGATTGTAGATTTTAGATTTGCTCCCACGGGCTGTATCGATCGCACGTGATGAGTACGCTACGCTTTTTTCAAGGGTTCACGGCCTGTACCGGGGGGCTGTGACCAAATTGCTTTCGGTCAGCCTAAAAAATTAAATACAAATAAACCCGGTTGCTTTCGTCTACTCCAAAAAGCTGATTTAAAATGGTACAAAATATCAATTTTAATAAATTTTCACTATTTAGATAGATGTCGTATTTCTAGTTTTTTATCTACCATGATCGTATCGAGTTATTAATAGAATTGCCGTGATTTTTCCCAACCCTAGTCCATTTCCCGGCCCGCAGATTCCCAGTACCGAACCGGGGTTCCCGACTATACCCGCATCGCCACCAGTGCCGGGCCCCGTTCCCGAACCGATTCCCGGCATTGTACCCGAACCGGTACCTGCGCCAATTCCGCAGCCCATTCCCGAACCGGTGCCGGAAACTGTACCCTCTCCAATTCCTCAAACAGTGCCGGGGCCAATTCCTCAGACAATCCCTGAACCTGTTTAAATTATGTTTTGGTCGATCGCGAAATTTAAGATTGTTTGTAAGGTCGATCGCAAAAACCGGCTTTCTCCCAAGTCCCCAATCATTTTGTTGAATATCAGACTTGAAAAAACTCGGTTTTTGCGTAGATTATCGATTACTTGAAGTTGAGCGCAGTCTCTTTACAAAGGTCAACAGCACCCAAAGCAGTCCATTTGCCGTCATCGTATTCGGCCCTGACATCGAAAATACAGCCCGCATCCGAGCCGCCGTAGTCAGCTTGATCCCACTCAAAATCTGCCTTTTCCCGATCGGTAATGGGGGCCTCTAGCTCGTTTTCTCCCCAAGTATCCTTATCGGGAGGAGACATATAAACGGCTGTCATCGTCTTGCCGCTGTTGTTAATCACCGAAATTTTGACCACCTCAGCGAAAACGCTAGCTGCTGCCAGCCCTAACAGGGGCAGCGACAGCCCCGCAGCGATCGTTACTTTGCTTAACCACTTGTTAACCATTGAGCCATCTACCTCAAGTTAGATATTTATTCAAGCTTAGCTGTAGAAGTTAGAAGGGACAAGTCAGATATATTGCTATTGCTTATGATATTTTGAAACAGTGATATGTTTCTAAATAGCTATGCTTACTGCCGGAATTGTCGGACTGCCTAATGTTGGCAAATCTACTTTGTTTAATGCTCTGGTTGCTAATGCCAAGGCGACTGCTGCTAATTTTCCTTTCTGTACGATCGAGCCAAATACGGGTATCGTGGCAGTGCCAGACGAACGGTTGAAGGTGCTGAGCAATATTTCCAATTCCGCGCAAACTGTGCCGACGCGGATGGAGTTTGTGGATATTGCGGGTTTGGTGAAGGGGGCGAGTCAGGGGGAAGGACTGGGAAATCAGTTTTTATCTCACATTCGGGCCGTAGATGCGATCGTCCACGTTGTCCGCTGTTTTGAGAATGATGATATCATTCACGTTGCGGGTTCTGTCGATCCGATCCGAGATATTGACATTATCAATCTCGAATTAATTCTAGCAGATTTAGCTCAAATTGAACGCCGGCTCGATCGCACTCGCAAACAAGCCCGCAACAACAAGGAAGCCCAGGCTGAAGTGGATGTACTCGAAAAGTTGGTCGCGGTTTTGAATGCGGGGAAACCTGCGCGGCAGTACAGTTTCACAGATGAAGAATCTGAATTAGTTAAAGGTTTGGAATTACTGACCAATAAACCAATTATCTATGCTGCTAACGTGTCTGATGACGATTTAGCAACTGGAAATAGCTATGTCGAACAAGTGCGGGAAGTAGCAGCTAAAGAAAATGCTAAGGTTGTCATAGTTTCGGCGCAAGTTGAGTCAGAATTGGTGGAGTTGTCAGAGGAAGAACGAACGGATTTCCTAGAATCTCTGGGGGTAAAAGAAGGGGGTTTGAAATCTCTGATTCGAGCTACTTACGAATTATTGGGTTTGCGGACTTATTTTACTAGCGGCCCGAAGGAAACTCGCGCTTGGACGATTATCGCCGGAATGTTAGCACCGCAAGCTGCGGGGGTAATTCACTCGGATTTTGAACGGGGTTTCATCCGGGCCGAAACTGTAGCATATGAAGATTTGGTTGCTACGGGCGCGATGAATGCAGCTAAGGAAAAAGGCTTAGTTCGCAGTGAAGGGAAAGAGTATGTTGTACAAGAGGGGGATGTGCTGTTGTTCCGATTTAATGTTTAGCTTTTTTAAGGAGATTGGCACATGGATATCGTTTCGCTGGCAATTGCTTGGCTGGTAACTTCGGTGAGCTTTTTTATCATTTCCAAATTGCCCATCGGGGTGGATATTGACACTTTTGGAAAAGCGATGATTTCGGCTGCGGTTTTTGGATTGCTGAATGCTTTGGTGCGGCCACTTTTTGTGGTTTTGGGTTTTCCTTTGGTGTTGGTAACTTTTGGTTTGTGGATAATTGTTATCAACGCGATTATCTTTGGATTGGCGGCTTGGCTAGTGGATGGATTTCGCTTGCGCTGGGGAATTTGGAGTGCTTTGCTGGGGGCTATCGCCCTCGGTTTTATCAACTCTTTGCTCTATGAGCTGTTGCGGACTCTGCCTAGTGTAAGGTAGATCCGGGTAATGCGGGGGGCGGAAGGAAAGGGCGGGTTTATTCATCCTGTTAGTTATCGCAAATATTTCAGGTGAAACCCGCCTCTTCGGCAAATATTTTAGGTTTAATTCCCCCATATCAGGTATTTGTTTTTTGGTATTGGTTGAGTTATTTGCTTTCGCAGTAGTGGATAAATTGCTCTGGAACGAGGCGCAATTCGCCCGATCGAAAGCGCTCGATCGGTATCCAAAGTGCGTTAAATACCCACTCTCCGTCTGCAAAGGCTAGACTCTCCAATTCATAAAATTTGCCATCGACAAAATCGCACTGGTATAATTGTATTAATTCATGTCCGGCTTGGCCATTATAAACAAAGAAGTTTTCCAAACAAGTCAAATATTTGATGTTTGTCAACTCGGCTTGAATTTCTTCTTGAAACTCTCTTTGCAAAGCGTCGATGCTGTGTTCTCCGAATTCTATGCCACCGCCCAAAGCGCGGTAAAATGTGTCTTGTTTGACGGGATCTTCGCATTCTGACACGAAAATGCGATCGCCCGATTGAATTAATCCTAAAACAATTACGCGAACTTTACCTTTTTGCATAATTAGTTATCAGTCATTAGTCATCAGTCATTAGTTATCAGTTAACTGGTTCCTAGGCTATGTCTAGGAATCAATGTCCAGAGGCTCTGCCTCGCTTTCGGAGCAGCAAAATAGGAGGCAGAGCCTCCGGATATGTGTGACCAGGCAGAGCGTAGTAACGAGTAGAATCCGCCCCTAATGAGTAATCACTAATCACTAATTATCAGCGGCAAAAGTCTCTCGACGGCGACTGGTGTCAACGGGCCAGTTTCTATTTTCCCCGCCAATAATGAGTTTTTCAATGGTTACGAATTCTTTGCTGAGTTGCTGGAAAACATTAATCAAGACATCGAGGCCAATTGCATCGCTAGTACCCAAATCAAACCAGCAGCGAGCCCAAGAACCTTGATACTCCATTTCTCCCATATTGTGCATCAAAGCCATCATGCTTTGGTCGGCTAGATTAACATCGTAATTCATCTGACTGATATCTAAGCCTTCATCTTGAACTTGCAAATTTTCTGCATTAAATCCTCCCAGTTTTCCCAAGAAAAACCAAGAGTCAAACACTTCTTCAACATACTGTTTTTCACCGTTTGAAGGCACGTTGCTGAACTTCAGCCAAATCCAGAGGTCAAAGGGGTTAAACTCGCGAAACTCTACTTGCATAGTTTTTTTGTGTTTTTATAGTGGTGGTAAGGCCGCCGGCCCCCAGACTCCATCTGCATCTCTAATTTTATCGCGCATCGGGTCGCAGGCGCGAGATTGGCTGTCGAGACGGTTACGGGTTCTGCACTGCTGAAAGAAAATTTCTGCTACTAAACTGCGTGGCAGTTGGTCGGGTTTTGCTAAGGCTGCGTCGAAGTTTTTTCTGGCTTCCTCAAGTAAGGTTTTGTTGCTGTCTTTTCCCTGGGATTGGGAAAACAAGATTTGTGCTTTTAGATAGAGAACTTCGGGATTATTTGGCGTTTCAGCTAGCGATTTGTTGGCAAATTCTAAAGCGCGATCGTACTTTTTTAAGTCTCGATATCCTACTGCCATGCCGCGATAAGCTAAGTAGCGGGGAGAGGCTTTTTGTTCGAGTCTTTGAATTGCTTCGTTGGGATTGGAAAAGGGTAGGTTTGTGGCTAGCATTAAGTCCATGTAGCCTTTGATTAGGTTTAATTCTGGGTCGTTGGGCGCTATTTTGTCGGCGGCATCTAGGTATTGAAATACTACTCGCAATTTACTCAACGCTTGGGGCGCGCCTTTGGCTGTTCCTTCTTTGGCTATAATGTTCGCCCCTTCTAGAAAGTAACCTGCTGCTGTGTAAATATTGCCGCGCAATGGATTAGTTTTAGTCAATTTTTCGCCGACTTCGCGGGTTTTTTGTGCGTAGGAATTCATCGAGTTTAAGTCCTGCTCGATGTAGGATAGGGAGGCTGCCATTGCATAGGCTAGCGGCTCGTTTGGTTCGGTTGATAGTGCTTGTTTAATTTGAGTTTTTGCTTGTTTGTAGTTTCCTTGCTGAAACATTGTTTTGAAAGCGGTTTCGGTGTTGGGCCCGATCGCCTGCGGGTTGCTGCTGCGAAAGGGATCGCCCGCTACTGCGGAGTTAATGCAGATACTGAGGGCGATCGCTGCTGCACTGGCGATCGCCCGCACTGTCTGTTTAGAACTTAACATTTGCTTGCCCAGCGATGCTAAAGGGGTTTTCGTCATCGTCAATTCTCTCAATGTAATATACTGTAAACTAGAAACAAGAGAGTAAAATTTTTAGACTTTCGGACCGCGACCAAAAAAAGAGTAAAATTTGCTTGATTTTTGATGGTTGTTGAGGTATATTTTAATAATGGAATTGTGACTTGTAATATATTGAAGCACAGATTCCCATTATCAAAATATACCATGAAAAAACAGAAAAATCAAATGCCAATCCTGAAAAATAAAGAAAAATTTTGTCAAGATTTATGTAAAATAATTCTCTGCGATCGACCCCAGCCAAAAACAGCCTTAACTATCAATAGCACAACCCGAATTTCCCCGCTCCAACAATAAATATTTTTCTGATTTTTGACTGTTTACTATTGACTGTTAACAACTGCCAACTGCCAACTGCCAACTGCCAACTGCCAACTGCCAACTGCCAACTGCCAACTGCCAACTAACAACTGCCGTTAATGCTTTATCTAAAAAACTTAGTATATCATCCTACCGCCTGTCCGAATCCTATTCTGAAAAATATTAACTTAGAACTTCCCTCGCAGCAAATGGGGCTGATTGTGGGCCGCAGCGGTTCAGGCAAAAGTACCCTATTAGAAATATTAGCAGGTTTAGCGGAAAAAACTAGCGGCGACATCCGCTGGCGGGAACAAGAATTAACACCGGAACACTTGCAACAATTAGGAGGGTTAGTATTCCAGTTTCCAGAAAGGCATTTTTGCGGAGGCACAATTTTAGAAGAATTGCGACTGGGGCATCCTGAATTGGGACAAGAACAAATCAACAAAGCAATGGCAGAAGTGGGACTCGGACATTTGCCTCTGCGCGCTTCCCCCCACGCTTTGAGCGGCGGGCAACAGCGCAGGGTAGCCCTGGCAGTGCAGCTAATTCGGCAGCCGCATTTGCTACTTTTGGACGAACCGACGGCGGGTTTGGATTGGTCGATGCGCCGGCAGTTGGTAAGCTTGTTGAGTAAGTTGAAAAGTCACTGGACTTTGTTGATTGTCACTCACGATGCTAGCGATTTGCTGAGCGTTGCTGACCGATTTTGGACTTTAGATCACGGGGATTTGCAGGAGGTCGATCGGGCTAAATTAGAAGCTAAGGAAACGAGTTTTGTGAGTCATTAGTCATTAGTCAGTAGTCAGTAGTCAGTAGTCATTAGTCATTAGTTAGTGCGGGCGGGTCTATCGCATTATGAAGCATTTTTAAGTACAGAGAATTTGCAGAGCTTACAAAAGAGTGGGAATAGAAGATGAATCAGATTACAATGCCTATGTTGCCCCAGATGAACGACCTGTGGCAAAAAACGCTGAATTGGCAGCCGGATGACTCGCAGCAGCAACAATTTCAGCGACTTTATGAGTTAATTGTCGAGGGAAATCGCTCCTTGAATTTAACTCGAATTACCGAGCCGATGGAGTTTTGGGAAAAACATTTGTGGGATTCTCTGCGGGGAATTGCGAGACTGCTGCCAGCTAATCATAATTCGGCGGAAAATCCCGAATTAGGCGCCGAGTCGGTTCAGAAAGCGATCGACATTGGGACTGGTGGGGGTTTTCCGGGTCTACCGATCGCGATCGCCCTGCCGCATTTATCAGTTACTTTGCTGGATTCTACTCGCAAAAAAATTACTTTTTTGGAAACAGTTGTGCCGTCTTTAGGGATAGAAAATGCGGCGACTTTGTTGGGCAGATCCGATGAAATTGCCCGACAGCCACAGCACAAACAAGCTTACGATTTAGCAGTTCTCCGAGCAGTGGGAGCCGCTCCTCTCTGCGCTAAATCCGCACTGCCTCTGCTGAAAAATGGCGGTTTAGCTGTACTTTACCGAGGGAATTGGACGGTGGAGGAAGAAACCGAGTTGCAAAGGGCGATCGAGCATTTGGGCGGCACCATTGAGTCAGTCGAAGCATTCACAACGCCGACGAGTCAGGGGGCACGGCACTGCGTTTACTTGCGGAAAGTTGTACAGCAGTTCGAGCGTCCCGTGCGCTAGTAGGGACACGGCACTGCCGTGTCCTGTATTTCATCGGCCGTGTCCTGTATTTCATCTAATTGAAAACTACCCGATAGCCTTTTCGTAGCGCTTGTTAATTGCCGCCCAATTAACAACATTCCACCAAGCTTTTAAGTAGTCGGCGCGCAAATTTTGGTATTTGAGATAATAAGCGTGTTCCCAAACATCGTTACCCATAATTGGATAGTTGCCCTCCATGAAAGGAGTGTCTTGATTTGCCGTAGTTGTAATCTCAAGTTTGCCAGCTTTATTGCGGACTAGCCAAACCCAACCGCTGCCAAAACGCTTGGCGCCGGCATCGTTAAATTTTGTTTTAAAATCGTCAACACTGCCGAAATTTTGCTGAATTGCTGTTGCAAGTGCCCCTGTAGGTTCGCCGCCGCCGTTGGGACCCATGATTTCCCAAAACATACTGTGATTTAGGTGCCCGCCACCATTGTTACGCACGGTTGTGCGAATATCTTCCGGCACTTTGCTCAAATCTCGCAGCATATCTTCCGCAGAGATATTTTTGAGTTGCGGGTATTTACTGACAGCATCGTTGAGGTTTTTAACGTAAGCGGCGTGGTGTTTGTCGTGGTGAAATTGCATTGTCCGCGCATCGATGTGCGGTTCTAAAGCATTGTATTCGTAGGGCAGAGGTGGCAGTGTAAAAGGCCCGGGGGTTTGGGCTATTTTGGGACTTTCTGCAATTGGACTTGCTTGCGATACATTATTTCCTGACGCTTGGCAAGCACCTGCGGTAATAGCTCCGACGGTGGCTGTCACTAAATACAAGAAATCTCGGCGTTTGAGAGTCATAAAAAGTACCTAAGTGCATTATTAACTGTTTTATCTCAGATTAAAGCAAAATGGGAGTGAGTTGAGAAAAAAAGTGGTATCGCCCGAATGGATGAGACGGATGGGCGATGGTTGTGATAGTTTCTCAAGTATAGGCTAATTGTGTGCGCGTAACTAACTCACGTGCTCCGGTTCACTAATCCGGTTTCTGTCTCGAAACCGGGTTTTTTTTGATTATTCTTGGGACAAGCGCTGGATGGCTTCGCCCCCAAAAAGCCGATCGGCTGCTTGGAGAATACCGGGAATTTTAGCAGCGTGAGGACTGTGGGCTAGGCAGCGGCGCAAGTCTAATTCATTGAGGCGATCGGCTTTTTGGCCCGGGAACCAGTGACTGGCATTACCTAAGAGGTTGTAGCGCATCTTGCAATAGTCGATCGTATCGTAAGCCTGCGCCAAATTCCACAGCCACAGAATCACATAAATATTAATACCTCCGGGAGTATTTTCGATAGTTGGTAAACCGACGTGCCAAGTCTTAAACCAATCTTTTCCTAATTTATCAATGGCTGCTTTTTCTAACTTTTCTAACAATGGTGGCAAAATTTCATCGGCTCTATCTAACAATTCTACAGCTTTAAGATGCTCGTTAAAATCTTCAGGTTTGGCGGCCCCCAAACTTAAAGTATGTACTTGCGGATGCGACAAACAAAACAAATCATTAAACACCATTGGACTCAGCGGATAGCACAAATCTACCAATTTTTGCGGCGGGCTGTAAAGTTGACCTCCTTTGTCGGAAGGACTGATAATAAAAACGCCCATATCGTGACGTTTAGCAGCTTCTATAGCCGACCAATTACTTTGATTGATGTAGTACCAGTGCAAGTTAAGATAATCAAATTGATTGGTTTCAATTGTTTTGACAATCACATCCGTCGGGCCGTGAGTTGAGAAACCAATAAACCTAACTTTCCCTTCTGCTTGTAACTTTCTCGCCACATCCATGCAGCCGCCCGGACGGATAGACTCCTCTAGCAATTCCCACGTATTAATGCCGTGTAGCGACAGCAAATCGACGTATTCTAGTTGCAAATAAGCTAAGGATTTATCAAAGTCTTCGCGGAACTCTTGGGAGTTTGGTTTGGGGCTAACTTTCGTTTGCACTATCAACTTTTCGCGGGAAAACTTCGGGAAAATCCACCCCAATTGCATTTCGGAAGTGCCGTAACCGCGAGCAGTTTCTATGTGATTTATGCCGCATTCAATCGAGTAGCTAATCGTCGCTTCTAGATTTTGTTGATTGTCTGGGGGGATTTCATTGGCTGGCACGTCTTGCCATTTATACTGATATCTCATGCCACCGCAGGAAAAGACGGGCATGGATAATTCTGTGCGACCGAATCTGCGATATTGCATCATAAAAAGTTTACAGTTGACAGTTGACAGTTGACAGTTGACAGATGAATCGCCTGGTTTTTAGGATGGAGATTTATAAACCACCCTAAAAATATTCCTCCGCCATACAGGAGTTTAAACCCCTGAATTTTGACAATCAAAGTCAAGGTAAGCCCAAGTGCATTTAAATTGTATAGTCAAATTTAAGAAAAGTCTTGTGTGGAGTAGGGGTTGGGCCCGAAAGCCCGCCCTAAAAATACAATTTAGATGCCCAACAGCTTAACTCGCATATTGCAGCATTCTCCTGAACAGGCAAAATGCCTGTTCCACCAAGAGTTTTTGACCGCCAGTGTGGCAGTTTTGACTATTTAGAAATCTCCCGGACTACGGGTTTTCCGTCTTGTATTTCGCCGACTAAAACCAAATCTGTACAGTCTACAAACAAACCATTTTCTAACACACCGGGAATGTTATTCAAGCTTTTTTCCATTTCTCCGGGGTTGGCAATGTCATCAAATTTGACATCAATTACCATATTACCTTGATCGGTAATTACCGGGCCTGCTTTTTTCACGCCCATGCGGAGTTCGGGTTTGCCGCCCAATTTTTCAATGGCGCGCATCACTGGTGTTAATGCCATCGGTATAACTTCGATGGGTACGCGAAAAGTCGAACCCAATTTATCTACAATTTTAGAACTGTCAACTACTACAATAAATTGAGTGGCGAGGTAATCGACTACTTTTTCGCGGGTGTGGGCTGCGCCGCCACCTTTAATTAAGTTGAGGTGGGGATCGACTTCATCAGCGCCGTCAATAGCCACATCAATTCTGTCAATTTCATCTAGTGTTGTCAGCGGTACTCCGTACTGTTTGGCTAACACTTCTGATTGAAAAGATGTCGGCACTCCTTTGATATCTTTGAGTTCACCTGATTTTATGCGATCGCCCAATGCTTGAATAGTATAAGCTGTAGTTGACCCGGTGCCGAGTCCGACAATCATACCAGATTTTACGCGATCGGCAGCAGCAAAGCCGACTTGCTGTTTCATCAATTTTACGGGATCTTGTTCTGTGGTCATGTTCGGTACTCCTTAATAGTTTTAAGATTATACCATTTATTATGGATTTATTTAACCGCATAGAGCGCATAGAACGCAGAGAGGAAGAAGAAGAAGAGAGGGAAATCGCAAATTATTTCAAGTGGGAACTTCTCTCTTTTTTCTCTGGTCCCTCTGCGTCCTCTGCGGTTAAATAAAAAAATCTAGTTCACAAATCGGTGGATAATTGCCACAATGAAAATCGGCTTTCTCGATACCTACACTTGGGATTACAATATTGAAACTCCTTACTGCAAACCTTTGGGCGGCACTCAGTCTGCTATTTGTTACTTAGCTGAGGCGTTGGCTGCACAGGGAAACGAGGTATTTTTGCTCAACAATACCTCCGAGTCGGGGATGTCGCACGGTGTTGATTGCAGGCGCAGGGTGGGAGACAAATCAAATTTATAATTGCTGCGATCGCTCGATTTTTTAGTTATAGTCAATACAGTCGGCAAAGCGCTGGAAGTTAAGCCGCTTTTGGGCGATCGCACTCAATTAATTTTGTGGATTCATAACGAACCGGGCTTTGTATTCCTCCAAGATTTTAAGAATGAGCGAGAAATCAATGCTTGCGATGCTTTTGTATTTGTCGGCGACTGGCAGCGTGAGCAATTTCATTGCCGTTTCCTGATTGACTCCAATCGCATTTGTGTTTTAATAAATGCGATCCTACCTGGTTTTGCTAATATTTTTGTTGATAATATTTTTATCCTCTCTCAAAAATCTCGACCGCCCATTCTAGCTTACACCAGCACTCCATTTCGCGGACTTGATATTTTGTTAAAAGTCTTTCCCGAAATTCGTCAAGCTGTCCCCGGAACCAGATTAAAAGTATCTTCAAGCATTAAAGTACACCAAATAGACGACAATGATAACAGCTTTTTTTCGGTCAACTTTACTACCAGTGTCAGGAAACAGAAGGCGTCGAGTAAGTCGGTTCCTTACCGCAACCCGAACTCGTCCGGCAACTGCGTTCAGTCGCGGTTTTAGCTTACCCAAATACCTATTTGGAAACCTCATCTATTGCCGTGATAGAGGCGATGGCCTGCGGTTGCCGGATTGTGACGAGTGAATTGGCAGCTTTGCCGGAAACAACTGCTGGATTTGCCCGTCTAGTTTCAATGTCAGGGGTGAAAAATTTTGCATCGATAACTAATTGGAAGCGGGCGGGCAACGCAGATTGGGAGGGATATACAAGGCGGTTTTTAGAGGCGATAGTCGGAGTTTTAAATGAGGCGAGCGGTGCGGGTGGCGCAACTGCTGAAAATCATCTGAGACAGCAGGTAGAATATATAAATCGAGGGTGTACTTGGTCTGTGCGATCCCGATAGTGGGTAGAATGGCTGAATAGTATTAGTGTAAAACCTGTAAGAGTGGCAGAGCAAATGATCGGGAATTCTTTAGTAGGTTTAGAGGCAGTGAGAGATTATTTTCAAAAGGGAAATTGGCTGAAAGAGCGAGGTGATCTCGGTGGCGCAATCGAGAACTATCAGAAAGCTTTAGAGTTTAATCCAGGAGATGCAGAAGTTCATAAAAAGTTGGCGGAAGTTTATGTTTTGCAAGGAGAATTTGAAAAGGCGATCGCATCTTGCAATCTCGCTCTTAAATTCCAACCTAATTTTGCTGCCGCTTACTTGACAATGGGCAATGCCTTGCACAGTCAAGGAAAGCTGGAGATGGCAATAGAAGCTTACTTGCAAGCTTTAGAAATTCAGCCAGAATTTGCTGAAGCCAGCGCGAATCTCGGTAGTATGTATTACAAGTTAGGGCAATTGGAACAGGCAGCCAATTATTACCAAAAAGCTCTGGTAATTAATCCTCAATTGTCTTCTGTCAATATGATGCTGGGCAGTGTTTGGCAGCAGCAAGGAAAGTTAGAGGCAGCCATTACTTGCTATCAAAAAGTGCTGCAACAGCAACCGGGAGATGCCAGCGCTGCTGAGAAATTATCGAGTTTAATCGCACAAAAAGAGCTGGTCGCTACTGACAGCAACTTTATCGAATTAGAAACAGAATCAGGGGAATCGCCACCAGTATCTGTCAACAAAGATGAAGGCTACGGCTTGCAGCCTTCGAGTATCAATTTGCCGGCAGCGCCCACCACTGAGACTTTAAATACTCCGTTTACAAACCCCGCCGAACTTTCCGAACAAGTTACCTCGATTAATGTTCCAGATAGCGGACAAGTTGCCAATTTTCAAGAAGTAGAACCGTACAATAAACTCGCCGAAGACTTTTTAGTTCAAGGTAAAATTAAAGAGGCGATCGCAGCTTGTCAGCAAGCGCTAAAAATTCGACCGGATTTCATCTACGCTTACGTCACTTTAGGCAATGCTTTGCAAGCAGGAGGCAAAACTGAAGCTGCAATTCGATCGTATTCTCAAGCCCTAGAATTGCAGCCAAATTTTGCGGAAGTGCGCGCCAATATCGGCAGTATGTATTTCAAAATGGGGCGTTTGGAAGAAGCGATCGCCCATTACCAGCAAGCCATCGCCCTGAGTCCCGATTTAGCGGGAGCTCACTGGAATTTAGGGAAAGTATATCACCAACACGGCAACATCGAAGCAGCGATCGCCTGTTTTAAAAGAACCTCCGAACTCAACCCGCAGCTAGTCGGTGCAGACTTCCACTTTAACTTAGGTAATCGACTTTTGGGCCAAGGAAAGCGCGACGAAGCCATCGAATGCTACGAAAAGGCGATCGCCATTAAACCGGATTGGGCAGAAGCTTACGGTAACATCGGCAGCGCGCGATCGCAACAAGGCAATCTCGACGCCGCCATCGCTTATTATCAGAAAGCTGTAGCTTTAAAGCCACATTTAGAAGTTTTGCACTTCAATATAGCCAATTCTTTTTTACAGCAAAACAAGTACGACGAAGCAATTACTAATTACCGAAATACTCTGAAAATTAAGCCCGACTGGCCGGAAGTTCACGCTAACCTCGGCAGTTGTTTTTCCATGCAGGGGCGGCTCGAAGAAGCTCTAGCCAGCTATCAGCAAGCTTTGGCATTAAAACCGAGTTGGGCAGAGGTTTACTGCCGGATGGGACACATTCAGAAACAAGATAAGCCCTTGGAGGCGATCGCCAATTTTGAAAAAGCGATCCAATGCAACCCCAAATTTAGCGAAGCCTACCAACAACTGTGCGACTTGCTAAGCCATTCCACCAACCTCGCTGGAGCCCGTAGCGTAGCCGACAAATACTGCGAAAACTGCGGCGAAAATGCCCCAGTCATGTCAGCTACAGCCTACGTCTTTTCCTACCTGCAATCAGGTGTCAGCAAACAGGCAATTCAGAAACTCGAAGAAATCGAGAAACTATGCTACGAAAAGGTCGAAACCTTTAGCGTGATCGAACTAAAACTACTCTACGAAATCTTCCTGTTTGCAGTTTCTCACCTGCGAGACAACCGCGAAAAGAATGCCAGTTTTTACAGACTCATTGCCAAAGAATACTACCAAAAAGCCGTTCCTAAACGCCAGGAAATTAACAGAAGCAACCTAGCAAATTACCAAACAAAAGAACAGCGTCCTTTAAAAATAGGCTTCCTTTCCAAACACTTCCGCCGCCACTCAGTAGGCTGGTGCAGCGAAGCTTTAATTCGCGAATTAAGCCACATCACCCCCCACGTTCACCTTTACGTCACCGGGAAACTCCACCGAGATGAGGTTACGCAGCGGTTTGAAGACATGGCGGGCAAGTTTTACTGGCCTAAAAAATATCCAAACGGCTTTGCTGACGGCGGCGAAATCTTCGCCGAAGTAGCGCAAGACAACTTGGATGTATTGATAGACTTAGACTCGATGACAGTACCCACAAATGTGGAAGTGCTGTATCAATATCCTGCGCGGATTTGCGTTTCTTGGCTGGGATTCGACGCACCTTACATTTCAGATAATCACTACTTTCTGTGCGACGAACACACTCACCCCCCTGGTGTTGAAAAAAATTACTTAGAAAAGTTAGTAAGACTGCCTGCAGGTTCGGTAGCAATTGGCGCACTGCAAAGCATTCCTGTGAATCGAGAGGCGATTAGAAATGCTCTCGGAATTGGCTTAAATCAAATGACTTATCTGTGCGTTGCCCCAGGGAGAAAAACCAATCCAGAAATGGTACGAGCTCAAGTTACAATTCTGAAGGAAGTACCAGATAGTGTGTTAATCCGCAAAGGTCAAGGCGACCCCGATGTTATTCACAGCACTTACCGCGAAGAATGCGAAATTCAGGGAGTAGATTTTGCTCGGATTAAGTTTATAGGGCAAACCAGAAGTGAAGAAGAACACCGGGCTATTTATTATGTAGCCGACGTGCTTTTAGATTCCTATCCTTACAACGGCGGGACTCACAATTTAGAGGCTTTGTGGGCGAATTTGCCAGTGGTAACTCGATCGGGTGACCAATATCTTTCGCGCATGGGTTACGCTTTTCTGAAAAGTGCAAATCTTGATGTTGGTGCAGCATGGAGTTGGGAGGAATACACGCAGTGGGGAGTTAAGTTTGGCCGCGATGCTGGTTTCAGAAATGCGGTGAAACAGCATTTAGTAAAATCTAAGCAGCCAGAACATCTCGCACCTTTGTGGAATCCTAAAAAGTTGGCTGAGGATATGTATAAGGTGTTTCAAAAACTTTTGTCAGTTGACGGTTGACTGTTGACGGTTGACTGTTGACGGTTGACTGTTATCAGTTGTCATTATAAGGAAAAATTTCCGCATCTCTCACGCTTCCCCTCTTTCTGTGAAGTCTTGTAACAATCTTCGTGGAAATGCGTAAAAATTCCGCGCTGAGTCTGATAGATAAATAGCTGATTCATAGTACCGCGATCGCACTAACTTTATGCCAGTTAGGGCGATCGTTTTTTTAGTAATACCAGTTTCAAACAAGAATGGAACTGTAGACAAGCCCCAAACCAGCAGCTTCATCAGTAATTCCCAAATCTCAAATCTCAAATCTCAAATCTCAAATAACCTGACTACTGATTAATAGCCACTCGATCGCGCCCGCCAGACTTAGCTCGATACAGTGCCTTATCCGCCGCTTCAATCAACATTTTCGGGGAATTTTGACTTGGCGAAACTGCCGCAACTCCCAAGCTGAGAGTCACAGAATCACTGACAACAGACTTGATGTGGGGAATGGCCAATGCTTTGACGCGGCTGCGGATTGCCTCCGCAACCGCCTGTGCAGCGACGACATCCGTATTTGGCAAAATTACCCCAAATTCCTCGCCGCCGTACCTAGCAGCCAAATAGAGGCGTTCTGGGGGTGCATTTGTGCAAGCATCTCCGATCGCCCGCGCCACTTGCTGCAAACAAGCATCCCCGGCTTGATGGCCGTAATTGTCGTTGTAAAGTTTAAAACAGTCAATGTCGCACAGAATCAAAGATAGCGGTTCCGAAGAGCTCGACTGCTCCCATTCTCGGTTGATCACCTCGTCAAAACGGCGGCGGTTAGCTAGTTGAGTCAGACTGTCCAAATTCGCCAACCCGTCCAACCGCTGGTTGGCCGCAGCTAGCTGCTGGTAAAGTAAAGATTGTTCGATCGCGATCGCCACTTGAGTACCCAACTGACTCAGCAAATCCACATCAAACTGCTGCCACTGGCGGGGGGCCGAACAGTGGTGGGCAATCAGCAAACCCCACAACTTCGGCACTTGACAAGAACCGTTACCTTCCCTAGGTTCTATGCCCTGCTGGACAATCGGCACCACCAAATTTGCCTTCACCTGACAAGTCTCCAAAAATTTAAGGTGACACTCGCTCAAATTAGAAGCATGAATATCCTCTATGGCGCGAATGCGGCCCTTTAAATACTGTCCGATGTAAGTATTGGCAAAACAGCAATCGTCAATTCCCATCCCCTTGAGTGGCATCCATCCTTCTGCAACCGACTCCACCACCACATCTCCGTTCCAGTCTGGTCGGAAGCGGAAAATCAGCACGCGATCGGTTACCAAAAACTCCCGCACTTCCGCTACTGTAGTGTTGAGAATATCTTGAAGATCCAGAGAAGAACGGATGCGTGATTGAATCTGTGCGATCAAGCGTTCCCGTTCTATTTGTTGCCGCAGCGCGACTTGGGCTTGCTTACTTTTAGTTATGTCCCGACCTTCCGGCAGCAACAATACTATTTTCCCAGTTTCATCCGCGACAGGTTTGAGAGAAAAATCAACAATTGCCGTCCGATTTACACCTTGAACTTCCACTTCATAGCGGACAAATTCACCTTGTGCCGATCGAGAAATCGCCTCTTGCAACTGTTCCTGAACTTCCTCAGAATCTCCCCACCAGGGCAATAGCCAAAACGGTTTATTGGCCACATCCCGTAGCTTAATTCCGGCAAAATCTAGAGAAGTTTGATTAGCTTCCAGCAGAGTACCGTCCGGTTTCAATAAGCTCACAAATTGGAAAGAAGAATCAAAAATTGCCCGAAACCGCCTTTGAGAATCTCCCAACATTGCCGTCACCTTTTCGCGAGAGGTAATATCGCGGAAGCGCCACACCCTGCCAATAATATTTTGTCCGACTCGAATCGGCTGCGTGTAGCGCTCAAAAGTGCGGCCGTCTTTAAATTCTAGAATATCGCAACCTTCCGACTCCGCATCGCTATAAAATTCTTTAACTCTCTGCAAAAAAGCTCTCGGATCTTTCACTTGCTTAGTGAGAAATGCCAGCCGCAGCGTTCTATCCATTGAATTTCTAACTTCTTCATAAATTCCCCACATTTGAACTAATTTTTCGTTATAGCTAATCATTTCTCCGGCCGTAGTAACGGCGAGAATGCCGTCGGCGGTTGCTTCTAAGGTAGCGTGCAGCAGAGAGCGCGATCGCTCTAATTCTGCTGCGGTCAATTTTCGTTCCGTGAGGTCTCGGACTGCTTTCACCTGTACTAAACGACCTTCCCAAAATACAAATTTGCTGCGAACGTCAGCAGGAAAAGCAGTTCCATCTCGCTTGAGAAAAATAGTTTCACAGACTGTATTGCTAGCTGCAGAAATCATTTGCGGCGCCTGTTTGTATGATTTAGGCGACAGTAGTTCCAGCAAGCTCATTCCCACCATTTCCGCCGGTTCGTAACCGAAAAGTTCGGCAAAATTGCTGCTGACGCTCAAAATTGTGTCGCGGTCAGCCACGGCAACTGCTTCAAAATAAGCTTCGCATTCGAGCAAGCGCGCTGCTGAGTGGCTGCTGCCATTTTCTGCGGCAGAATAGCTGTTGTTAATTAACTGTTGCAATTGCGTATTTGCCGAGTACAAAGCGGTCATGGCTTGCCTGTACATAGCAGTACGTTTTTCGACTTTTTGTGCGAGGCGATCGCGATATTCTCGCAGTTCTTTTTCGACTCTAATTAAATCAGTAATATCAACGGCAAACACGATTACACCAGCGACTTTACCTGTTTCATCCCGGTAAGGTATTTTATCTGTCCGCACCCAGCATTTTTGACCCGAAACTGTTGGTAGCAGTTCGACTTGCCCCTGTTTGGGAACGCCCGACTTGATTACTTCTAAATCTTCTAAATAATATTGCTCTGCTTCGTCTGGATAGATTTCATAAAAAGATTTACCTTCTAATTGAGCAGCAGGCAAACCTCTCGATGCAGCGGCGGCTTGATTAATTCGCAGCAGACGACTTTCGGTATCTTTGAGCCAAATCATCGCCGGCACGGAATCAAAAATAATTTGCTGTTCTTGTTGCTGCAGGCGTAGTTCGGCTTCTGCTTGTTTTCTTTTAATTATTTCTTTTTGCAGTTTGTGATTAGCTTTTTTGAGTTCAGCAGTGCGTCTTTCTACTCTTTCTTCTAGTTGATCGTAGTATTGGGTCAGCAAGTTTTGCTGCTGTTCGTGCCGCATTGCTTCTAATTTTAACTTTTCGCTAGCTGACAAACTTGAGGACACAAAATCTGCTAATATTTGGGTAAATTCGTGTTCTTCTTCCGTCCAATCACCGTCGGAACCCTGGCGTTCGGCGCTGACTATTCCCAACCTTTGACCTGCTAGCACAATCGGTACGTTTAACAGGGAAGTCGTGCTCTTATCGACGAAATAAAGACCGACAAGTTCTCGCGTTCTGGGGTCATTTTCTGCGGCCACAGTTGCGATCACACTTGCCGATTTTAAAGCTTGAAAATAAGCCGGACAGTCGGCTGCAGTGAGGATGATTTGTACGGAATGGAGTTTAGTATTTTGTTGGTAAAGGTCGATGCAGTGAAGCTGCGTTTTGTCTTCGCCATACAGCCAAATACTGGCTCGATCGCAGTTGACAATACTGACAGCGGTTTCTGTTACTTCGCGGATGAAGTCTTCTATATTATTGCGTTCTTTAAGTTGACTTTTGGCTAATTTTGCGATCGCCAAAGTTGGACTGCGCCAATTTCCTCTCTGGTTGGGCGGCATGGGTGACTGCGAAGCGGCCTTAATTTCTTCGCAAACTAACAGTACAGCCGGTCGTTGGAAATTGGCAATTGAACGACCATTAGTATTTTCCTCTATTTTCCAATCTAACGCCGGCATTGCGCGCGCGGTAGCTTTTACCCTAATAATCCTGCCATCTTTGCAAGTCAAGCAGCCTTCCCAACAGGCAACTTTTGGAGTTGACGTACCGTTTTCCGACTGGGCCAATCCGGCAAATTCTGCCTGCATTTTGCCTTGCTCTGGGCAGTAAAATATGTTAAAAATTGAATGACAAATTAATTCCTGCGATTTGTAGGCGAGGCGAGACGCACCGAATTGATTGAGCGAAAAAACTCTTCCCAAAGCATCTAGAACGAAGTAAATGCCCGGAAAATTCTCGTAGAGAGTTCCATACCAATCTTGTTCGACTTGTTGGCTGCACGAAAGTTTTGCTGTCGCGAAGTCGCCGTCGGTGTCGATCAAGTGAGAATAGTTGGTTTCGGGGCTGCTTGAATGACTTTTTTTAGCAAACACTTTTAGCTTAACTCGACTGTAATTAATTTTACTTTCTGGAATTTAACTTTTTTGTGAAACTAAATTAAACCTGTTGTTTGAAAAAAGTTACAACTTGTAACAAAAATACGACTTGTCCAGCACCCTGATTTTCGCTTCCCAATGCAACCACTGTGTTTGTTTGTAGCTGGTACACGGTCTGCAGACGATATTTCCCGATAGTTGCAATGCCAGCAGGTTTAGCTGCAATTACCCAGGCTGTACTTTTAGCATCCTAGACAATAAAAAAAATCGGCAATCAATAGTTTTAAGTATATATGATAACACTCAAATACCTAGTAGTGAGACTGACCTACTTCGGATTCGGTTGGGGATATTTGCCGAGGCTGCGGATGAACCGGGCGGCGGTGGCAATTATCGGGTCAGCTTTTGCGGTGGGTTTGGGGATACTCGACCTGAAAACTGCTTGGGAGGCGATCGACCCAAGTACGATGTTTTGTGTTGGGAATGACGATCGTGAATCTAATTAATTAGACTGTTTAATAAATATTTATAATACTTAAGTTAAGTAAATCTTATAATGCACAATCGACCACGAGCTTTAGTCCTATAGTTTATACTTAATCTTGTCCAGCAAACGCTAAGGAGGTAAGGAAGAGTGACTACCCAACCCGCTGCGAAACCCAGACTTAATTCTGCGTTCAAACAACTGATGTCCTTACACTGGGTGATGTCAGCTTGCTATTTAGTGTTGTTTATTACCGGTACGTCTATGGCTCGATTGCCGGGAGAATTGTTTATTCGAGGCCCCCTTTACGATTTTCACAAATCCGTAGGAGTGCTGACAATGGCTTTGCTGACTTGGCGGATTTTAACTCTGCTGCGCGTATGGTGGAAAAAATATACGAAACGCCTGCCAAAGTTTACTAAGGAATGGTACAAAAATTTTGCTCTGCACGCAACTTTGTACGTTTTTATGTGGCTAGTTCCGGTTGCGGGTTTCTTACTTTCTAACTCTTACAAAAGTAACAATGTGAAATTTTTCGGAATTCTTTTGCCGGATATGTTTCCGCAGAATTCCGCACTGGTTGAGGTAGGAAGGAGTTTGCATTTTTGGCTTGGGTACACGTTTTTAGCCTGCGTAATTTTGCATATTTTAGATCAGAAGAAAATTGTGAGAGCTAATTGGCGTAGGTTGACAAATTTTGTTAGCACTAAGTTCCCAAAGTCTCAAAATGTGGGATAAATTTGCGATGGGGTACTATAGCCTTTCTCAGAAAGATGAGGTACTCATGGGCATAGGGCATAGGGCATAGGGCATAGGGCATAGGGCATAGGGCATAGGGCATAGGGCATACCGCACTTTTTTTTGAGAACCGCTATATCTGAATTGGTAATGATAAATTTACTGCAAAACTGGCTATTTTCCACGGTGATATTCTGAAACTTGTCCCATCGTCTGAATTCTGGGGCAAATTTATGGGTTGTTCTAATAAATCGACAGGCTGACTAATCGCCAAACCCAAATCGCTCTTTAATTCCAACTTCGCCTCTTTACCGTGACACTCGTAACACCGCAAAATCCAAACATTAGAATCATCTTCCGATTGTTTGAAAGCCATCAACACTAAATTTTCGGCGGACCAATCCAAGAACTTCCTCACTGCGGGTAAACTCTTGTTTCGATTTTCTCCCGACTTGGGCAACACCTTTACTAGCAGTGGTAAATTTAACTCGTACCCCTGTCGAACAGTACCTGCATCTTGCCAATTTCCGCTGTGGGGATAGACGGCATAAGTAAAT
The DNA here is from genome assembly GCF_036700365.1 of Microcoleus sp. w2-18bC1. Classification (NCBI taxonomy): domain Bacteria; kingdom Bacillati; phylum Cyanobacteriota; class Cyanophyceae; order Oscillatoriales; family Microcoleaceae; genus Microcoleus; species Microcoleus sp. w2-18bC1. The sequence continues at coordinate 85,893 of NZ_JAUBOS010000008.1, forward strand.
TCGGAAACTCCTACATCTGCTTGTTCATCCGGCCAAGTCGAACCCCGAAGCAATGTCAGCCGAATTTGATTTGGTTGAAGGTCGCAACCGTATTTGCAATCATTGAGCAAACTCACTCCAAAACCGTCATTGCTGATATCAGTCCAGCGCAAAATCGGCACTTCCCATTTGGCTTTTTCGGCGGGTGTTTGCGGCTTGGTGGTGCGATCGATCGCACCACCGGGAATTTCGCAAGTTGCAAAATCTGCTTCTACATTTAACCCAAAGGCTGCTTTTACTAAAACGTGCTTTTCTTGCCAATCTGCCACTGTCTTGATTTTCAGCAGCGGCGAACCTATTTCTAGTATATAATCTTGACAAAACTCCGATTTGCCAATTTGTCGGACTACGCGCAAACTCTGCCGTATTTCTCCCTGCTCTACCCAAGCAATCTCTTTGAGTGTCGGCGCGGGTAATTGATGTTTTTGATAATTTGGGTCGATGTTCCAAGCATCCCAATATTGACCGCTGTCTTGAAATGCTTGCAGTTGATTGCCGCCTGCTGCATTCAAGACTTCTCGGTTATTTACTTTATCCCAAATGCTGGATAAATCCCCAGTTTTGTCATCTACTGTTGCCTGAATAAATTCATTTTCTAATACCATTTGTGCGGCTGCAAAAGGCGTTTCTTGACTAACTGTGTTTTTTTGTGCTATACCGTATGTAAGTTTTGATAACTCTGTCTTTTTTTCGGTTTCTGGACTCGCGGACGCATTATCCACAGTTGGAGCGTCTTCGCGACACAGCCAAAACACCTGGTAGCCAACGGCGGGCATATTATTTGCCCAGAATAACAGTGTAGATGGCGATTGCGGTCGATCGCCCTTGATAATCTGCGAAGCCAATCGCCGTCGGGACAAGTCGTAAATTTGCCAAGCGGAATCAGGCGAATCGGGAAGCGGTACAGCGACAACCTCAGAGCGCGACCAATTGAGAGTATTGAAAATCAAAATTGGTTGAGCGTCGGGCCCAGGAGGATTCGGCAGAGAAATCTGAGCCGAGATGGCATCCAAAGATTTTAACAGGATTTCGCGACAAGTGCGATCGACCTCAGCAAAGGCTAGATTAGCATCCGCATAGACTTGGGCGATCGCAGAACCGGGCAAAATATCGTGAAATTGGTTAAACAAAATTTGTTTCCAAGCTGATTCTAACTCAGATTTCGGATAAACCGCACCAGTACAAATAGTGGCCAGCGAAGACAGCAACTCCGCTTGGTAGAGCAATTCTTCGCAGCGGCGGTTTTGGCGTTTTTGGTCTGCGCGAGTCGTGTAGCAACCCCGGTGGAATTCTAAATAAAGTTCGTCTTTCCAAACGGGAAGAGTTTTGAGTTTTGAGGTGAAAGGATTTCCATCCTTCATGGCCGACAAGTTAGACAATTCTCGCGCCTGCAAATTCTCCTGATTGTCTGATTCTGGAACATCACTTTCTGCCCTAGTTGTCGTAACTTCAGGCAAAAACTGACTCTCAATCAAAGACAAATAATCAACCGCTTTCGCAAACTCCAACCTTGGGAAAAAAGGCGACATTTTCCAGCGTTTCGCCACCTCCAACATATCACGAGTCGGGCCACCGCCGTGGTCGCCAACCCCAGGCAACCAAAGAGCATCTTGCAAATTAGTTTTAGCTTGCCAGTCAAAAGCATAACTTGCCATTTTCACAGATTCTATGCCTTCACCAATTGGAGGAGACATCATACTAAATATTTTAGTACCGTCCAACCCTTCCCACCAAAACGCACCGTGGGGAAATTCCGTTGTATCGTTCCAACGCAACTTTTGCGTCACAAAATAATCAACTCCACCGTCGCGCAAAATCTGAGGTAATTGCCACCCAAAACCGAAAGTATCCGGTAGCCAAGCCACCCGCATCAATTCCCCAAATTTTTCTTTTGCATAAAGCTGTCCGTAAAAAACTTGCCGCACCATTGATTCAGCGGAAATCAAGTTTAAATCCGGTTCTACCCACATCCCCCCGACAACTTCCCAGCAACCCGCCGCCACCTGTTTTTTAATCGCAGCAAATAAGTCCGGCTGATGCTCTTCCATCCAAGCATAAAGTGCCGGAGTAGAATGACAGAAAATCAAATCGGGAAACTCCGATTGCAATTTCAATACCGACTCAAAAGTTCGCTTTGCCGCTTCCCAAGTTTCCGAGACAGGCCACAGCCAAGCTAAGTCTAAATGAGCGTGACCGACCAAATAGATTTTACCTGTATATATAGATGTCAGTTCACCAATTTCTCCTATATATATAGATGTAGCATTGCTATTTTCTCCAACCTCCGAAACTTCCTCTCTTCTTCCTCCCTCTGCGCCCTCTGCGGCCTCTGCAGTTCCCTCATCTAAATCCCCCAAAAAAGCCCGCAGATATCCCAATAAATTGTGCCGCAAAACCGACAGCGATCGATCGAACATTTCGCGATCGCCCACAGCCGACCAATCAATCAAATTCATCGCCAAATCAATCTCTGATTTCAGCGTTTCCCCCTTGACAAACATAGGGCGATTTGCTATTGTTTCAGTGGAGAGGTACTGGGAATTTACATTTTCTAAATTTCGACTTAGCGAATTCTGCAAAATCTCTAATTCGGCAGCCACAAAACCCGGATCGAAACAAGAAGAGTCCGCAGCTTCGTACAGACAAATCGATCGCACTAAAGCACCGTTATCGTGACCCGGACTTACCAACCGCAAAATAACTAAAAACTCATCTCCGGGATTGGCCGACGAACTCAACAAAACTCGATCGGCAAAATCAAATAAATCTCCCTGTCCGACTAACTCGCCGTTCACAAAAATTTGAGCATCTTCTGCCCACCAAGTCAAACCCAGCAGCAACCGCAAACCAACCACAGGATAGCCGTGCAAATTGTCAGGAATTACAAATTGCTGGCCCAAATATAAAACTTGCTTCCCCGACGGCCAAGCAATATGTCCTTTGTCGTTAAGTTCGGCAACAGGACTGTTACAAATATTTACTGAAGAGACAGCAGAGTCAGAATCGCAGTACCTCCAACCAGACTGAACCTCCACTTGGCTGAGGCGGCGCAACTTCTCGACAACTTCAGAAATATTATTGCTAGCAGGTGACACAGAAGCGCTCATATTTCGCTAAAATAGGAATTGTGTATTAATCAAAAATCGGATTGAACCGCGAAGACGCAAAGGACGCGAAGAAATAAAGGTTTCAGAGGGTTTGAAGCTGCGATTAATATCTCGCTTTGATTTTACAGCAATATTCAGCAATTCCGGCGCGAATCAAAAATCTGAATTCAAGAATAAAACTTATGTCCAACGGTTACTACGGCCCATACCAAAGCCGACTATTAAATTTTATATCGAAACAGTCCCGCCAAGTCGCTGACAATTGCGATCGAACTTGGCGTCAAATTAAAGAAACAACTCTCACCGCCACCCAAATTCTGCTTTATCCAGCTTACTTGCTGGTGCAAAGTTCCCGACTGCTGGGCCGACAGTTGCGGGAATCAAGTCAAAAAATAGATTTACCGGAACTGCAAGAATTTGGCGGTGACGAAAATGCCGATGGGCAACAAAATTGGTATCAGGGGGAAACTTCCGAGGAAAGTTCGATCGCCGAAATTTTACACCTAGCCGAAAATTTACTAAACTCGTCGCAAACTGCGAAAACTTTAGCCAGCTTCCCGCTGTTAATAAATCAGGGAAATGCTGTTAACGATTTACCTCCGGCCATCAATTTTAGCGGACAAACCGCCAATTATCAAACCACTTCCGTCTTAGAACACCCCCTTGCTAAAACTCAATTAAAACCGCAACCGAAAGTTGAAGGAATTGCCAGTTTTATCCCAGCCCGCACTTTAGTATTGGTCGGAAAAGAAAATCAGATATTAGATATTTTGACGCCCGAACAGCAGGAAATGCTCGAAGGTCGCATAACTTGGGAAGTAGCAAACTGCGGGCCCGAACAACGGGAAATTACCCAAAAAGAATTAAAATTTAATCTTGGTTTGGAGTCGGCTGCCAAAAAAGCGCAGTTGCCGCCGATGCGTCGTTTTTGGGAATTGATGGCATGGCTTCAGACGAGTCCGGTTGCTCTGAAAAGAAATCAGTTTGGAGAATCAATCCTCGCAGTTAAAAAATCGATCGACCGCAATGCCATCCTAGTCCAAAAAGCCCGCGCGCAGATTGAAGCAAAAACCGTACAGCAGTCAATTGCGGCATCGAATTCGATCGACCACAATACCCCAAAACTAGAAACTAATTTTAACAGCAAGTTCGATCGACCCCCTACTCCTCTCTCCTTTGTTACATTACTCGATCGCGCCGCCGTCAACCTCGAAGAATTTACCCTCCCCCCCTCGGTAAAAACAACCCCCGCACCCACAGAAAACCCCGGAGTCAAAATTGGCACATCGGGCAACGAAACTAATTTAGATTTGTCCGCCCGCGACATCCTCGAAAAATACGCTCGAAACATCGAACAAGTGATTTGGTCGTCAGTAGACCACCTCCTGGGCAAAGAAACGGCAGCGAGTGATAATACGGAGAAATCCGTCGCCATTCAGTATTATTTGAAACAGCGACAAGAACAAGAAAACACGCAAATAAGCCCAGAGGTCGATCGACCGTGGCTGAATTGGCAAGACTTATTTGGGGAACCAGCACCGCAGCATTTAATAGAGGAAAGTTCCGCGCCCCTAATATCACAAAGCAGTCCAAAAGTCAAGCAAAAAATTGCAGAATTAGGAGAATTGTCAGAAGGTCGATCGACCGCAGTCTCAATATCCCCGTACCCCGAAGCACTTCACCGCCTGCTGGGGCAGCTAAAACAGAGCTTGCTGACAAAAAGCCCAACAAGTCAACCCCAAACAGCATCTGATTTATCTGATTTAGCAGTTACTCAAAAAAATAGCTCTGCACTCGCAGCAGAATCAACCCCAGGGCGTGCACAGGAAACCCAAGTGCCAAAAAACACAAACCCGAACACCCGACAAAACAACCACTCTCCAGCAATCACCGCCCAAACTAGCAGATACACCGCCGCAACCCCCGCCACAGCAGAAGCCAAAAATCCCAGCGCAGGCGTCCCAGCAGAAGACGACTACTTAGAAACAAAAGCAGAATCGATGGGATACATTAAGCACCCCCTAGAACAAGTGCTCGAATGGCTCGATCGAGTTATGCTGCGGCTAGAAAACATCGCCGAGCAACTATGGAATTGGGCAAAAATCAACTTGCCCAAAATCCTCAAAAGCAAAGATAAAATTGACTAATCTTTAGCTTATGATAAAAAAGTTGCCGCAACAGCAGCAAATCAGCTCAGTATTATGCCATCTTTGGAGACTCCCACAGTGCTAACCCTCAAAATCGTAGTTAATGTAGTTGTCCTATTTTTTGTTTCCCTGTTTGTATTTGGATTTTTGTCCAATGACCCAGCCCGGAACCCCAACCGCAGAGACATGGAATAAACAAGTTATCTCGCCCGCAGAGTAGGGGCGCGCCACCGCAGCCCCTGCAACAGCCGACAAACCCGCGAAAATTAGTCGGACAAAACTTGACCTCGCACCGCCAGCGAGGTTATCTTGTGGCGAAAGCAACTTCTGAAAGCAGCCCTATTCCGGCGCGCCAAAGCCACGGGGAATTTTAGATATCAGATTAATGTTTAAACAGTTGCCTTCTAGATGCAAAATTTTCAATAATTTGCACCCTATAAAATCTAAAATCTAAAATCTAAAATCTAAAATCGGATGACTTACCTGTTGTAACTATGCCCTATCCGGTACCGCCGCCAGAACCCCCTGGCATCATCTACATCGCAAAACCAAAAAAAGTCGCCCTCACTGTCGCGGCCGGCGATGGAGACACCCTCCGCAACCCCACAGAAATACCGGAACCAAGCCCAGATATCGTTCAGCCAGAACCCACACCGGCCCCAGAAGAACCCGCAGCCCCACTCCGGGGCACCACCCCAGCCACCGACCAGCTTCCAGAAATCGCCGACCCCTTAGCTGCAGTGGAAAGCGGCGAGGCAGTGGTGGGATTTCAGCGTCAGGCCCCTGTGAGAGAACCCGAAACTGCGGAAACTCCGAAAGATTCCTCGTTTACGGCTTACCCATTGGGTTCGGTAGAAAATGCCGTTGCCATTCGCAATCGAAAACGAACCGCAGAGGCCCAGAAACAACAGGAGGGGAATGTTGTCCGAAAGCAGGAAAGTTGGTATCAGGCCCAAGGCCGGCAGTTAGAAGATAACTCTCCCGAACCTGCGGAGATTCCCGTTCCAGAACCCGCGCTAGAACCAGCACCCAGCGGGCAACAGCAGTTCGACATTCCCACACCAGGAACTGCCCCCGCACCCAGAACCCCCGCTGCCCCGACACCGAAACCTAAACCAGCCGCGCCGCCGGGAGTCCGCACCGCCCCTTCTGGGCGAACCGTGCCTTTTCCGGTGAGTCCGGCCGATACTATCGAAGTTAAAGCTGACAGCCAAGAATTCGACGACAAGCAGCAAATTGTCACGGCAGTTGGTAATGTCGTTGTGCGGTTCCGGCAAACTGTGATTGATGCCGATCGAGCGATCGTCAACTTAGTCACCCGCCAAGTGGTAGCATCCGGCAATGTCGCCTATACCCGCGGCCAACAAGTAGTGCGCGGTCAGCGGATGGAGTTCAATCTCGGCCTCAACAGCGGCGCAGTCGAACAAGCCAGGGGCGAAATATTCCTGCCCGCAGCAGGTAGCGAATTGACTCCCACACTGCCGACAGATATCAGTGCCGGGACGATTCTTGAACAGCCTCTGAGCGATCGAATTACCAGCCAGCAGCCCCTGCGCGGAGTCAAATCCCCCGGCGCTGCTACAGTGACTATCGGCGGAGGCGGACAGCTAGCAGCCCCCCAAGTGGTCGGTGCCGTCAACCGCATCCGCTTTGAAGCAGAACGCATCGAACTCCTGCCAGACGGCGCGAGGGTAGCAACCAACATTCGGCTTACTAACGACCCGTTTTCCCCGCCGGAATTTGAATACAGGGCCCGGACGGCGACGATTAGAAGGATTTCGCCCACGGCAGAGGAATTAGTCACAACTAAACCCCGCTTGGTGTTCGACAACCGCGTCAAAATACCCGTGTATCCCCGCAGGCAAGTGTTTGACAGCCGGCAGCAAAACGGCCCATGTTTGACCTTTGGCTACGACGGGGGGGACAGAGGCGGTTTGTATGCCGAGTGCGGTTTTGAGGTGTTGCAGAACGGGCCGGTGCGGCTGACCCTGACGCCCCAAATTTACCTCCAGCGGCTCGTGGCAGAGAACGGCGGTAATCCATTTTCTCCCGACAGCTACGGGCTGAAAGCGAGGTTACGCGCTAGTCTCGGCCCGCGCACCAGCCTGGACGGATCGGCAATATTTCTGAGTTTTGAAGATTTCCCCAATTTGCCGGAAGACAGCTTTCGGGGGAATTTGCGCCTGCGACAGTTGATCGGCACTCACACTCTGGCAGCAGAATACAGTTATCGCGATCGACTGTTCAACGGTTCTCTGGGCTATCAAACCGTGCAGAGCAGCCTGGGGGCAGTCCTGACTTCCCCAGTCATCCCACTCGGAGGCACGGGCATCAATCTCAGCTACCAAGCTGGGTATCAATTTATCAATGCTGACACCGATCAAGCAGACTTGCTCGAACCAGTGCGGGAAAACAACCGCGTCGATCTGGGGCGTTCCCAGCTCAGCTTTGCCTTGAGTCGCGGTTTCAACCTGTGGGAGGGCGAACCGCTGCCTCGCACTCCCACCCAGGGTTTGAGGTATACGCGGACGCCGGTGGTTCCTTTCTTGCAACTGGCCTTGGGACTCCGGGGGGTTGGAACTTATTACAGCAGTGGCGACAGACAAAATTCGCTCGCCGGCAGCGTCGGCATTCAAGGGCAGTTCGGCCATTTCTCCCGCCCTTTCCTCGATTACACTGGGTTTAACGTGACTTATACCCAGGTGGGACGGGACGGTATATCGCCGTTTTTATTCGATCGCTTAGTAGATTTGAGAGTCCTGTCTTTTGGACTTGTCCAGCAAGTTTACGGAGGCTTTCGAGTTGGATTTCAAAGTGCTATTAATTTAGAAAGCGGGGAAACAATCAGTACGAATTACACTTTAGAATACAGTCGCCGCAGCTACGCAATCATTTTGCGTTTTAATCCTGAGCGTCAAGTCGGCAGCCTGACTTTTAGAGTTAGCGACTTCAACTGGAATGGGACTCCCGAACCTTTTTCCGGGGACGCGCGAACTGTAGAAGGAGGGGTGCGTTTATCCGATTAATTCAATTTGCTAATTGGGCATTGGTCATTGGGAATTTGGAACCAACAGTCAACAGTCAACAGATAACAGTCAACAGATAACAGTCAACAGATAACAGTCAACAGATAACAGTCAACAAATGACAGAAGTGACCGCAATATCTGCACAAGCAGCGGCTCTGCTGGTTCACTACGGTTTTGACCTAGGTGGCAAAAAAGCCGAGAAATTGGCGGGTGAATGGCTGACCAAGTATCCCGGCTATTGGCTGCGTTTAGCAGTGGTTGAAGCGCTTTACCAAGGCCGCTACAAGGCTGTTTCTGTGGGACAGCTATTGAGTATGTGGCATCGGATAGGTCAACCTCTCTATCATTTCAATCGCGAGTTTGAACGCTTGGTATGCAATAATTTTCCTCAAAATTTAACCGGGGAAAATGCTGCTCAACTACCACAGGAAGATATACTTTTATCGGACCCGGAATCCAAAGTAACTGCCGCAGAGTTAGATTTGCTTGGGATATCAGAGGCGCAACTTGATGTGGCGCTTCATGCAGAAGTCCCAAACACAGAGGCAGAGGAAACAGGAAAATTGCCCGCAGCCGACGATCGCACAAAAGAAAATACAGAATTTGTTGTATATGAAGATGTGGCTGTTACCGCCCTCGCCGATCGAGCCGAAGCCGAGCAAAAATTAGCGGACAAACCTGTGGCAAAATCATTCCCAGTTGTCAAACACACTGATTTTCATACCAAGTTAAAAGCGATTGCCAAAGAAGGCCGAAGAAAGAAGGGAGAAAACAGAAATAGAGTGTAAACTTTGCGTACTAGATAGTTATTTTTCACTTTTCGCTTGGGGCAGTTACTCCCATCCGAATTTCCGAACAAAAAGAAGCTTGTTCCGTACCGTTAGCTTGTTTAACAAAGCTAGTCCGCAGCCGCAAATTGGGCATGAGATACCACAGCCTTTCTTCGGCATGGAGGGTGTCTGATTCTGTAATCAATGTCAGCACGTCGTCGCCCATCACGTAGCGACTATTACCCTTGTCTTGCAACACTTTACCTTCGCTTGGATTGTCGGGATTTGGTACGATCGCTAGTATTGTAGAACCGATTTGTTTAGCTTTGTCGCGATCGGGAATACCGTCCCAACTAATCCGAACGCTGGTTAGCCCAGTTGAAGCCGGGTTAATCGAGTGTTGTTGGCAAAGTTTGACGACTGCTGCATCGCTAGCTGTCAGTAGTTCTATTTTGAGGTCGGATTTACCGGCCTGCAATTCCCCAGAATTGAGATTGTGTACGGTACGCTGAGAAAACCATTTGCCTGCACTTAACTCGAAAAACTCGATAACATCCATGAAATTTGTCTCTAAAGTCAATACTGCTTTATTTGCGATCGTGACTTGCGCGCTATGGAGTCAGAAACCCGGTTTCTTCCTACGTACCTAGCGGTCAAACCAATGATTTTGTCTAGAAACCTGGTTTAAGAGTGCAAGTCCTTTTCTATATTTTAGAGGAAGGGGGCGCACCTGCAAAGCTTTCTGAGAGCTTTGGGTGAAACAGATTGCAGATGCCGCCCTGGTACGAAACCCAACCAGGGGGGACATCTGCCTCGCTGATGCGGCCGACTTGACAGAAAATTAGAGCATCCGCCATCATATTTCGTTATAAAAGGTCTTTTTCGCACTTTAAATAGGATTACGATACCTGAAATTTTTTAGCTTTGACCGAAAGCATCCAGGATACAAGCCCCCGGATTCATCCGTCCAGAAATAAAAAACTTGTCTCCGAGAAACTTGCCCCCCGAATTTATCCGTGGGGCAAACTCTAAAATCTAAAATCTAAAATCTAAAATCTAAAATCTAAAATCGATTGACAGTGCTGATCGATCGACCATCATCGCCCAAACACCAGCTATGTTAAGAAAAGCAACGATATATGTGAGCTTTTGTCAATTGATCGGTAAATTGGGCGTTGCTGAGTTTAATTATATTAGCGACGATTTATTGTAATCGCACTGCTTGAAAATTCTCAAAGCAGACTCCGACTAAAAAACAAGCAATTCATCGAACCATCACCAAACCAAGGACAGCAAGCCCGTAGCACATAGCATTCAAATATGTCATGCTAAGTCAAGAGAAAAGATTCTCGATCGGCTTTTCGGTAGGGTACAGCTAGCGATCGCATACATTTAAAAAACACATCCGTAAATTTATGACCGAGTTTAAACAAGGGCTGGATAAAATGGAGCCCGCAGAACAGACGCACTACCTGGAAATCCTGCCAAGTCAGCTAGCAGCGAATTCAGACTGCGAAAAATTATACAGCTTACTAACAGATTACAACTTTATTAAAGCCAAGCTGTCAGCATCGGGAGTACAGGCGCTCATAGAAGATTACGATTTAGCAACAAGTCCCGATATTATCTCAGAGAAAAAAGCCGACCAACTCAAATTAATCCAAGAAGCAATTCGGTTGTCTGCCCACATTCTAGCCACAGATAAAAGCCAACTAGCCACCCAACTAATAGCCCGCTTGATGCGCTTTGAAAGTCCAGAAATTCAAGCAATGCTAGCACAGGCACAACACCAAACAACCCCCTGGATGCGACCGCTAACGCCCAGCTTTACCCCTCCTGGCGGGAGATTGTTGCGTACCCTCACCGGACATACAGACTGGGTACAAGCTGTAGCAATCACCGCCGACGGCAAGCGGGCAATTTCTGCCTCCTCTGACCACAATCTCAAAATTTGGCACTTAGAAACAGGAGAAGAACTTGCCACCCTCAAAGGTCATCTTACCTACGTCAATGCTGTAGCTGTCACCCCCGACGGCACTAAAGTAATTTCCGGTTCTTGGGACAATACAATTAAAATTTGGGATTTAGAAACAGGGACAGAAATATTTACCTTTGCAGGCGATACTTTTGCCGTAGAAGCAGTAGCAGTAACTCCTGACGGCAAGCGAGTAATTTCAGGTTCTTGGGATGGCAGTATTAAAGTTTGGGATTTGACAAGCAGAGAAGTAATTTTTAACTTCAAAGGTCACAGCAGTTTTGTCCAGTCCGTAGCCGTAACTCATGATAGCAAACGGTTGATTTCCGGGTCGGGAGACAACAGCATGAAAGTCTGGAACCTAGAAACTGGAAAAGAAGTTTTTACTCTCACGGGTCATGAAGACTGGGTAAAAAGTGTAGCAGTTACTCCCGACGGCGAACTCATAATTTCCGGCAGTTACGACGGAACAGTTCAAGTCTGGAGTTTGTCAGAAAGAAAGCAACTTTTCACTTTAGGAAAACACAGCAGTTTCGTTCAAGCTGTGGCAGTCAGTCCCGACGGCAAACGGGTCATTTCGGCTTCCGGTGATAAAACGCTGAAAGTTTGGAATCTGGAAACAAAAGAAGAACTTTTCACTTTTACCAATCACATCGCCCCAGTGAATGCTGTGGCTGTTACCCCCGACGGCAAGCGGATAGTTTCTGGTTCCTCTGACAAAACTCTCAAAGTTTGGCACTTAGAAAGAGGCAAAGAAAATTTATCATTTGCAGGTCACGATGACTGGGTAAATGCTGTAGCAGTGACGGCGGACGGTACGAAAGCGATTTCCGGTTCAGGAGACAACAGCATTAAAGTCTGGAATCTCAAAAACGGACAGGAAATTTTTACTATTTCTGGACACCAAGATTGGGTAAAAGCGATCGCAATAACACCGGATAGCAAGCAAATAGTTTCGGGTTCCGGCGACAAAACTGTGAAAGTTTGGAGTCTAGAAACCGGAAAAGAAATCTTTACTTTCACTGGTCATACAGACTGGGTAAATTCTGTGGCAGTGACTGCGGACGGAACGATGGCGATTTCCGGTTCGGGAGACAAAACTATTAAAGTTTGGAGTTTAGAAACAGGAGAGGAACTTTTTACTTTTTCAGGTCATGAGGACGGGATAAAAGCTGTGGCAGTTACTCCCGACAGCAAGCGGGTTATTTCGGCTTCCGGCGACCAAACTCTGAAAATTTGGAGTTTGGGAAAAGAAAAGAATATTTTGGCAAATTTATGGAATTTAGCCGTCAAAAATCTACTTTTCACTCTCAAAGGTCATGAGAGTTTTGTGAATGCTGTGGCAGTTACGGCGGATGGCAAATGGGCGATTTCTGGCGGGCGGGAACACAATTTGAAAGTTTGGGATTTGTCAAGTAGAAAAGAAGTTTTTACTTTGGTAGGTCATGCTGATGCGGTAACATCTGTGGCGACTATGGGAACAAAGGCAATTTCTGTTTCGGACGATAATACTCTCAAAGTTTGGGATTTGTTAAGTCGAGAAGTAATTGCTAGTTTCAGGGGAGATAGTGCTTTGAAAGCTTGCGCTATTGCACCTGATGGGGTGACAATCGTAGTGGCGGAAGCTTCGGGACAGGTGCATTTTTTGAGGTTAGAAGAGGGGAAATAGTCATTAGTCATTAGTCATTAGTCATTAGTTATTATGCCGATCGCACTTTTGCTAAAATTTAAAAGTGCGATCGCCCTTTGCCCCAATCAAGTCTACAATTATTCCGCGTCAATACCCATCGATCGCAGTCTTTCCGCTAGAACAGCAGCCCAAAGTGCGATCTTTCTCAATACAGCGGTTCATCAAAAAAAAAATCTCATTCAGCAGCGAAAATAGGGCCGGCACCGCCCGCCCCAGCAAACTAATGCCTCTGCAACTTCACCCCGCGAATCGAATAATCCAAAAGCTCAATAGGGTGCATTAAAGTAACTTCCTTTCCCTGCAACTCCAAATGCTTCTTAATTTGCAAAGAACAACCCGGATTAGAAGAAGCAATTAACTCCGCCCCAGTATTCAGCAAATTCTCCACCTTTTGCACTCCTAATTCATCAGCAATCTCCGGCTGAAGCATATTGTAAACTCCCGCACTCCCGCAGCACAAAGCCGCATCCACAGGCTCTTTTAACTTCACCCCAGGGATTTGTTGCAGCAACTGACGCGGCTGCAAACTAATCTTTTGCCCGTGCAACAAATGACAAGCATCCTGATAAACAATTGTCAAATCTCCATCAATCAAAGGATTAAGTTTCGCCGTAATTCCCGCACTTGCTAAAAACTCTTGCACGTCCTTAACATTAACAGCAAATTTTTCAGCTTTCTCCCGATAATCAGGGTCATCTGCTAAAATATGACCGTATTCTTTCAAAGTATGGCCGCAGCCAGCAGCGTTGATAATCACAAAATCAACACCCGTATTTTCAAAGCTATCAATCATTTGTCTCGCCAAAGCTTTCGCCTGTTCCGCTTGGCCTTGGTGTTCCGGCAAAGCAGCACAGCATCCCTGACTTTTAGGAACCACAACCTCGCAACCGTTAGCCGTCAAAACACGCACAGTAGCTTCATTAACTGGCGAAAATAACAGCCGCTGGACACAGCCTAAAATCACGCCGACTCGATAGCGTTTCTCCCCTTCTGCCGGAATTACCTCTGGTAAATTATCCCGGAAAGAATCGACAGTAACTTTCGGCAAAATTGATTCCATCGCAGCCAAGCGGGGAAATACTTTTTTCAGCAAACCTGTTTTGCGGACAAGTTTTGGCAGTCCTAATTTTTGATAAATAAACAGCGGTGCAAGCAAAGGTCGCAATCTGTGAGGATAAGGGAAAAGATTAAAAATCAGAGTGCGAATTACATTGTCCGAAAAAGTGCGTTCCTGATTTCTAGTAACTTGGTGGCGCGTTGCGGAAATTAATTTGTCGTATTGAACTCCAGAAGGGCAAGTTGTAACGCAGGCTAAACAGCCCAAACAAGTATCAAAATGCTGGGAGGTTGCTTCGTTTAATGGTGCGTCGCCTTCGTTGATTGCATCCATTAAATAAATGCGGCCTCTGGGCGAATCCATTTCTTTGCCGAGTACGCGATAACTTGGACAAGTTGACAAACAAAAGCCGCAGTGTACGCAAGTATCGATTAATTTCGGATCGGGCGGATTGTTGGCGTCGAAACCGGGGATTTCGAGGGTTTGTAAGTGGGGATTTTGTGCTAGAAAATTGCTTTCTTTGGCAGGTCTTAAATCGTCGCTGGGAACTTGAGATTTTTCTGAAGTTTGCATATATATATTACCTAATTGTTTTTCTTCGTACCCAGAACTTTAGTCAGTTTAATGGAATTTAGGCAGAAGCTTTATCTGTAGGTTTGCCGCGCGAAAAATTCCGCTAGAAGTAGCGTGTAAAACCACTTTTTACAGAAGTCCTGAACGAATCAAGTCCTGACTACAAACTTTAAACTAAATAGCTGGTAAAAGTATAGTCATTTATAGGCATGGGAGGCTTCAAGTCCCTCCCCCTTCACTTTTACTTTGAGCGGATTAACCCGCCTCGGCTGAACTACGCAGCTCCCTATCCCATCGCTGAAGGCATTTGGGATTGCTTTTCTGAGGATGTTGTACGAAGCGTTGATATCAGAATTAATTAACTGACCAGTCGATGTTTTGTACAAACCTCGCTTAATACGCTTACCAGTAAACATTGGCTCTTTTTCTGTTTTCCCGTAGACAGGGATTGGGTCTAGACCCACGAAGTTTGCCCGCGATGTGTAGGATTCTTCCTGCACAATTACTGTGATTCCCACCAACCGAGCTTTGTACTCCAACATTTCAATTAATCGAGAGTGAGGAATACTAACAAAGTTTTGGTTGGTTTGCTTCCCTAGATCAATTTCAGTTTTCCACTGTGCATTCTTGCCAATTACTAGCGTCCCAATTTGTTTTGTATTTAAAATCGCAACAATCACACGACTAGCATGATGCAAGTAATTATCAACTTTCTGATTGCGACAGCGAGTTAATCGCTGAATCCTGGGTGAGGTTTGACGATTCCCTTTTAACTGGGATTGTAATCGGGATTTGCGTTTGTTATAGAACTGGTTAATCGATTTTAATGGTCGCCCGTTAATCAACAAAGGGATAAATCCCGGCTGATTTGAAGTTAACGCCACTAAATTATCCAGTCCCAAATCAATACTAGCTACAGAGTTGGCATTGCCAAGGGTGGACTCCGGTTCACTTCGACTACGCTCAGTACAAGCATCATAAATCACCTCAATTACATAGGAATCACATTTCGGAACCAGTCTAACTTGACAAATCTGGTTGGGATTGACTTGGGTTTTAATTGAAAGTTCAGTGCCGGAAAGTTTAATGATTCCTTTCTTCAACTGTTTGCTGCTAATTGCTTGAATCGTGTAGACGAGAAGATTTCGCCCTTTAGTCTTATCTTTGTACTTTGGCAATTTTGGGCGACCCGTGAATTTTGAAGAGTCAGCTTTGTAAGCTTTAACGGTTTCAAAAAACGATTTCCAATTCTTGTCTAGCACCATCAAGATTTGCTGACTTACTTTAGCAGGCAAAGCCTTATATGCTTCGTGAGACTTCATCAATCGGTTCATTTCGTTGTAATTGACATAGCCCCACCCATAAATAAAACTCTGACGAATGACGTAATTGGCGGCATTGTAGAGGTTTTTGGACTTGAAAGCTAGTTCGTCTATTTGGGCGAAACGGTGTTCCGTTGATTTAATGATGTGCCTCTCTGTTAGTTGCATTTGAGACTTGCGTTTTTTGGGCTATGCGTATTCCTTATTCAACACTCACAACAATATAATACCATTATTGCTTATAAACTCAATGAAGTTTTACAATACCGCTTATAAAACGATGGGGGCTCAAAATATTTTCCGGGTCAAACTGCTGTTTAATCCGGCGCATTAAATCGATCGCACTTCCAGTATAGCCCCAAACATCTAACTGTTGCTTGATGTCGGTCGGCGCTGCTAAAACACTCAGAAAACCGCCTTTCGCTTCGCACCCTCTGCGTACCTGCAACAACCTGTCCGCCGTCGCATTCTCAAACCGCAAAACCCCCAAACCGCTGCCTGCATGAATCCAAGCGTCCTGTACCGGCAATTCGTTAATAGCCGTTACAGCTTCCGACGGTCTGATTCCTATTTTGCAAATAATTGCCGACTTTGTGCCAGAATCCCACATTGTTTCTGGCAATCTTTGCCATAACTGATGCTCATCATTTTCGCAGCAGCTAGTGCCTTGCAAACCCAATTTTTCGCCAACTTCCAGCAAGCGGGCTGATTGTTGTTTAACACTTTCTGCGATACTTTGAAATCTGACGATTAATCCCGTGCCCTTTCCTAAGCCTAATTTTGCGACTAATTCAGGTGACAGCAAATCAACGGCTGTCGGTGTCAAAGCAGAGGATAATAAGATTTGAGCCGTTTGGGACAAAGCATTAGTTTCCCCTGTCAGCACTACGGTTCCCGATGATTCAGGCAGCGGATAAACTCGGAAAGTTACTTGAGAAATGACCCCCAATGTGCCGTAAGCACCAGTAAACAGTTTCATCAAGTCGTAGCCGGCGACATTTTTAACAACTCGACCCCCGGCTACCGCAATTTTACCGTCCGATCGCACAAAGGTAATTCCCAACAGCAAATCGCGCACCCCGCGATAGCGATGCCGCAAGGAACCCGCATCAGCAGTAGCGACAATGCCGCCCAAAGTTACCTCTTGCGGATATGCTGGATCGATCGGCAAAAATTGACCTGCAGCAGCTAAAATTTGCTGCAAATCCGCAAACTTCATCCCGGCTTCTGCCGTCACAGTTAAATCGCCCACAGCGTGTTCTACAAGCCGATTGAGGCGCGAAGTGCTGACAGCCACAAGCCCCGCTGCATCACGAGATACCCTTAAATCCCCCTTAAAAAGACCCACTTTGACAACATCTTGCTCCCCCCTTTGTAGGGGCGGTGCCCCCGTGCCCGCCCTGGGCTGGGGGGGATCGGAGTCTAATTTAACTAAACCACCCCAATCAAGTTTGCTGCCGCTGCCACAAGGCAAGACTGCACAGCGATTTTGCCCAGCCCAAGCAATGACAGCCGCCAGTTCTTCCTGAGTATTCGGGTAAACAGTACAATCTATTTTCGTGTGGGGGGCAACTGCTTTTTCTACCCGTTCTTGCCAAAATGGCTCTGTATCTTGCCAGCGACAGATGCCAGCAGTGCCGACAATACTTTCTAATTCTTGTGTGCTTACGTAATTTTCGGTAGAAAAAGATTTCATGAAGGTTATCAGACGCCCGCTAAAAAAAATTATCAAAACACTGCCTAAAACCATTAAATATTAATACGGGCCCGATATTCAAAACATGAAGAAACAAATGTCTCAAAACCGAATTTCTATGGGAATTACCGGTCTCAACGAAGTGATTGGCGGTGGCCTAATTCCTCAACGCTCTTATCTGGTGCGCGGCGGCCCGGGTACTGGCAAGACTACACTGGGCTTTCACTTTTTGGCAGCAGGTGTGGCTCTGGGAGAAACGCCCCTGTTTATTACTTTAGGAGAACCGGAAGCGCAATTGCGCGCCAATGCCGCAAGTCTCGGTTTTGATATGGAAGCGATGGCGTTTCTCGATTTGAGCCCATCGTCAGAATTTTTTACCCAAGTTCAGACTTATGACATTTTCTCCCCCTCCGAGGTGGAGCGAGAACCGACTACACAAAAGATTATCGAGCGAGTTCAAGCTGTCAAGCCACAACGGGTGTTTTTGGACGCGATCACTCAATTTCGCTACTTAGCTGCGGATGAGTTTCAGTTTCGCAAGCAAGTTTTGTCTTTTCTGCGGTTTTTGGTGGAAGGGGGGGCGACGGTGGTGTTCACTTCAGAAGGCACTTCAAGTGCTCCCGATGACGATTTGCAATTCATCAGCGACGGAGTAATTTACTTGGAACTGCGCCCTGAAGGACGCGCCCTGTCTGTCACCAAGCTGCGAGGCTCCAACTTCCGCAGCGGCCGCCATTCGCTGCGCCTGACTCAGGCTGGTATGGAAGTATTTCCGCGACTGCTGCCGGACAACTTTCAACAGGATTTTGTTGCGGAAGCGATTTCTTCTGGGGTTCCAGAAATCGACGAATTACTGCACGGGGGACTGGAACGGGGGACTGTGACGGTGATTAGCGGGCCTAGCGGCGTGGGTAAAACCACGGTGGGCATTCAGTTTATGAAGGAAGCTGCAGGAAGGGGGGAGCGATCGGTAGTTTACATTTTTGAGGAGTCAACTTCTACTCTGTTGCAGCGCTGCGAATCAGTTAACATCCCGGTTGGGGCGATGATAGGGCAAGGAAGTCTTTCGGTGATACCCGTGGAACCTTTGCTGTACTCGCCGGATCAGTTTGCCTGTATGGTACGGCAGGAAGTGGAACAGGAAAAGACGCGGATTGTGATGATTGACAGTATTTCTGGCTATCAGCTTTCGATGCAGGGGCAAGATTTGGTGAACAATTTGCACGCTTTGTGTAAGTATCTGAAGAATATGGGAGTCACCGTTATTTTGATTAATGAGGTAGAAGCTATTAGCGGAGATTTTCGGCTGACCGAGATCGGAATTAGCTATTTGGCGGATAATCTTCTGTTTATACGCTATCTGGAACGCCAACTGCATAATAGGACAGAAATCCGCAAGGGGATCGGAGTAATTAAAAAACGAGTCAGCAATTTCGAGAGAACTTTGCGAGAACTCGAGATTACTCGCTACGGCATCAAAGTCAGCAAACCGATACGGGGGCTGCGCGGCATTTTGAGTTCGGCGCCGGTGTGGATTGAGGGGGAACCGGACGAAGATTGAATCGGGGCTTCTCCTGCTGTTTCTGGGCAAGTGCAGCTAATTTTGCAGTCGTGAATCTACTAATAAGTAGGGGGCGCACCGCGCACCTCACCACTAGCTGTAGGGGGCGCACCGCGCACCTCACCACTAGCCTAAGTTCTGGAAAACTTAAATATATTGGTAAATTTGTGTATTTTTAGACTTTTATCGTAGTGTAGTTTTCAATTCTATGAAATACAGTAGGGGCACAGGGCACGTGGCCGTGTCCTGTACCCCTACTGTATTTGACTCAACTGAAAACCTATGTAATCCCTCGCCGAAAAGTAAGCTAATACCAGATAAAAAAAGAATCCAACTTGAGGCTACCTCCCAACCCATATATAATCACTCACTCCCCATTCTAAAATCTCAAATCTACAATCTAAAATCTAAAATGGTATAACCCGTATTCACAGGAAGCTGATAAATGACTGGCAACTCAATAATTTTAGCCGTAGACCGCAATCAGCGAAACTTGGAACTATTAGCACAATTTCTCAATAAAGAAGGATACCAGATGATCGCGGCTTATAACTATGAAGATGTTGCACAAGCTATCAGTCAGCCTGCTAGGATCGGGATGGCTTTAGTAGATATTTCTGGTTTCGATCGCCGGATTTGGGACTGCTGCGAACAACTGCGAAATCACCAAATCCCTTTTCTGATACTCTCGCCCAAACAAAGCGCTGCCATTCAGCACGAAAGCCTCTGCCACGGGGCTCGGAATATGTTGGTAAAACCTTTGATAGTTAGAGATTTGCTGGGAATTGTTCACAGCTTGCTAGGAGAATCTGCGTGAGTCAAATTTTATTGCTTGTCGAACAAAAAGAAAATCGCCGATTGTTATTAGAATGGCTAGCAGTTTATTATGAGGTATTGCTGCCCAACTCAACCGAAAATAGTGAGGAGTTTTTACCATTTAATCAATCTTTTGACCTGGCGATAATTGACGGTATTTCCCTGAAACGCCACTGGCAATGGGTTGCCGCCCAAAAAGAGGCAGAACACCCGGTATGCTTGCCTTTTCTTTTGATTACATCCCGCTCGGATGTAGGGATGGCAACACAATTTATTTGGCAAAGTATTGACGATTTGATTATCGCTCCGATCGAGAAGATAGAATTGCAAGCGCGGGTGGAGATTTTGCTGCGATCGCGCCAGTTGTCTTTAACTCTCAAATTGTCTCACGACCAACTCGATCGCACTTTGCAAACAGCCCAAGAACTCAATGAGATGAAAACATCTTTGCTGTACATGATTGCCCATGACGTTCGCAATCCTTTGAATTTCATCATCGGCACTACACAACTTCTTAGCAAGTACAAGTTAACATTAACAGAGGAGAAAACACAAGAACTTCTAGACAAAACTCAAGCAGCTGCAAAAGGCATAGATTTGTTATTAGATGATGTTTTGCTGCTGGGGCGTGTTGAGTCGGGAAAAACAGGTTTTTGCTTGCTACCGATAGACTTAGCAAAGTTGTGTAATGAGTTGGTAGAGGAATTTCAGAGCAGCCTGAAGTTGAAACATGAAAATGAGCGGGTGACGCTGATTTTTGTCAATCACCATCAATCCGCGATGGCGTGTTTGGAGGTAAGCTTGCTCAGGCGAATTCTGGGCAATTTGCTGTCCAATGCTATTAAGTATTCTCCCCCAAATACCGAAGTAATTTTTGAATTACAACTTACTGAAACGGAGGCTATTTTTTCAGTACAGGATGCAGGAATTGGCATACCTATCGCAGACCAAGGACGGCTGTTTGATTCATTTTACCGGGCTAAAAATGTCGGTCGCATTCCTGGTACTGGACTGGGGCTGAGCATTGTTAAAAAATGCGTGGACTTGCACGGTGGCGAAATTACTTTGATCAGTGAAGAAGGCGTCGGCAGTACATTTACAGTAACGCTGCCGATCACAAAAACTGCAAAAAACCAAATCTCGCCTGCAACGACTTAAACTAGATGCAGACATTATCTTGGGATATTCATCGATGGATTTGACGCCCCGGTGAGGCTCTACCTGGTAGTGTGACCATGAGATTTATCCTCAAACAACTGAATAAAAATCTCGCTATTTTACAATGCCAGAATTTGAAGAACCCTTAACAGCCGCTCGTCAAGTGATTAAATTTAGCATCGTCGTTCCAGAAGCGATCGACCAGCCGGAGAATTGGCGATCGTTCCTCAAAGCTCGATCGGCATCGTAAAAAATTTTGAACGCACCCACAAAATAATTAGATACCATTCAAAACTTATCCGAGTAGCCAGACTTTATATTTTTGAAAAAAAGCGAGCCAACAACCGTCACATCTGAGATTATCTGATGAGTATTTTAACACTTTAAAAATGGTTAATAAACTCTTTTAGGAATTATTTTCGGACTCTTGTGCCGTACAATCAATCAAGAGTTGAAGAGCGATCGCATGAGCTTTCATGTGGACAGTCCAACTGTTCAACTATTAATGGTTGAAACCTGATGTCTCCAGGTTCAATTGCCACTCTTCTCCACCAAGCTGGCAACAAGAGCAGCCAAAACTTACCCAAAGACACAGAACGGTGCTCGTGAACAAAAACCAAGGTCAGGAGAGCCACCAGTCGTAAAACGGCTGAGAGCGCAAACACCCCTGGCAAGCCACCGAGATTGGTCAAAGTGGCGAGAAAGCCACCCACGGTTATTCCCATTGCCCCAGTGACACCAGGAACCGCGGCCGCGATCGCAAAGTATATCGACTGATTCAACAGTGGTGCCACCGACATCATCAGATTACCACTGCACAGGTCGATCGCCGCCCACGTCCCACCGCCGATTATGTGCAACAGCGGAAACCAGACCCATAGGAAAATTGGAGCCGTTCCACCTTCTAGCCAGAGTAGAGGGGTCAGAGCCACCAAAACTCCCACTACTAGCATAATCGGGCGATTCCCAACCCGGTCAGCCAGCTTCCCCCAAAAAACCAGCATCAGCAAGTTAGCACCAGCACCTAAACTGCTATAGAGCGTTACCACGCTGACATCTATATTTAGGTCATCCAGCAAGTAAAGATTAAAGAAGGGCGCGCTGACGTTAACGGCAAAGCTCCATAGACCAGAGTAAAGCAAAAACTTTAAAAAATTGGCTTCCTTGAGAAAGCTAAAAATTGTCCCTGTGGATGATTTTTCGCCTGTATCTGAATGCGTGACGTGTACAAGCTTTGGGTTCACATCGGTCATAAAGAACTGACAACCTAGACTGATGAGGCCAAGTACAATTCCTAAAACCAAGATGGCACTGTAACCTTGGAGCTTTCCACCGGGCCAGTTCGATACCACTAGAGCCAGCAACGGCACACCAATGAGATTCGTCAAGCTGACAGCACTATTGCGAAAGCCAAAATACCGCCCGCGCAACCGCTGAGGTACTAACGCCGCCAACCAGCTCAAGAACGAAGCACGACCTAAAGATTCTAAGACTTGAGTTACCCAGATGATTGCCAATGTCAACTGCACTAGCTGATGTCCGGCCAGATGAAATGAGCCTCCCAACCAAAGGGCTGGCACGAGAATCAGCCACAGCAGTCGCGACATTCCGAAAATCCAGAAGGAATACCAGTGGCGGCTTTGTGTTCGGTCTGCTATATAAGCTCCGAACGGTTGGAGCAGATTTACCAGTTGAGGAATGGAGGAGAGCATACCAATTTCGACTGGACCAGCCCCCAAATCGAGCAAGAAATTACTGAGCAACGCGCCGCCGATGATGCTGTAAAAAAGCGTAGCAAATACACCGTCCAAAGTTAGGGCTCTGAGGCTTGACCGAGTTTCCGGTTTGGAAAGTTTTAGAGGTCGATTGGTCAGAAGTACCATCTCTGGTAAGGCTATATCCTCTTGGATTTCTTCCTGAAGAGGGAGAGGATTCGTTCCTACTAAGCTGTATTCTTCTTGTTTTTCGAGCATACTGGATAGCCAATAGATAAGCTGCGTAGCAGCTTAATTGTATAATATAAGATTAAGTATTTTAAGGAGCACAGCCATAGAGGTCAGGTAAAAATCCTCAGTCTAAAAACCCCAAAAAAAGATTACTTCAAGAAATCAAATAAAATAAAATAAAATAAAATAAAATAAAATAAGACGACCCAACTTAGATAAAAGAAATTAATTTTATTAATCACTCAGGTAAAATTGTCAAGAAATAGCTAATTTTTTAGAAATTTTCTATGCGACATTAGCTTACTGCATGGTTCATCGCAATCCAGATAAAATAGAAAAATTTTCCGATGGAAGAAGTCAAGGAAACTTGCGGAAAGCCACCTCTGAGTAGGGAAAAATGTTGCTAAAAAAAATAATAAGGATTAAATCTAAAGTTCTAAAGGAGCAAGGGTGCTCAATAACTCTTCTAGGATAAATCGCAACAAAGATTGAGTTGCTAATATTAAACCTAATCGGGCTTGGGCGAGTTTTGGCTGTCTTATTTTGACTTCTCCCCAAATTCGGCAGTGAGTGTAAAAAGTCTGAAATGCTTCGCTCAAACTATTGGCTAATTTGAAATAATTGACAGGTTGTTCACGTTTTTTTACCCCGAAAGTAGGATATAAATTGTCTAGCACTGTTAACAGTTGGGATATTAAACGGCGTTCGGCTGGATGCACTAACCGCACTCGATCGCCCTCGTCAATCCAAGGGATAGGATTTGGACTCGCCAGCGACCAAATTTGTGGCGCTGTAGTGACATCTGGCTGGGCGATCGCAATTATGCGATCGCGGTGGGCCATTCGCAGCAGGGAACAGCAGCGCGCGTGGCTGTACTGAATGGGAAACAGTCGATCAGCAGACACAACAGGGGATAATATTCTAGATTCGGGAATTGGGAGGTTCGTTTGAGCTAAACGCTGCAACCAGACGGCTAAACCTGCATCAGTCAACTCCAGCTCAATAATTCCCGTCGGCGCGACTTTAACGGCGAAATCTGGGTAGCACAGCGGTTCGAGAGTTTCGGCCAACTCGGTCGCAATTGTCTGCGGTGTCTGCTGCCAAGTTTTAGCCAATTTCAGGGCGATCGCAGACACGTACAGCACCCGCGCGCTATCTTTACTCCGATTTAACGGAAATATTGCACCATTCTCAATTACTTGTTTAGCAAGAGGCATCTTGCCTGTTCCACAAGAAAATTCATCTCTTGTGGAATGGGCATCTTGCCCGTTCTTGAGAATGGTGTCACCTATGAGATTTAATGGAATTTTCCCTAGTGCCTCTTGCTGGGCGATCGCGCTTTGGAACCTGGAAAGCAAGAAACACTTCACTGTAACTTCCAGGCACTGCTCCATATTTGCTGTATCCATATCGGCTCATCCTAACGTAAGAGCAACTATCGACTGTTACCACTTCCACTGTTCTTGTACGTTAAACTGCTGATGTCAGAGATAGTCGATCTGCTCCCCCGATCGGGGCTACATCGAATTAATAGGCTTTCTAGGGATTTTTTTGCTAAATATACAATAATTTACGACAAATTTTTTGCTGAACTCTACCATTTTGATGTATTTTTTGCTACATTAAATTTTTCGGTAAAACTAAGAAAAGTCAGCACAGTTAAGAAGCGTGCAAGCTTAATCGGGGGTTGGTTGTCTCACTTGGTATCGCACTGCTGGCAAAAGCTGTTTTTCTCACTATTAAATATATCCCAGAGCCTCACTTATGCAATCAACTTCCACACATCTAGAGACTATCGATCGACCTTTTATCACTTGGCAGCGAATTATCGACTGGGCCCAGGAACACTACCGCTGCCGGACTTTTAGCAAAGACGAGCGGATTCCGGCAAGACCCGGACTGCTCTATTTAGTCCAGAAAGGTTCTGTGCGGCTCGTAGGCAGCGCTCAAGTTAGCGCTGCGGCGACGAAGTCGAAATCCGCTGAGAAAACTACAGAAGAAGCTTTTTTGGGCTTCGTCGGCGCCGGTCAGCCCTTTGAACTGGTTGCTCAGTCTCCGTTTACTCTCCAAGCTTACGCTCATGCCGATCAAACTCACGTAGTGTGGATGTATTGGCACGACTTGGATAATTGGCCTCACTTTCGTAGAGAAATTTTGGATGCGTTTCGTTACCAACACCAGCGGAAACTGCTCTGGCTGAGCACTTTGGGACAGCGCCGGACGATCGACCGACTGTTGGGGTTTCTCACTTTGTTGATCGAGGAGTTCGGCGAACCTTACGTAGGTGACGACGAACCAGAGGTGGTTCGGGGCTACCGGCTGCCTTGGACTTTGACGCACGCTCAAATTGGCAGCGCCATCGGCTCAACGCGAGTGACGGTGACGCGGCTGATGGGTAAGTTGCGATCGAAAGGTTTGATTAATACTGAGGATGATAATTTAATCTGTTTGCCGGCTAAGTCTAACCCCCAAAAGACAAAAAACCAAAAGCAGGACGTAGAAGATTCCTTGGAAGATTCCCTGGAAGATGAAGATTCCCTGGAAGATGAAGATTCCCTGGATGATTCCCTGGATGATGAAGATTCTCTCGAATAATCTGCATAAAATCCGGCGGGAAATTGCTAACAAACAGCGCGTCACGATTAGTTTTGGGCAGTCGCGCTCGATCACTCGACAGTGTAGGATGAATTGTGTAAACTTTTCCCGTTCTCGAAAGGTGCGACTGACAATGACCGATGACAAGCAAAAATCTTCAATCCCGAACAATCAGCAACGGGTGGTATTCTGCGACTTTGACGGCACGATAACTGTTGAAGAAACTTTTGTGGCAATGCTCAAGCATTTCGCACCGGAACTGTCGTCTCAACTGATGCCTGAAATATACGCTAGAAGGTTGAGTTTGCGATCGGGAGTGCGGCAGTTACTAGAGTCTATTCCCTCGGAACGTTACGAGGAAATTGTGGAATTTTCTAGGGCAAAGCTGATGCGGCCGGGATTGGTGGAATTGCTGGATTTTTTGGACGAGAAAAAGGTAGATTTTGCGATCGTGTCCGGCGGTCTTCGGATTATGGTAGAGACGGTAATGGGCGATTTGGTAAAGCGGGCGAGCGTTATTTACGCTGTGGATGTGGACGCTAGTGGCCCTCGCTTGCAAGTCAATTCTAAGTTTGAAGGAGATGAGGAATTGGTGTCTAAGGTGCGGGTGATGGGCCAGCACCCGGCCCAGGAACAAGTGGCGATAGGAGATTCGCTGACGGATTTTAATATGGCTTTGCAGGCTTCGTCGGTGTTTGCGCGCGATCGGCTTGCCGAGTATCTAGACGAACAACAAAAGCCTTATACTAAATGGGATAATTTTTTTGACATTTTGGAAAATTTGTCCCAAAAATGGAATTGAAACTATCGCCTTTCTCAGGTAATATAAATTCCGTTTGCATCGGTATTGTATGATGTTAAATTTTGTAGGGGAGGGTTCACCCACAATAATTGCCCATAATAAACAATATAATAAACCCGCCCCCGTGCAGATAAGTCCGATGCGATCGAATTTGATATAAGGTGTGTACGGATTACCCTACGTTTAGATAGGCCAGCACAATTCCTATTAACGCAAAAAGTAGATTAAAAACTGAGGATTTGTAAAGAATGAGTGGCGATTTAAGATCAGATTTAATTGCAGCAGCCAAACATTTTTACGATCGCGGTTGGATGGTTGGGACTGCTGGCAATCTTTCAGCCCGCTTACCCGATGGCAGTTTTTGGATTACTGCTAGCGGCCGTGCGAAAGGGCAGTTAACTGAACGAGATTTTATCAGAATGAGCTCAGACGGCGCAATTGTCGAGCAACCTGTTGCCGACAGCCGCCCTTCGGCCGAAACCAGCATTCATTTAGCCGTTTACAATTGTTTTCCAGACGCTAAAGCTTGCTATCACGTCCACTCCATCGAGGCAAATTTAGTTTCTCGGCTGACTGTAGGAGATGCAGTGCCTTTACCCGCGATCGAAATGCTGAAAGGCTTGGGGGTTTGGGAGGAAAACCCGCAAGTGTCGATACCCCTCTTTACAAATTATTTGGAAGTCCCTAAGATAGCCAAGGAAATTTGCGAATTCTTTGCCATTTGTGCGCCCTCTGTACCCGCTTTATTAATTCGCGATCACGGCATCACAGTCTGGGCAGACTCGCCAGCCGCCGCCTACAATTACGTAGAAATTGTAGAATACATTTTTCGCTATACGATCGCAGCCCGACAATTAAATTTAGATTGAAGATTTGAGAGTAGAGATTGAGCGGTGCATGAATTCCGAGGCTTAGGGATTTGAAATTAGGAAACGAGCAAACGTCCAGAATAGACAACAGTTATGGCTAAATATACCCGGATTTTATCCATAGATGGAGGCGGAATTAGAGGAATTATTCCCGCGCAAATTTTAGTTAGCGTTGAGTCAAAGCTGCAACAAAAAAGTGGCAACCCAGATGCGAGAATAGCTGACTATTTTGATTTAATCGCCGGCACGAGTGCGGGAGGAATTTTAACTTGCATCTATTTGTGTCCAGATGGCGAAAATCCCAGCAGACCTCGCTGGGCGGCCCAAGACGCTGTTAATTTTTCGATTAAGAGTGGCCGTGACGTTTTTCAGACTTCATTTTGGCAAAAAGTCAGATCTCTAGATGGTTTGATAGATGAGAAATATGCGAGTGATCGCTTAGAAAAATTATTTTTGGAAAACTTTAGAGATTGCAAACTCAGCCAACTGCTAAAACCTTGTTTGATTTCCAGTTACGACATCGAAAGAAGAAAAGCTCACTTTTTCGATCAAATAGATGCTCAACAATATCCAGCCGAAGACTATTTTATCAGAGATATCGCCAGAGCCACATCTGCCGCTCCCTCATATTTTGAAGTTCCAAAAATTTACTCTTTGACTAACGAACGCTACGCTTTAATTGACGGGGGAGTATTCGCCAACAATCCGGCACTTTGTGCCTATGCTGAAGTTAGAAATAAATTCAGTATTCCTGACGATAGCCTCGACAAAAGCCCGACAGCAAAAGATATGGTAATTTTATCGCTGGGGACAGGAGAAGCTCAGAAAAAATTCCCCTATGAAGAAGTAAAAAATTGGGGTCAAGTTGAGTGGGTTGAGCCTTTAATTAATATCATGATGACGGGAGTTGCGGAAACTGTAAATTATCAACTCATCCAGATTTATGATGCGGTTGAAAGACCGAATCAATATTTGAGAATTACTCCCGATTTGAGCCATGAACAACCGCTGCAGATTGATGATGCCTCGGAAGAGAAAATATCAGACCTGCTGAGAATTGGCAAAGAGCAAACCGAAAAGAATAATGAACAGTTGGATAAGTTTATCGAGTTGTTGCTTGCCCAGTAGTCAGTCATATTGTAGGGTGGGTTAGGCGCGGCGATTAAGTTAAGTCACCAATAAATAAATCTTAAACCGCGCCCAACCCACCAACTGCAGGGCAGGCAGACTGAAAATATATGTTGACAAATCGTGCAATAATTGCTGTAGGATTGCCGAAAATCAGTAGGTGGCAGTGCTTCGCCCTGTTTGCAATTAATCGCGAGCCCTGAGTCATTGGTTAAAAAAGACCAAGAACACGATCGACATTTAGATGAAACCTTCAATAACAGGTGGTTTCAGCGTTTTTTGGTGACATTGTTCCTGGGTGGCCAAGTGCTGCTACGCATAGTCCAAGGCAAAATTGACCGCCGCAAAATCATGGAACATTTAGTAACGGTAGGCTTGGATTCTTTGCGATCCGTGCTGCTAATAGCCTTTTTTGGGGGCATGATTTTTACCTTTCAATCCGCCCGAGAATTGGTTCGCTTTGGGGCGGTTGAGGCGGTGGGAGGTCCTTTTGCTGTGGCATTTTGTGGGGAATTAGCACCGCTTTTAACGGGGGGCGTGGTGGCGGGACAAGTAGGTTCGGCTTTTGCGGCGGAGATAGGAGAAATGCAGGTGACGGAACAAATAGACGCCCTGTATATGTTAAGAACAAATCCGGTTGATTATTTAGTGGTGCCGAGGGTGATAGCTTGCTGCATCATGCTGCCGATTTTAACAATTTTTGCGGTAGCGGTGGGGATTTTGGGCGGGCTATTTGTAGCGGTTAATTTTTATAATTTGGAACCGTCGGTATTTTTGGAATCAGTGCGGACTTTTTTGGCGCCTTGGGATTTAGTAACTGTGGCGATTAAAAGTTTTATTTTTGGGTTGATAATTGCCCTTGTCGGTTGCGGTTGGGGATTGACGACCGTGGGCGGAGGGAAAGGAGTAGGCCAAGCTGCCACGGCGGCGGTGGTAACTTCTTGGGTGTTGATTTTTATGGCGGATTTATGTTTATCGCTGTTGATGTCTCAGGAGTTGGGGATTCCTAGAAATTGATAATCTTGGCGATTATAGCAGGAGTCAATCGATTTTAGATTTTAGATTTTAGATTTTAGATTAAAGAATTGAACCATTGACCCCAGGGATAAACTCGGGGGCTTTTTTATTGGATACACGTCAATACGGTTCACATAAGAATAATCGGATTTCCTTTCACAAGTCGGGAACTCTCATAAATGCGTGAAATGAAATTCGTCTGAAAGCGCTAACCCAAGCGTATTGGGATACAGGTTTTTTATTTCTGGGTCCTGAGTCTGCTTTCGGAATGAATCCGGGGGCTTGTATCCTGGATGCTTTCGCTCAAGATGCTTAAATATTAATGATTTGAACAATCATCAACGCCCTACGCCGCCAAGGCCATTGCTATAAAATCAACATGAAGATTTTTTAAACCGCAGATTAACGCAAATAAACGCGGATGCAATTTTATCAGCGTTCATCCGTGTTCATCCGCTGATATCTGCGGTTTAAAACTCTCAACTTCCGATGGGAGATTGGAGAAAGGAGGGCGATACACTCGAATTGCCTGAATAGGCACTTTCCCATCTGTTTCGGTAACGATTTCGAGGGTGTGTTTGGAGTTGCTCAAATTCTGAGCCAATGTTGTAGAATACTCGCGGCTTGAATCTGTAATTTGTGGAGTAACGTATGAATCAACAAACATTGGTCGCACCTGCCAGGAAATTTCAAAGCCTTTAGGCGTCGGTTTTTTAGACTCTTCATAAGAATTTTTCAGCCACCAGTTTCTCGACTCAATCACGACGCGGCCAGAGTTTGAGACAAACATTTCGTCGTTTGTACCGCTGCCGTCGTAACCTGTTTTAGAACCTACAACGTCAAATTTAAACTTGCTAGCGTCGCTGTTAATCTCAGTAATTATGGCTTTCCAATCTTCGACGATTAGCGGTTTTTGGCTGGATACTTGGAGAATAGTGGGCCAAGAGACGCCAAGGCTAAGGCTAGGTCTGGTGATGGTGTAAAGTTCAGAAAATTCTGAGGGTTTTTTGCCGTCGATCGCAATTCTAGCAGAAATTGCCTTGCCGTTGAAGGTTTTATCGGCGATCGCATCTATTCTATTCCCTTCAAATTCTAAAACCAACTTGCCATCTTGCCACTTAATATCGCTGCCAACCGTATAGGTTTTCACTAAATCCTGCGGCGGTTGAGGAGAATTTGGTTTGTATCGCAGATGCGGTTTTATCAGAGCAGCTAGGAGAAAGTTTCCCCAATCGTTGAGGTGAATGCTGTCCCTCAATAGCTGTTTGGGCTGCAAGCGATTATCTTTCAAATACCTGCGCCAAGGTTCGCGAATTTCCGCAATTTCGCAGCCGTATTTATCGGCCAACTCCGGCAGCCATTGAGTAGAATGAGTGTTGTGCCATTCGTATCTGCTGACTGAATTTGGATCGTCGCTGTTGCCTGTCGGCATCCAGTCGATGTGGTCTGAATGCAAGAGTATTTCGCTAGCAGTGCGGCTGCGGACA
Source organism: Microcoleus sp. w2-18bC1 (assembly GCF_036700365.1). Taxonomy (NCBI): domain Bacteria; kingdom Bacillati; phylum Cyanobacteriota; class Cyanophyceae; order Oscillatoriales; family Microcoleaceae; genus Microcoleus; species Microcoleus sp. w2-18bC1. The sequence goes on from NZ_JAUBOS010000008.1 coordinate 116,676, forward strand.
TTGGCAATTATGGCTTCGTAATCTTCACCGCCTCCGTAGACGTGAAAAATGAGCAAGTCTGGATAAAAAGGATACAAATCGTGTTCGCTGGGACGGATTAAAATCGGGGCGGAAAATCCTCCGATTGCTCTATTTTCCACAATCAAATCTGCATTGGGAAATCGCTGTCTCAAATCCTTTACTACATCTTTCCACCAATCTTGTTCTGTGATGGATTGACCGTAGAATAGAATACGCACTTGGCGGCGGTCTGTTGGAGTGCTAGCTGCAAGTAACCCCATCGTCCTTTGAATCCTCGCTCCAAAAGTAGCATTATTTGCAATAGGAGCGGGTGGGGGGAATGGCGTATCGGCAGCTATTTTTTTAATGAGCGGAACTAACAGAAAGCTCAGACACAAAAAAATCAGCCACAAGTAGCGATAAATTTTGGATTTTCTGCTATTTCCTTGTTTGGCCATTGTTTTATTTTTCCCTGTCCGTTTCACTTCGCTTAAGGTGGCTGTGGGATGAATGCTCGCGTCTATCAGTAGCTGTAACCTGCTTATGGGCGCACCTCACGAGTAGCTGTAGTGTAGGCTGTATGGAAATATATTACCAAATTGAGCGCGACAAAAAGTGATATAATACCTGCTAATTAATTGCACTCCGATCGATCGCACGTCAAATGGATTACAAAACAGCCCGCAGTTTTCTGATCGACCAAGGAACCGCCCTGGAAACCAAGAAAAATCCCGACGCCTTCCTGATGCGTCTCAAACAAGGTCAACCGCCCGTACCCGGACAGGTGACATCGATTTTATTAGCTTTAAAAATATTGTTTGAAGGGCTGCAAGAATCTCCAATGCTCGATCGACAATTAATCTCGGCACTGCATTTACTGTCAGTAGAAGGTTTGCAGCAATTTGAAGCTGGACTCCGCAGAGGAGTTTCTTGGCCACCGCTGCTGAAGGAAGACTTAAATCGAATTGCGATCGCAGTCAAGAATATATTTTCTGGCGTCTGGCAATAATTAGCTCAGCAACGACCGATCCCAATACCCACCGCCAGCAAACTCAATTTTTTTCTACATTTTTTTTCTACATTTTTTTGTAAAAATTTATGTTAATCTTGCTACATTTACCCTCGAATTGTGGCATCTTAATATAAGAATCAGTTCTCATAAACACTTGGAGAGACTACCATGAACGCCGAAGAAAAAGCTAGACAACTAATTGCACGAGAAAGGCAGCATAGCGAACACTTGCACGACTCTATGCTCAACCGTTCCTCCCACGAGCTAGAAACACATGGGGAGGGAATTGCTGAAGAAAAGGCCAGAGAATTAATGGCTCAAGAAAGGCAGCACAACGAACACCTGCACGACTCTATGTTAAGCCGTTCCTCCCAAGAGGTAGAGGCATCGATCGCACCCGATGACACTGACAAATAAATTTTGTAAACACAAGACTTACGGACACATACCAATAAACCTGGTTTTTATACCATTTTTCATACCATAACAAAGGGCTGTAAAAATGTTTGTGTATAAACAACCAGGTTTCTGAGTCTTGTAATAGTTCAGCACAGCAAAACTCTACTCAAATCGAGGAGGATTTTAGGTGCAATCAAAACAGCCCTTGCTCGGTTGGCAGCCGCTATCACAAGCATCCACGCGCCATATATAGCAATAGAAAATGCCAGGTTCTACTCCTCGCGAAAGCTTTCGAGGGATGCCAAAAGAGCTGGCAGTCCCGCTAGCGCAGCCGACACCAGAGCCTCATCTTTGTAAACTCGCGATCGCAGAATACGGGTACTTTTAGACGCAGAGGTGAAAGAGCCTCGCCGTTGGGAATTGTCGGTTTCCAGCCGCCCTAAATTTTTTGTTTCTCGCGTCACGCACAACATAGCAGTATCCTCGCAGTATCGTCAATTAATCCCTAAATATGCGCCCGTAAAATTTCTCACGGCTTGCTGTATGTTTCTATTATTACTCAGATAGGTAACAGAGATGAAATCATGAAATAATTATTCACGATAGCTAGGGATCAACTTAAACTGCTTAACGGCTTTTATTAATTTGTTACACGGCTGGTTTGTTTAAGCCGATCGCCCGCGACGACACAGACACCAGCAATCAAAATCACCGATTTTACAGGAGGAACGCGGATCAATGATGCTAACTCTTAGTACAGCAACAGTTATAAGTCAAATCCAGCCGACTGTCGAAAGCTTGCGCGAGGGAGACTACCGCTACCGAGACTCCTTTGCGATCGATCGACCTTTTCGAGAAATCCAATTTCGCAAACAAGACAGATACATCACCGGCAGCGATTCAGACAAACGCACGGGCAAAAGTTACTGCTTCCGGGGCATCCCCCAGCACAACAACATTATTAACATCACGGTAGCAATCGAAATTTTCCCAAAAACAGCACAGAAAACCGAGTGGAAATTAGCACCGGGAAACCCCATTAATTTCGACAGGCTTTATCCACTGCAAGCAGGGTCTGGATTAGAATTGTACAAATGTTTGACCGCATTTTTACCAAAATTGAAGAATTAGTTATTCGTTACTTCTTAGTGGTTATTCCTTAATTGCTTTGGCTGGTTAATAACCAATAACATTCGTCAACAGTGAACAGTGAACAGTCAACCGTCAACAGCCAACATTTAACTCCCTAAGAACCAGCATTTTCCAATTCTTCCCGGAGCATTTCCCGGTAGACTTTCGGCAAACGAGAACTCATAGAATTGTTCTCAATTCCATATCCCAAACTCGTCCAAGTTCCCGAAAGCATCCGCAATACATCAGTTAATCTTTCCTGGCGCAACATCTCAGGAATATCAGCTTTCCAAAACTTGCGATCGCTCAACCAAGCATAAACCACAGCATCCTGATCTTCTGGTTCAAAACTGTAATCTTCCCAGAACAAAAAATTAGCACGACGCGCCTGATAGCGCTTAGCCTTCTCCTTCCAAGTCGTAGTCAGAAATTGATACCTGCCCGCAGCGGTAGTACACTTGCCCCGATTCGGGCCATTAACAATCTTCACGCACCAGTCAGGATGCCTGCTCAAATCTAATATATATTTGCCACCGTAAACCACGTGATAAGGCCGAGAAACATTCGACTCGCTAGCAGAAATAGTTCGCATCAGGGCTCGAATGTAAGGATCGCCCGTTTTAATAGCCAGCGGCGGGAATTTTCCCACCCCGCTTACCGACTGCGATAACTGCTGATTTCCCCGCAAACTGTCAACCAAAAAAACACCGCCGCCAATCACAGCGCCGATTAAAAGTATAAATCCGAGGATTTGAATCTCCGATCGCCTCAGCAAACCTCTTTTGCGACGGCCGAATTTCTCAGCTTCTAGCCAACTCATTTCCATTTCCGAAATTTCGGCTAATTTTCGCGCCGCCCGCATCTGGCGCACCCGAAAATCGTATTGATATAGCGGCGCGGCTACCAGCGTTAGACTCGATAAAATCCCCGCCAATTTGCTCAGCCAGAAATCTAATTCACCGGCTACCGCAACATTTGTTAGAGTAGATATTCCTGTTAGCAACTGAGCCGGATCGATCGATCGCGCTGGCCAATAAAAAATCGCAAGTTGCACCAACAGCGACAGATTAAAGGCAAAAAAAATCACTACAACAGCATTCAAGCCTTCTCGCAAGTGCGATCGAATACCAATGTGCCTGCGCTTGAACTTGCGCGCAACGCGAAAGCGCCCCGGCATCATAATTAGTAAGGGATTTAAGATTTTGACGGCGAACAAGTGAAACACAAAAAACAAAGGCAACTGAATTAGCCAAGCCGCCAGCAGTAGAGTCAGAAAGCCGATATTGTCGCTGACAAAAGGAATGCCCCTGCGAAGGACAAAACTAAAACTCTGAGCGAGAGCAAATGCCCTTAACCACGAAATCGGATAGGGGAGCCAACCTGGCCACTTGAGAGTTTTCATGCTGAGAGAGGGAAATTTCAACGGCGAATCGTAAAACTATTAAGATTTTGCCAGATTTGGCGATCGGAAAATTGTTGTAGGCTGCGTCAGCCCCAATCTTTGACCCAAATCACATCTTGCACCATTCTCGCTAAGCCTTTTTTGGGCGGGCAGGATGCCCACCCCACAAGAAAATGCACTTTTTGTAGAACAGGCCGGACAGCCTGTTCTTGACAATGGTGCAACATCTAAGACCCAAATCAAATGGTTTTTTGTCTGGCCGAAAGCATCCAGGATACAAGTCCCCGGATTCATCCGTCCAGAAATAAAAAACCTGTATCCGATAAAGGAGCCCCCGAATTTATCGGTGGGGTCAATGCTTCAATCTAAAATCTCAAATCTAAAATCGATTGACGCACCGAACTCAAGCGAGGCTAATTCAATCAAACCACGCCGGCAAACAACTCCTCAAAACTCTTTTGCGGAGCCTCCGACTTCGCCACAATTTCCACAACCTTGTTGCGAGAAGTCGGCTGAAATAGCGCCTCTACGCACACTTGGGCTACCTTGGTGCGGGGAATGCTGCTCTCAAACATTTTGTCCGCACCTGTCATGACGATCGCATCTGAATTATCCTCATTTTTGAGGCCGCCCGGACGGACGATCGTATAAGTCAAGCCGCTTTTTTGCAAATACTCCTCGGCTTGCTTTTTCCAAACTAGAATCAGCCAGAACAAATTCAGCGGATGAAAAAACTGAGAGACACACAGAGAAGTCACAAGCACAAAATGCTCAATTCCCTTAGCCTTAGCTGCATCCACCAAATTTTTAGTACCTTCAAAATCCACCTTGTAAGGCGCTGTGGGGTCAAAACCAGGGGCCGCCCCTGTCGCGCACAGCAATACCGTACTATCGCCGATCGCATCGCCCAGGGAAGTCGCATTTAATACATCCCCAGTCACTAACTCAGCCTCCGGTGGTAAAATTTGTCTAGCTGTGTCTAGATTTCGGACTAAGGCGCGCACGGGAATACCTCGCTTGACTAATTCTGCGACGATTCGGCGACCAGTCTGACCTGTGGCTCCTGCTACAAATGCTTTCATAAGTCGAGTTATGCTGAACTAGGGTAAGTTTTGTTACTATCAATTTCTCAATTGTAGGGAGGAAACTTCCTTAACACATCCCCAACCAGATTGATTGGCGTGTATAACAGGAGAGCATACGATGAAGCAGGATTCCGCTGAATATCAAACTGTTGAAGCTTCTGACGAAAACTACTACCCAGATGCGAGTTTCCAACAGCCCGAAAGTGGAAGCGCGGATGCAGGAGAGGAAGTTGAGCCGATTTGGTTTCACACGCATTTTGAAGACAGCATGGAGATGTACGCGGATGCGGAGACGGTGGCAACGCATTTGAACAACCACAAGACTTGGTTTTGCCAGTGCGCTTCGCCGATGAAGGCCGAGCCGCTTGGAGAAAACGGCTATGATTTATTAATCGGGCGTTTTGGGGCTTTTGGCTACCGTGTTGAAGCGAGAATTGGTTTAGAGTTGCTGCCGCCGGATGCTGAAGGCTGCTATTTGATTAAGACTATTCCGGTTCCCGATTATACCTCGCCTGGGTATGAAGTGGATTTTCGATCGGCAATGAAGCTAGTGGAGATACCGTCTCAGGAATTTGCCGCCGATTGGCCGAGCTCGGAACGTGCTAAGCTGCCGCCTGCGATTACCATTACTACGTGGAAGCTGGATTTGGCTGTGGGAGTTTGCTTTCCTAAGTTTATTCGATCGATGTCTCAACCTTTAATAGAAAAAACCGGCGATGCGCTTTTGGAAAAAATCATCAAACAAGTTAACCGGCGCTTGACTTATAAAACTCAGGTTGTTTTTCACGAAAGTTTGGGCATTCCTTTTCCGAAAAATCCTAAGAAACATTAAGGAGACTTACGCTCTAAGCTGTACTGCATTTAAATTGTATGTTAAGTGTGGGATCTCCTGCCCAACCCCTACTCCCCACAAGAGTAAAGATCTATTTTACTCTGCAATTTAAATGCGGATTAGCTTAACTCACATTTGTAGGGTGTGCACTGCACACATGACTCATAAGTTAGACTTCGGCGTGAACGTTCACTCGCACAATTGTAGATTAAATTATTAGGAATAACTGATTGTGTATGGGTTGGAATCACGAGTATACAGTTGCTTTTTTAAAACTGATATCACGGTCTCCGGGTTCTTAGGGCGCGCCTTATGCCTATGTTTTTGAATCCAACACTTGCTTGAGCAGTTAATCCAAATAACCAAGTTATTGCTAATAAAATTTAAGGGTAAGGTCATGATTGCATTTGACATATAGCAATCCTTGCAGGAGTCGTAATTTTTTTACCCCACCCCAACCTTCCCCCAACCCGCTGGGAGTCCGTAGGAAATTCACAAATTATTTAGGATTGCTATATGCTGATTTCTTATCACAAAAATTAGTTTTTATTATGGGTCAATTTAGCACAGGGTTAGACACAATAGTTTCACGTCAGATCCCATCAAGTTCGAGAGCATTGTTATTAAAAAATTCTGCTTCTGTCATCAGGATTTCCCTCCTAATTTCCTCATGATTAAGCAATGTAGCCGACGCAGTTCAAAGGTGGTTACGATCGCCCTCGGAAACCACAAGTGTCTCAGATCACAAAGCCGATCGATCCCCCTCACTGCCCAAAAACATAAAATTATGTCAGATTAAGTAAGGGGTTATAAAATAACTCTTGCCATATCCCTAGAAAGTTATGACAACGAAACTAAGAGCTACCCACACAGAGAAAATGGAGAGAGACTTGCACCAGTTGAGGGCAGACCAAGAACTGATTCTCAACCAAGTAGACAATGCGATCGCTCTGTTCGACTCGTCTGACTGCTTAGTTTTGTTTAACAAAAAATTGGCCGGAATCTGGCAACTGTCCCCAGAATGGCTGGAAACAAAACCGAAGTGCCACTTGCTGTTTGCGGAAATTGTCGATCGGGGTTACTTGTCCCTTCAGCAGTGGCAAGAGTTTCAGCAAGCACTTGAAAAATCTCAGCATGAAAGTTTATCATTTTATTTCGAGCAAGCCAATGCGGTTTGTTTGGAGGTGTGCGCCACGATTACCAACAGCGGCGGACGGCTGTTTACCTTTAGAGACGTTACGGTATACCGAAACTCCCAAGCTAGCTTGAACGCAGAAGTCAGGCGTCTGAGCTTTCTTTTAGGTTTAACCGAACGCCTGCAAAAGTCTGACAGTTTGCAAGAAATAGGTCAGTTTGCCCTCACCTATTTAGTAGAGGCAATGAATGCAGCTTTCGGAGATGTCAAGGTAATTAACGGCAAGGGAAACGACCGCCAAGCGTCGGGGATTTGCAACCAAGTTTCTAGTCAATTTTTGGCTACTTACGGGGAACCCGTAGTCGCAGGAATGCAAGAATTGCTCGACCAAGGCATTCCCTACGGCATCGGTTTGCTGTGGGAAGTGGTGAAAACTGGTAAACCTTTGTTTGTCGAGGATTATGCCCAACACCCCAATGCCGTGCCGGAATTTCGGCATCCGGGAATTGGACAACTGGGTATTTTTCCGATCGCAGCTACCAACGGCACGATCATCGGAGTGCTGACGCTGGAGTCCCGCAACATCAAAAAACTGCAAGCCGCCGTCCACAAAGACGTACTCGAAGCTGCTTGCCGGACTCTGGGGGCGGCGATCGAGCGGGCTCAGACACAAGAGAACCTGCGCCAAGTTAATGAAGAATTAGAGTATTCTTCTCAGTTGAAATCTGAGTTTTTAGCGTCCATGTCCCACGAATTGCGGACGCCTCTCAACAGCATTCTCGGCTTTTCTGACTTGCTGCTGCGGCAAACGGCCGGACAGTTGAGCGATCGACAAATCAACTATGTAGAACTGATCGAAAAAAGCGGCCAGCACTTGCTGCAGCTAATCAACGATATTCTCGATCTTTCTAAAATTGAAGCGGGGAAAGTAGAGCTAAGTTTACAGCCGGTTCGCGTTCACGAACTCGCGACAGACTGTCTGAAAATGATTCAGCCTCGGGCAGACAAAAAGCGGATCGGGTTGTCTTTAGAACTCGACTACCGCATTACTAAAGTTTGGCTGGACGAACGGCGAGTGCGACAAATTGTGATTAATTTACTTTCCAATGCCATCAAATTTACCCCCGAACAGGGACAAGTTAAACTCAGCGGGCGTCTGGCCTACGGCAGCGAAATAGACGGCGACTACCGGCCGGATTGTTCTCCTGTAAATGCCAGCACTCCTTATTTTTGTTTAGAGGTAAAAGACTCCGGTATCGGCATTCCTCAAGACCGCTGGCACTTGCTATTTCGACCTTTTCAACAGGTGGATTCTTCCCTGACTCGGCGCCACGAAGGTACAGGTTTGGGTTTGGCTTTGACTAAGCGATTGGCAGAATTGCACGGGGGAACTGTTTCTTTTCAATCTGTTTGCGATCGGGGAAGTCTTTTCCGCGTTTGGCTGCCTTTGACGGAGATGCGTCAACAGTTGGGAAACTTTGCTTCTTGTGCTTTGGATACCAAGTTAGTTCCTGCTTCTGCGATCGCTTTACCAATTGCCAGGAAGCGGATTTTGGTTGTCGAAGACCAGCCTTTTAACCAAATGTTAATTTCTGAGGTGATGGAATTGGAGGGGTACGGGGTAGAGATACTTGCGGATGGGAAGGCGATGGCCGATCGTATTCTCGCCGCCTCAGTAGCCGCGGAGTTGCTGCCGGATTTAATTTTGATGGACATTCAGTTGCCGGATGTTGACGGCTTTGAGTTGATGCGCCGAGTTAAAGCAGATCCTGTCTGGGATTCGGTACCGATGATTGCGGTGACGGCGATGGCGATGCCCGGTGACAGTGAGCGATGTTTGGAAGCTGGCGCTTCTGCTTATTTGAGTAAGCCACTGGATTTGAATTTGACGATCGCTACTGTCCGTTCTTTTCTCGGTTAACAATAATTATTTGCAGTTCCAGCACTGCCATTTATGAAAATTGATAACAACAAAGGTTAAACTCAATAGTAGATAAATATCTATATGACTTGCCCGCACTTGCCTCAGAAAGCCTGTTCCTAGGAAAAATATTGAGTTTAGTAAGGAGAAATATATCAATTAACCCGTTTTCGAGCTTCCCCACGCGCAACTTCCGAGCTAAATTCAATGTATTATATCATATTCCATGTCAAACAAGTCGCCCTGCATCATGTTGGTTGATGACGAGCCAGCTAATCTGATTTTACTGGAAGAGTTATTGCTCATGAAAGGATACGCTACAGTATCAGCGCTATCTGGCGCTGAAGCCCTCTCCATTGCCCGCGCCTCTCGACCCGATTTAATTTTATTAGATATTATGATGCCGGAGATGAACGGTTTTGATGTGTGCGAGAGCCTGCGTAAGGATACGGCATTGCAAACTGTACCGGTGATTTTTTTAACTGCCCTTGATGACGATATGTCTCGCATCAAAGGGTTAGAAATGATGGCCGATGATTATTTGACAAAACCTTTTAACAGTCGTTTGTTGCTGGCAAAAGTTGAAAATATTTTGCAGTTGAGTCAAATGCGATCGCAAGCTGTATCTTCCCAATTCCACCAGCAGGTAAAAGAGCAAAGCAAACGCCAAATCGCCGCAGCTTGGGAAGCCAACGAATATCTTTCAGAAAAATTTCAGCTATTTGTGCCAGAGCAACTTCTCGAACGAATTGCGCCACAAGGAATAGAATCTATTCAGTTGGGCAATGTCACAGAAGAAGAGCTGACTGTTTTATTTTGCGACATTCGCGGGTTTACTACGATCGCCGAATCTCAACAAGCTCGCGAGACTTTTGAATGGTTGAACGCTTTTTTTACTAAAATGAACGAGTGCATAACGTCTCACGGCGGGTTTATTGACAAATACCTAGGCGATGCAATCATGGCAGTATTTGACAAGCCTAATTCTCACGCTATGGATGCGATCGAAGCTGCAGTAGCAATGCAAGAAACTTTGCAAGAATTTAATGCCACTCGCCACAAATACAATTTAGAATCTCCCGTCAATATTGGTACGGGAATTAACACAGGTATCGGCATGATCGGCACTTTAGGTTCCGATCGTCGCATGGACTCTACAGTCATCGGTGATGTCGTAAATACAGCTTCTCGGTTAGAAAATTTAACTAAAATATACGGCTGCCAAATTATTGTTAGCGAAAATGCCATTGTTCGTGCAAGAGAATTTCTAAATGGCATAAGTTCCAACTCCCACTCAAAAGAAGGTCTATTATTAAAATGCGACTTAGAATTAGAAACACAGGAGAGTATTATTTCTACTTCTGGGGCGACTGCTGCTGACAGCCATTTGCCCAGCAACAATTATTATTATCGCTGGATCGATCGAGTAACCCCGCGTGGCAAGCAGCAAGCTATTGAAATCTACGAAATCTGGGCAGCCTCCTGTCCCGACTCGGAGGCAAAGCAGCTTACCCAGGGTTTATTTGACAAAGGAATTCAAGGATGGCAATCTGAACGATTTGTCGCAGCCTTGGGATATTTTCAGCAACTAATAGAACAAAACCCTGCTGATACAGTCGTCCGTTTTTATATAAATCGCTGCCAGGAAAAACTAGGTTTACTACCTGCAAATAGCACTTCATAAAGATTTAACTTTTAGGGCGGGCTACAAGGGGAGCATCTCAATGAAAGCAGCTAAGCTAGAAATTGGAGTTAGGAGTCAGGAGGAAAGAGGAACAAGGAAGAAAGAAGGAGCCAGAAGAAGTGTTTTTACAAATATGAGATGCTCCCAGCTACAAGCCCACCCTACAATAGTTTAGACTTATTGCAAAAGTCCCCTACTATCCTGCGTTGCGTCTATGGTTTCCCTATCAATGAAGGATTTATGCAATAAGTCTACAGTAATTGGAGTTCGCATCACACAGTCGTCAAAACTTGCTCTCTCAATTTCCCGATCAACTCATTCACACCTCCCGCATTCAAACGGTAACTCAGAGGATGACCGATTAAATAAGCTGAACTTTCAAACAAAACATCAATTTCCACCAAACCATTTTCTCGCAAAGTTTTGCCAGTCGAAACCAAATCCACAATTGCCTCCGACATTCCTGTAATCGGCCCTAACTCCACAGAACCGTAAAGCGGCACAATTTCCACCGGCAAATTCAAATTGTGAAAATATTCTCTTGCACAGTGTACGAACTTAGAAGCAACTCTACCGTGAGGAGGCAAATCCACAGTTCTTCGATAAGAACTAGATTCCTTCACCGCCACCGACAGCCGACATTTGCCAAACTTTAAATCAATTAAATTAGCAACTTTTGGCTTTTTTTCCCGCAAAACATCATAGCCAGCAATTCCCAAATCCGCTTGACCGTATTCCACATAAACCGGCACGTCGTGCGTCCTTACTAGCAAAGCTTTGGCAGTGCCTGTCGGGTCATATATTTGAAGTTGTCGGTTAGATGAATCGAGAAAAGCACTGAAGTCTAATCCAACCGATTTAAACAGCCGAATGCTATCTCCTAACAATCCGCCTTTGGGAAGTGCAACAGTAATCATGTCAATTTTTAGAGTGTAATTTTCTCAAGTTGGGAAGGGGGCGATCGCGGTCTAAGCAGAAACAGCTTTTACCAAACTCAGAATAACACATAGAGTTAATAGCAAAAAATAAATTTCTGGTATTGCTCGATCCTTTGTTTGAGGATATATTATATTTAGTAATTTTTTAGTGAGTCACTTGTTTCAAGGGCGCTCGGTATGGAAAACAATCAAGAATTGGATGAAAATTTTCACAGTGTAGACCAGGATTCCCTGAAAAAGATTACAGTAGATGAAATCCTCTCAGGCGGTGGTGTAGAGAAGGAGGAAATGGACTATACATTTGCTGTACCTAACACTAACCAGACCAGGGTTCCCAGGGACAGAGGCTTCTTATCTCATGTGCAATCCAGCGTGTTCGATCGCGCCCCCCGATCGCAGTTTGCAGAAAAACGCGGAACGCTGGGAGGCTGTTAATTTGACAACTCTCCGCCCTAGAAGGGCAGAGATTCTTGTATCATTCAGTCCACTTAATAAGTACAGCTTCCTGTACTTACCAGAGATGGTTCTGTCCTCAAGCTTTCGACTCATTGCAGAGTCTTGTTCTCGTGTGCCCCACGGTACAATTCAAAACCCAAAGTACTGGTTTCTCTGGTACTTGTTGCTCGAAGTTTTTACCCACGCAAGCTTTTCTGCGCGGAACTCCATAACTTCAGTTTTCAAGGTGCGTTGCCTTCAGGCGACAGGGTTTTTAATGTGGTTGAATACCCTAGCCACATTACAATATTATCACGACCAAGAATAAAAAGTCGTCCTATAAGGACGGGGCTTTAGACCCAATTTTTTGGTAAAATGCTTGCAGAGACTGGTGCAGACAACGAGCCGATCGCCTGATCGCCATTGTGTGTCACGCTTTTGTATATTCGACTCTAAAACTTAAAATTGCACAGGCGATCGGAAATAGCTAACAGCTACATTATGACCAAATTGACTCTGGTAATCGGCAACAAAAATTATTCCTCTTGGTCGCTGCGCGCTTGGCTGGCGATGAAACAAGCTGGACTGGAATTTGCCGAGGTGAGAATCCCCTTAGACTGGCCGACAACGCATGAAGAAATTCGGCGCTATTCTCCTTCGGGAAAAGTGCCAGTTTTAATCGACGGCGATCTGAAAGTGTGGGAATCTTTAGCAATTTGCGAATACGTTGCAGAACGCTTTGCAAATGATTTGTGGCCGACAGATGTAGCCCAACGGGCGATCGCCCGTTCCATCTGCGCCGAAATGCACGCGGGTTTCCAAAATTTGCGCGACAATATGCCGATGGACTGCCGCAACCGCTATCCGGGAGAAGGGATGACTGCCGGTGTCAAAGCAGAGATCGATCGCATCTTTTCCATTTGGCACGAATGCTGCCAAAAATTCGGGACAGGCGGCAATATGCTGTTCGGAAAATTCACAATTGTTGACGCTATGTTTGCCCCCGTTGTCATGCGTTTTGTCACCTACGGAGTCAAACTAGATTCATCAGCAAAAGCTTATGTGGATGCGATTTTGGCCTTGCCTGCCATCCAGGAATGGGTAGCAGCAGCTTGCAGCGAAACGGAAAGTATTCCACACATTTAAATTTAGCAAAAATCAGTTTACTTAACCTAAAATCTCAAATCTCAAATTTAAAATCAGGATGCGGATTCTTTTAGTTGATGATGAAGTTGAGTTAACTGACCCTTTGAGTCGAGTCTTAACGCGCGAAGGTTATACAGTTGATGTGGCATTTGACGGAGCAAGTGGCAGCAATTTAGCGATGCAGGGCAATTACGATTTGCTAATTTTGGATTGGATGCTGCCGAGACAAACCGGACTGGCAATTTGCCAGAAGTTGCGATCGCAAGGACGGAATACACCAGTGCTCTTTCTCACCGCCAAAGATACCGTAGACGATCGCGTACAAGGACTCGACGCCGGTGCAGACGACTATTTAGTCAAACCTTTTGAACTGCGAGAACTGCTAGCCAGAGTCCGCGCATTACTGCGGCGGGCTCCTACTTTTGATGCCGAGGTTGCTGTCGGGCGGCTGCAAGTTGCAGATTTACAGCTAGACTACGACAATCAATTAGCTTATCGGGGCGATCGTACAATTGATTTATCAGAAAAAGAATGTCAGTTATTAGAATACTTAATGCGTCATCCCGGTCAATTGCTAACACACGAACAAATCCACCAATATTTGTGGAGTGAAACAGAAAAACCCAGCAGCAATGTATTAGCCGCTCAAATTCGCCTGCTGCGCCGAAAAATAGAAACCCCTGGCGAATCTGTCCTAATTCACACAGTCTACGGCAGAGGCTATCGCTTTGGAGAAGCAAATTAAAAATAATATAAATTGTACAAAAATCATTTTTACTTCTTCCCTCTTCCTTCTTCTTTCTTCCTTCTTCGTTCTTCCTGACATCCGTTAAATCCGTTAAATCCGTTACATCCGTTACAGAATCCGTTGCCGAACTTCCCTCTTCCATCGGACTGACATCCATGACATCCGTTAAATCCGTTACAGAATCCGTTGCCGAACTTCCCTCTTCCTTCTGCTATATTATCTATTATCGGGGAAGTATGCACCCTAAATCCGCCCTTACGTATCTTGACAAACCAAAGTAATTACTGTCACCTCCGGCGGACAAAATAGCCTTCCCGGCGCATAAGTCCCCAAACCGCGATTCACGTACAGCAAATTACTCCCAACCCGATGCAAACCGCTAGCCCATTCCCAGTGAGTAACTACTCGATCCCAAGCCGACAGAAAAGGAATGAACTTTCGGATTCGTTTAGGAATAAAATAGCCAATTTTTCTGACCCAAGCGTACAAAGGGCCGATACCAGGAATAACAATTTGACCACCGTGAGTGTGGCCAGAAAACTGCAAATCAATCCGCCAATTTTGCAGCTTTTCAGCAGTGTCAGGATTGTGAGACAAGACAATCCGAGGAATCGCGGGATTTATGGATGTCATTACAGGTTTAGGCGCAAAATCGCCCGACCAAAAATCTGCTAACCCAACTAAAGCCAATTCAGAGCCCAAAGGATAGATTGCTTCGTTGTACAAAACCCGAATTCCGACGCTATTTAAAGCCTTAGTAACCTCTCTTTTTGCCTCCGGCCAGTAGTGGTCATGATTGCCCAAAACCGCGTAAATTCCCACCCGACTTTGCAAGTTTTTCAATCGCTGCACTAAGCCGTAAATAGGTGCGGGGTCATAGCTAATAAAGTCACCAGTTAAAAAAATCAGGTCTGGTTCGGCTTCATTGGCTGCTGCAATCGCCTCTTCTAGCAACCATTCCGACAGTCGCACCCCGTCATAGTGAAAGTCTGTAAGCTGTACAATTTTAGTACCGGATAGATTTGCTGGAAGATTGGCGATGGGTATTGTTAAATACTCTACTCGCAGTTTTCCAGTTAATAACCTGTGCATAAATCTAAGGTTTATTGGTTACAGAGCGCCACCTCTAGCTTAGCAAATAAACAGGCAAGACTGCAAAACTAGACATTCTTCCCTTTTCCTTATATCCTCTGACTAATGACTACAGTCCGGGACGCAAAAAGTGGAATTTCCTCAAGAGAATTCAAACAGAAATGCCCAATTTTTAGTTAGGCTTTCTTGCAAAATTGTTTCGGTATTACGCGCCCAACTAATACAGCATTTTTATTATAAAATTATGACTTCCGTAACAAGCTGTTTAAAACGCGATCAATTCTCTTCATACTGGCATTCCCCGCCTCTATATTCTTTTAGCAATTGTCAAAGCTGAGATTGGTGCCGATCCCCATCGCATCGGCTTACCACAGGGGGATTGATCCTACCAAACACTATCTCATTATTAATGATTTATTACTGAGTAGGTGGAAATAAACATGGCGTGGGGGAAGCCGAGTTTTGCATTAATAATAAACTGTGGCTAGTATATGTTATTGCCTTACCCGCCCCTAGGATATTTTATTTTTTTGTCGCGTCTGCCTAATTGTTAACTAATAACTTCTGACGAAAGCCGCTTCTTCTCAATATATTGCTGGTGGTAATCCTCTGCCATATAAAATTCACTAGCAGGTTTGATTTCTGTGGCAATATCTTTGTCGTATTTACCGGAACTTTGCAATTTGTTTTTGGAGATGCGAGCGGCTTTTTCTTGTTCGGAATTGTGATAAAAAATTACAGACCTGTACTGTTCGCCTCTGTCGGGGCCTTGGCGATTGATTTGGGTAGGGTCGTGACAGTTCCAAAATACATCAAGCAGTGTTTCGTAACTCACCTGCGATCGATCGTACTCTATCAGCACAGATTCAGCGTGACCAGTCACTCTGGCGCAAACATCGAGGTAGCAAGGATTGGGCCAGTGACCTCCTGTATAGCCCGCAGCCGTTGAGACGACACCCGCAACGGCGCGAAACTTGTGTTCAACTCCCCAAAAACAACCGGCGGCAAATGTGGCTTTTTCCATCGTGTTACTCATCGTATTGCGCTCAAACTTGGTAATAAATTATACTTGACATATTCCCATAAGTGTGCATTCCCAAACTAATCGCGGCTGTACGTAGTTTAGCAAATATTGCCGTGCTTTCTCCAATGGTTCTAAGGGCGATCGACTAATTCCCCCTGCCAAAAATTGTTGCCAGTAACAGTGCTGTAAATAATCGATTAACCACAACTGAGATTCAGTATCTAAAGTTTTATCAATTTCCTTTGCCAATTCCAAAGCAGACCGCAGATTTTGAGGCAACTGCTTCACCTTTTGCAGCAAATCATCGGGTATTGATTGCAGTTGCTGCCAAATTGAAATTGCCTCCCCAGGACTACCCTGAGCCATCCCCAGTACCTCGGAATGATCCAAAATCTGCGCGAATCCGGCTTGCTGCAAAACTTGTGCCATTGCTTCGGGATTCAGCCTAGAAAACTGGATTTTTTGACAACGGGAAATCAAAGTTGGCAGCAAAGCTTCTACTGTCGGAGCAATTAAGATTAGGGCTGCTTTTCCCGGTTCTTCCAATGTCTTCAACAAGCCGTTAGCGGCTCCCTCGCCCATTGTTTCTGCTTGTTCCAAAACTACGACAGAACGCGCAGCTTCTAGCGGCGGTCGGCTGAGAAAATCACCGATTTCTCGAACTTGTTCTAAACGAATTTGTGGTGGTGCTTTCCGTTTTAAACCGGCTTCCTCTGCTTCCTTTGGTGTAAGCCGTTTGCCTTGGTTCATGTAAGTGGGTTCTACCCAAAGTAAGTCTGGATGATTTCGCTGCTGCACGCGATTTTGTACCGAGGCTACGAGTTTGGTTTCGGGAAGATTGGCTGAGAATAAAAGCTCGATGAAACATTGAGCAGCTAAACTTTTGCCGATGCCGTTAGAGCCGACAAATAAATAACCAGGAGCAATTCGGTTTCGCTCGACTGCTTGTGTTAGCAATTCTACTGGTCGCTCTTGTCCGATTAATGATGTGAAATAATTCATGTGACAGTTGACAGTTGACAGTTGACAGTTGACATTTGACAGTTGACAGTTGACAGCTTGCCCGAAGAGCGCAGTCGAAGGGTTGACAGTTGACAGTATTCAGTTGACAGAAGGAAGTTATTGTAGGGTGCGTAAGGGGCGCTGAATGTAATGACTACCTATTCAAGAATTTTGCCCCGCTACCCTATGGTGAGTTAGTTACAACGAAGAAACCGGGTTTTTCCTCGAACTTGAGGATTTTTAGCAAATATTTCGTAAAAAACCCGGTTTCTGGCTATCTATGTAAGCTTACTTTTCAGAATTGGTATTATTTAAATATCCCCAAGCTTCTAACCGGCGAGTTACAATAGCTTGAATTTCCTGAGCGACTTCATATTCAGGCCGATCGGCATTTATGCGAACAATTCGAGATTTATTTGCATCGGCTAACTCCGCAAAACCTTGCTGCACAAGGCGGTGAAACTTCAAATCCGCTTGCTCGATCCGATCGCACCCTCCCCTGGCCCTTACCCTAGCCAAACCCGCTTCCACATTAATATCCAGCCACAAAGTCAGATCGCTTTCCAAGCCGCCGGTGGCAATGTCATTCAACTGCTTAATTAAATTTAACTTAAGACCGCGGCCGTAGCCCTGATAAGCGATCGTAGAATCAGTAAAACGATCACATAAAACAATCGTTCCTTTCAATAACTCGGGTTTGAGAAAAGTTTCGACGTGTTGAGCGCGATCGGCAGCATACATGAGTAATTCTGCTCGATCGGATACAGATTCGCCCCCATCTTGTTTCAGCAGCAAATGTCGCAGTCCCCTTCCCAACTCAGTACCCCCCGGTTCGCGAGTAGCCACCAACCGGACTCTCAGACAGCAACTTGCTTGCAGAAACTGTATCAAGCGCTGCATTTGCGTAGTTTTACCCGCACCTTCAACCCCCTCAAACACGATAAGTTTGCCCTTCATTGCCCTAACTTTCCACCTGAATAAAATAAATCCATATTGTTCTGTTCATCTGTTCTAGGTTCGGTATGATAATAAAGTCTAAATGCCTCACGGCTGGAGTTGTCTATGGCTCGCTATACTGGTTTTTTTATCGTTGCCGTTCCGATCGACCGTCTCCGTCAATCCCTGATTGAAATTTTAGAGTCATGCAATCTTGATATTATCTACAATACAGGAGATTCCGTCATGGCTCGCGAACTTCCCGGTCAAGTTTCGATTGCCAAACTTGTCACCGCAGAAGTCCTAATTGAGAAAAACACGGCTAGCGACTCAGAGGTTCGCATGAACTTCGTGATTAAAAACGAGGAACTGCCCCTGCAAACCAACAACCACTGCCGTCAAATGTTCGAGCTAGTGAGTCGTTCAATTATGAACAACAATAACTGGCGACTTTTGGAAAGTATGGCACTGTAGCCATCAGTCAGTCAATTTGAGGTGTGAGATTTTCGCTTGACTCTACAGATGAATCAGGGGGTTCTAACTAACGTGGAAACTTCTTGGCTCTCGACTCCTGGTGTGAGGGGTTTGTTTCCCTCTTGGTATGAGGTCATCAGTCATTAATTTCTAACTAATGACCGATGACCTCCGACATTTATCTGTCATCCCTAAATTTAAGCTCGAAATCCCCGACGCAAAAACAAAGAATTTGTCACAACGCTAACAGAACTAAACGCCATAAATGCTCCCGCCGCCGCAGGACTGAGTAGAATTCCGGTTGCAGGCAGCAAAAGACCCGCTGCAACCGGAATTCCCAGAGTATTGTAACCAAAAGCCCAAAATAAATTTTGGCGAATCTTATTAAAAGTAGCGCGCCCCAGTTCGATCGACTCAACAACATCCATCAAAGCATTTCGCATCAACACAATTTGAGCAGTCTCAACTGCGACATCCGTACCGCAGTGCAAACCGATACCGACATCCGCTTGAGCCAAAGCCGGGGCGTCATTGATGCCATCCCCCACCACAGCCACTTTACAGCCTTGGGCTTGCAAAGTCGCGATCGCCCTCGCCTTCCCCTCCGGCCGCACCTCGGCCAAAACATCAGCCGCCGCCAAACCTAGCTGCTGCGCCGTCACCGCCGCCGCAGACGCCGTATCCCCCGTCAGCATCATCACCCGCAATCCCATGCCCCGCAAACGTTCCACCGCCGCCTTAGCATCCGGTCTCAGAGTATCTTTTAGCCCGATTACCCCCAGCAAAACGCCGCCAGAAGCCACGTAAACCGCCGTTTTGCCTTGCAAAGACTCCGACAATTCCGTCGCCACAGCGACCCCCTGCTCTTTCATCCACTCAGCATTTCCCGCGAACACCCGCCGGCCCTCCACCAAAGCCGAAACCCCCAAGCCCGGTTCCGTGCAGAAATCTTCAGCAGCTAGCAGCGGCAAACCTTGCTGTTGAGCTTCCAGCAAAATCGCTGCAGCGATGGGATGACAAGCGCCCCTTTCCACCGCCGCCGCAATTTGCAGTAGTTTTGAGTCAATTGTGGAACAAACCTCTTGTTTGTTTCCAGAAACCCCATCAATTGTGGAACAAACCTCTTGTTTGTTTCCAGAAACCCCATCAATTGTGGGACAAACCTCTTGTTTGTTTCCAACATTAATATCTGAGTTGAAATCCCACTCCGAATTCTGGAAAATCGGCAAATAATCTGTGAGTGTGAGATTTCCGGTTGTCAGAGTGCCAGTCTTGTCAAAAACTACAGTATCTAATTGATGCACCCGTTCTAAAACATCACCACCGCGAATTAAAAGTCCGCGCTCCGCCCCGATGCCAGAACCGACTAAAATTGCAGTTGGGGTAGCCAGTCCCAACGCGCAAGGACAAGCAATGACTAAAACTGCGATCGCCAATTTCAAACTTAAGAGCAAAGGCGATTGATAATGGATAATTGGCAATTGATAATCGGTAACTGATAAGTGATTTCCCATGCCCAATGCCCCATTCCCGATGCCCATTGCCCCATGCCCGATGCCCGATGCCCCATGCCCCATATCGTGTCCTAAAAGCACAGAAGGCCAAATATGGGTGCCGGCAAAATACCAAAATAGGAAAGTTAAAACCGATATCCCCATTACCCCATAAACAAAATATCCCGCCACAGTATCAGCTAAATTTTGAATCGGCGCTTTGCGAGTTTGGGCTGCCTGCACCAAAGCCACCATTTGAGCTACAGTGGTTTCCTTACCGGTGCGAGTTGCCCGCATCACAACTGCGCCGGATTTATTGATAGTTCCGGCGGCAACTGTATCTCCTGGTTGCTTCAAAACAGGCATCGATTCGCCACTCAGCATCGACTCATCTATTGTTGTTTTGCCTTCGCAGACTTCACCGTCTACCGGTATTTTTTCCCCTGGCAGAACTTGCAGCCATTCTCCGACTCGGACGCGATCGGCTGGAATTTCAATGTATTGTGGATCGTAGACCGCAGATGTCGAGTTTAAAGGCAATTCTTGCGATCGCAAATCCAAACTCGAAAGTTTAAAATCAACTAAGCGGGCTTTTGCCGGTTGCAATGCCATTAAAGCTTGCAAAGCAGAGGCAGCGCGGCGTCTGGCTTGCTGTTCGAGAGTTTTGCCCAACAAAATAAAGCCCAGCAGCATCACCGGTTCGTCAAAAAAGCACTCCCATCCCATCCGTGGAAACAGCAGCGCCGCGTTGCTAGCGGTGTAAGCTGTGACAGCGCCTAAAGCTACCAAAGTATTCATGTTGGGTGCATTTCGCCACAAACTGCGGCACCCGTCAACGATAATCGGGCGGCCCGGTAGCAGCAAAGCTAGGGTAGCGAGTCCCCAGTGAAACCAAATATTGCTGAGAATTGGGGCTTTTGTGCCGAGTACGTGACCTAAACCGGATAGAATAATTAGGATAAGGGCGATCGTCAATTGCTTGATTTGCTGTCGAATTTCTTGCCCCCGCCGTTCAATTGTTGCCGCTTCTGCTTCCGCCTGATTTTCACCTAAACGAGACTGAGAGGGAAATCCATTATCAGTCAACTTTTTCGCTAAAGCCTCTGCATCGACAGTCCCCGGTTGACACTCAACCGTCGCGACTTCTACGGCCAAGTTAACGCAAGCTGAAATTACGCCTGAATACTGCATGAGTTGACGTTCCACAGCTTTCGCACAGCCGGCACATTTCATCCCGCCGACATCGAAAGTAACAAGTTCTGGCAGTGAGTCTTTAACTGGTAGGATTTCTGCTTGAATTTCGGGAATAGTTTTGGGCAAAAATTGCATGGTTTTTTTTGGTATTGATTAGAATATTTGGGTAGTTCTGAAAGGATTTAATGCACTGTTTAGACAAATGTCTATATTTTTATCATAGATAAATATTGTGGCATCTTCCAAAAGTGTTAGTTTTTTTTAATTCTTATTAGTTCCCCGCTGTTAAATCCTTAGTCCGGCAGGGGTTTCAACTACTGTCGGAATGCGAGTTTAATGCTAAGACACGGTTTGGACACGGCAGTGCCGTTTCCCTATTTGGTATAATGACCCAATTGCCTAGTTAGTATCCAAATTTTATTTGACCAATTTAGCTATGACAGCCACACCCAAATTTTATATTATCAAACGTCCTGCCGGTAATTGCGAAATTTTGCCGTTGGCGGAACCCTCGCAGAGGATCGCGCAACTCGAAGAACAAAACCCCACTATTATTGAAAAGTGGGGCCCTTACGATTCGCCCGAAGATGCTATCGCCCGCCGCATCGGATTAATTCGCGCCGGCAAATGCCAGCCGCAATGAGGAATTATATCAATTCTGGTTGCACCGGAATTATTGTTGACTGTTGACTGTTGAAGGAGGGGTTGAAAAACTGAATGATAGTTGAGTATTGACTGTTGATTCGATTTTACAATTCCGATGCTAGCGGAGTTGATATTAATATTACTTTCCTCCCCGTCGCGAAAGCTAACGTGATATCAAATATTTTAGCATCAAAATTATTCCTATCTCTCTTCTATTCATCTGCGTAAATCAGCGTCAATCCCTTGTCCGGGGCGGTTAATACATTCTCTTTTTTTCACCGCAGATGAGGGCAGACAAACACAGATTAACGCAGATGAATTAGATTAATTTCGGTTGCACCGTCCGAGATTGTTGGGTGTTGACTGGGTTTGATCTGACTCGCAATGACGGATTGCAAAAAATACCGAAGCATTCGAGTTGAAAATCTGGGCTTTGGGCCGTAAATCTTCGCCGAATGCTTTTTTTGAACTGACACCTACACAAGTTTTCTATTTAGATTTAGAAGGTGCTGCACTCGGTTTTGCTTGCGCTGCATTTGGTTTAGCTGGCGCAGCATTCGGTTTGGCCTCCGCCTTATTGTTCCCAGTTTTACCAGTAACTTGCTGTGTCAAAACTTCCATAGCTTTTGCGTACTGCGGATCGGCCGTCGTAGCGATTTTATCGCGATCGCGCCTCAATTCCTGTTTTTGAGCGTCGGTGAGTTCTACCTTAAAATCCGGTTCAATCCCGGCGTGGTTGATATCAGTGCCGTTGGGAGTAAAATACTTGGCAATTGTCACCGCTAAACCGGCACCATTTCCCACGCCGCGTACTGACTGAACTAAACCTTTACCAAACGTCTTTGTTCCCACCAAAACCGCGCGTTTGTTGTCTTGCAAAGCACCGGATAGAATCTCGCTAGCACTTGCTGAACCGCCGTCTACGAGTACAACTAACGGTTTGTCTGTGAGTTCTGCCTTATTTGCCGTTTGTTTATCGGCCTCACCGACTCGATCGACCGTCGAGACGATCGTACCTTCTTTGAGCCACATCCGAGCAATTTCAATACTTCCGTACAGCAACCCGCCGGGATTGGAACGCAAGTCTAAAATATAGCCCGTCACTTTTTTCTGTTCCAAATCCTTAATTGCCGATCGCATTTCCGATGCAGCATTCGCACTGAACTGATTTAAGCGAATATAGCCGACTTCTCCGATGGGAGTTTTCTGCACCGACTTCCGCACAGGATGAATTTCAATTTTAGCGCGTTTCAGCTTAAATTCTAATTCTTTGCTTCCCCGCAAAATCGTCAGCGTCACCTCAGTATTCACCTGACCGCGAATCAAACTTACTGCTTGATTCGTATCCATGCCTTCTGTGCTCTTGCCGTCAATCTTAGTAATGATATCTTTTGCCAGAATACCAGCACTAAAAGCAGGGGTATCTTCGATCGGCGAAATCACCACCAACTTCTTAGTTTCCTCATCTTGAGTCAACTGAATCCCAACTCCTGTGAGTTCCCCAGAAGTTTCAACCTGCATATTTCTGAACTCTTGAGGGTCCATAAACCGCGTATAAGGATCATCCAGCTTCTTCAGCATTTCCCGAATTGCTTTGTAAGCTTCGTCGTCGCTGGTATAAGTCCGGTTCAAATAATCATTCCGCACCGCTTTCCAGTCAACCTGGTTAAAAGTGCCATCTACATAACTTTTGTCAATAATTTGCCAAACTTCATCAACTAACTCTTTAGGGCTTCCCCTAAAAGAAGCCAGAGATTTAGAACTGCAACCAGTGTTCGCAAGAGTTACGGCAGTGAGTACCACCGCTGCTGCACTTAGAACAAGCCCTCGTTTTGTTATAACCATTTGTGTGACGCGCGGGAGGAAAAGAGTTCACAATAATTACGCTCAATCTAACACAGGCAAGGCCTGCTCGCCTTTGGCGTACATATATTATTCCATTTTGCCGAGTTCTGCGGTGTCAACTTAAGACTGAAACCCTCTATCTCTTTCGTTTGTATCAAAGTCTCGATCCCCCTAAATCCCCCTTAAGAAGGGGGACTTTGAGCGCTCTTGTCCCCCCCTTACTAAGGGGGGCTAGGGGGGATCTCCGGGGCAAGAAAACACGTCCTAGGGTTCAACCCAGCGATCGTCCGATTTAATCAAATCAATCAATTCTGCCACGCCTCGGTCTTCCGGCACCTTCTTAATTTCTTCCCGGCCCCGGTACAGCGAAATATAACCCGGTTGCTTCCCGACGTAGCCGTAATCAGCATCAGCCATTTCTCCGGGCCCATTGACAATACAGCCCATTACTGCTATATCCAAACCGGTGAGATGCTTCGTCGCCTCTCTCACTTGGTGTAACACTTCCTCTAAATTAAACAAAGTGCGACCGCAGGAAGGACAAGCGACATACTCAACCATGGTTTTCCGCAGTCCCAAAGCTTGCAGAATGCTGTAGCAGACGGGAATCTCCTTTTCTGGGGCCTCTGTCAGCGAGACGCGGATGGTGTCGCCGATACCGTCAGTTAACAAAGGTGCCAGGCCTGCGGTGGATTTGATGCGGCCGTATTCGCCGTCTCCTGCTTCCGTGACGCCGAGATGCAGCGGGTAATCCATGCCGAGTTCGTCCATACGGTGCACCATCAAGCGGTAAGCAGCCACCATCACGGGTGCGCGGGAGGCTTTCAGCGAAAGTACGATATTTCGGAAGTCGAGGGATTCGCAAATTTTGATGAATTCCAGGGCCGATTCCACCATACCTTCGGGCGTGTCGCCGTAGGTGAAAAGCATCCGTTCGGCGAGGGAACCGTGATTAACGCCGATTCGCAAAGCTTTGCCTTGGTCGCGCAGGGAAATCACCAGAGGTTCCAGGGTTTCGCGGATTTTTTCGCCAATTTCCGCGAATTCGGCGTCAGTGTATTCGGTTCTGTCGGCTTTCGGCTTCTCGAACACGTAAAGTCCCGGATTGATTCTCACTTTGTCTACGTGTTTGGCCACTTCAAGGGCAATTTTCATACCGTTGTGGTGGACATCGGCAACGAGGGGCACGGGTTGGTAGGTGGCGTGCAGTTTTCGCTTGATTTCGGCTAATGCTTTGGCGTGGGCCATGCTGGGCACGGTGACGCGGACGATTTCGCAGCCTATCTCGTGCAAGCGCCGAATTCCGGCGACTGAACCGTCGATGTCGAGGGTGTCTTCGTTAATCATCGATTGTACGACGACGGGGTTGCCGCCGCCGATGGTGACGCTACCGACTTTGACGGGCCGAGTTTTGCGGCGTTTGATGGTGGTGTCGAAGATGGGTTCGGTGGTGGGGGTTTTAGTGGGGTTCGGCAGAGTTTGCATAACTGGTTGCTAGTGTTCTGTAATTAGAGTTTATAAAATTGTGTCTGCTGTTTTTTAGGTTTGCACAGAAGTGGACTGTTTGGGCAATGAGGTTTTGGGATTTAGGATTTTTGATAGAAGTACGATCGAACTTGTAAGTCACATTATGTAGTTTTGGCGATCGGGCGATCGGTTTTTTAGTATTAAAATTTAACATTTCGGGCGGGCAAGATACCCATTCCACAGATGAATCCGGGGGCTTGTTTAACGGTTGATAAATTTCAGGTAGAATATAAAATTATTGTGGGCGATCGCATCTCGCAAAAATATCTCGATATTTTGGAGTATTAAACACTTATGCCAGATGAAACGATTTGGATTGTGACCGCCGATACTTCGGATGAGTCTCCTGATGCACCTGATTCTGATGGTGCGAAGAATGGGGGACATATAGGCGTGGATTGGAGTGATGCTTGGGACGCGCAGCCAAATGAGCCGACCCAAAAGCAGGCGGCAAAAGCGGTTGATAGCTTGCGACTTCACAATGTCAGTATCAAGAAATTAGAAAAAGAATTGGTTGACTTGATGAAAACGGTAGATCAAATGTTCACCCGTGCGGATGCGGAAGCTGACATGAAGTCGATCGAGTTATCTGAAATTGATTTATCCGTTGCGATTAACGCCGAGGGTTCTTTCAGTTTAGTCGGTCTGGGGGCTAAAGTTGCAGATACCAGAACTGTATTGTTGAGATTTAAACGGAAGTGTTAAGGTGAGATGGGAAAAAATTTAGCCATATCAATTGGCATCAATGCCTATGATTTCCTAACTCCGCTGAAATATGCCAAGCGGGATGCAGAGTTAATGCGTGAATTTTTTCGCGTTCGCGGGGGGTTTGAGAAAGTTCTTTTATTCTCAGAGGACTCTCCTGATATTAAAGGTATACCAACTCGTCCTTCTTTTATCAATCTGAAACGAGTTTTGAGGACGATGTTTGAAAAACCTTTTTTGGGAGATGGAGATAACTTTTGGTTTTTTTTCAGCGGTCACGGAATGCCCCATAACGGCTCTGATTATTTGATGCCGTGCGATGGCGATCCGGGAGATATTGAGAATACGGCAATTCCGATTAATTTGGTGACTGAACGCCTGCGTCGCTGCGGTGCTGATAATGTTATTTTGATTCTGGATGCTTGTCGGGATCGAGGGAGTAAATCGGGAGAAGGAATGGGCAATCAAGCCACGGAAGTTGCGCGACAAAAGGGAGTTATTACATTTTTTTCTTGCAGTCCTAATGAATTTTCCTATGAAATTGAAGATTTACA
Source organism: Microcoleus sp. w2-18bC1 (assembly GCF_036700365.1). Classification (NCBI taxonomy): domain Bacteria; kingdom Bacillati; phylum Cyanobacteriota; class Cyanophyceae; order Oscillatoriales; family Microcoleaceae; genus Microcoleus; species Microcoleus sp. w2-18bC1. The sequence goes on from NZ_JAUBOS010000008.1 coordinate 143,035, forward strand.
GCAGGGTGTTTTTACAAAAGCACTGCTTGAGGGGTTGGGCGTTCAAGGTAAATGTGCAACTGTTGAGCGATTAGATCATTATTTGAACTCACGAGTTCCTGAACTGATCCGGCAATACAAAAGCCAAAAAGTGCGACAAACACCTTACGTTATTGCAGAGCCGATCGCGAAGTCACACTTAATTATTTGCCCACAATATGCAACTTTATATGATGTTGCTAAAATGAAAGTTGATGCTTATTATGCGGAAGTAAACAAAGATTTTGAGCGGGCAGAACAGTCGTGGATTCGCGTATTAGCAGCATCTCCGGGCGATATAGATGCTATTAATGGAATTAAAAGAATTGTTGTGTCAAGGAGAGAAAATGACGTATCGTCTCAAAATAATTCTGTTGGTGCCAGTGTTGAAAAGCGATCGGAATCGCCAGTGTCTTCAAAATCTACTCCTGTAACGAATACTACTCGTACTGAGGCTGATATTCCTCTCAAATCTGAGCGTGGAATAGACTATACAAATCTGCGCGATTTACTCGCTGCCCGAAGGTGGAAAGAAGCGGATAGAGAAACGCTGAGACTGATTTTGAAGGCGGCGGGTAGGGAGAAAGAAGGATTCCTGGACACAAAAAGTATTAAAAAATTTCCCTGCGATGAATTGAGTACCATTGACCAACTTTGGGTAAAGTATTCTAACGGTAACTTCGGCTTCAGCGTGCAGAAACGCATTTATCAAAGTCTAGGGGGAACCACTCGACATGATGAGGCAATATGGGAGACGTTTGGCGATACGGTGGGCTGGCGAAAAAACGGCAAATGGCTGTACTACGACGACCTCACTTTCTCAGAGAAGAATACAGCGCCAGGACATCTTCCTGTGTCTGTTCTGGGCGGAAATACCGCCAATAGTCTATACTATTGGCAGTATTTCTGGTGTAGTGAGTTGTGTTGGTGGTTTTGTTGGTTGGAGTGAGTGTCTCTTCTCTCACGCCGAAAACAGTTAGCAAAGTTGAATATTTGATGTCCAATGAACTTTCAAATTATCGGAAACATTACTAATATTGAAACAATAGCAGTAGGTAAATCAATTCGGGAAGTGGAACGTTTGCAGAAAAATTAGGGTAATGGACGTTGGATAAAACTCAAAGGAATTGCAACAATTATCCTTACTGATTGTACAGCCTGAAAAGCTAAGCTACATTGGTATGAAGCACACGGCATTGGAAAAAAAGAAATCAAAATCAAATATATTTTATAGGAAGAGTCATGAATCCCCATAACTTAGAAACACAATTTGTAGTTTGCATTAACAATCAAGACTATCAAGCATCCTTGGAAGTACGAAAAGTCTACCAAATAATACCGGATAATCGCGCTGCGGAACATCAATTGATCCGAGTTATTGATGAATCAGGTGAAGATTATTTGTATCCAGTCGCATATTTCGTACCCATCGCATTGCCGAAAGCCGTAGAAGCAGTATTTGCATAGACAAAGGTTATGTAAGGGCGGGTTCACCAACCTCTATGTTTATAAACAGCAATCTCAATAAACCCACCCCGCCCAATATTCTGTTACAATAAATAAACCTGAGTGTTAACATCGCAAATGTATGACAGCCAAAATACACATCAGCAAATTAGGTAATTCCTTGGCTTTGCCAATACCAGACTACATAGTAAAGTTTCTCAACCTTAAAGCCGAAGATTCAGTAATTTGCAGCATAGAAAATGGGAAACTGGTCATAGAGCCTGTAAATAATAAAATATCAAAGTATACCCTAGATGAATTATTAGCAGGCGAAATAGAATCTAGCGAAGAAGTCTTTTGGGGAAAACCAGAAGGAGAGGAAGTTTGGTAAACTATATCCCCGAACGAGGTCATTTTATTCGCCTCAATTTTGATCCTCAAGCAGGACACGAACAAATGGGGACTAGGCCTGCACTGGTGGTGAGTCAAACTAAATTTAACCGAAAAATGGGGTTTGTGTTCGTCTGTCCCATTAGTAACACACAACGCAAAAATTCGTTTTATCTTCCCATTCCAGAAGGTGAAGCGATAACAGGTGTAATTATGACGGATCAACTCCGTTATGCAAGATTATCGCCCAAGGCAAGCAAGTTTTCTTAGTGAATGTCGATCAGATATAATTGAGGAAGTTTTGAGGCGAATTCAACCTATTTTGTTTGAGAATATGACTGTTGATGAATAGTTAATCAAATTATAAACTAGATTTGTAGTTGGCATTAAGCATCAAGAGTATCCAGAAATCTATCTCGCGGGTGATGCGATCGCCCTTCCTCCCCAGCAAAACTACAAAATGTACTGGCAAATCCCTTCACAGACCCAGGCTCAGCATTTAAAGCATCGGAGGTTTTCCATTGGACGAGCGCACAAACTCACCAGCCACCGCTGTTAACAACCGCCAACCTCTAATTATCGCAGGAATTCTCCTCGGTATCGGTCAATCCGGCTTTTTTGACGGCATAGTGCTGCACCAACTCCTCCAGTGGCACCATATGTTTAGCAGCATTAAAACCGATGCTACTGTTGCCGGTTTAGAATTAAATACCCTCGGAGATGGATTGTTTCACGCTGCGGATTGGTTGGTAACAGTGGCGGGAATCTTCTGTTTGTGGAGTGCTGTGAAGCGCAAAGATGTTCCTTTGTCAACTCAAACTTTTTTGGGTTCAATATTAATTGGTGCTGGATTGTTTGACTTTGTTGAAGGCATTGTTGACCATCAAATTTTGGGAATCCACCACGTCAAACCCGGTATCAACGAGTTAGCTTGGGATTTAGGATTTCTCGTCCTCGGTCTTACTTTAGCGCTGTTAGGTTGGATGCTGGTACAGAGGGAAGTTCCCGCAGATACTAAAGTTTAAATGAATGCAGAGATTGAGAATTATACCAAATCCGCGTTAAAAATTTCCGATAAGACTCGACCGTTTCAACCGTTGAGTCTCTTTTTAACTAATCAGTTCATTCAGCAGCCGACTGCAACCAGACAATCAAATCCTCTTGACTCCTAAAATCCAACAAAGCTTCTCGCAAATCATCTAACTGTTCCGCAGATAATCCCTGGATGCTAGTTTGAACTTCCAGTGTAACATCACCCACCCGTCGCACGATCGGACGCATAATTAATCCTATTTACCCGTCAATTTTACCCCTTTTGATTCCTTGTTCGATTCCTTGGCGGCGACGTTTAGTACCTGCATTTCAACAATCACGGTTTTTTGTCGGTAATCTTGGCTTTGACATCCAGGTAAGTGTCTTTGAATCCTGTAACGCTTCCTGCTGAATAAGGGTCAATTATTTCTAATTCTTGGATTGTTGGTTCTCCGTTATACAGCATTGCATTTAGGAAACTGATTAAAATTTCTGGATGTTCGGCAGATCCGAATATTCTTTTGAATGCAAAGTCTGTTTTGGGGCTGATGAAACGCATATTATAGAGGGAAGAGGGAACAAGGAAGAAGGAAAATGCAATATTTTAGGGATTTTTAGGTTGGTAGTTGCGCTTTACCACCCTTAGCGCAACTACGAAGTTTTTCAATTATCAGCCTGTGGCTTGAGTAGTAGCTGCAGGCGACATAACTAGCTTTCCAGTTATATCCATCGTCGCAAGCTTCAGCACTTCATTAAAAGCTAAACCCCGAATTTTGAGTTCCCACCGAATGCCTTTTGCTTTCATTCGCTTGGCTTTCCGCATATCGACATCAGCAGCTTTTTGATTCAAGAGCAAATATTTCATTGCTGCTGTAGCTTCTACTTTTGTGGGAAATGCAATATAGGTGATAAATCCGCCGTCCCAGTGATTGGCGTTGCGGACACTGCTGATAGTCGCAACTCTCGGACTAAAGCGGTTCCAGTAAAAGTCGCTGTAGCCGATCGGCTGTGTATTGACTTGGAGTTTGTTTGCCATTTGACTTAACTCCTATAACCTTGTGTGCGGGGTTTGCAGCACCAATTTGCTGCTGTTACTATTATAGCATTGGGAAGTGGGAATTGGGAGCGAATGCTGGCTGTTCTTTTACCTCCCAGACTGCTTCTGTGAAGTCGGGAAAGTAAAATATCCCCAATATCTTTAGTTCTTTTTTGTCTCGAATACAACTGCCTCAAAAAGCTCTACAAGCTTTAAGTCTGAATAAACCGATAAATACAAATACTTTTCCAGTTTCTGCCGATTTCTAGGTAAGAATAAACCTAAGCCTGATAAGTTTTTATACTTATGTCTAATTCTTAAGTCAAGTAATTCACCATTCTGTTGCACTCTCTGAATGAGAAAATTATTTAAAAATAACAGTAAATCGTTACAAGCTGACGGACTTGCACCTGATAATTGGGTAAGTTTTTGTAAAAACTTTCCGAAATCAACAAAGGTTTCTCCAAAGTTACGATAAACTACTACAGTATTGTTATTGGGAAAATTGACTCCCGACCCTAAAATTGAGGAGATAAAAACTTTCACAGGTGCAATATCTGCTTGCAAAATAGAATCAATCACAACATTAACTTTTTCCTGCAAATAACGAAAATAATGATTGTTAGTTAATGTCAAACTATGGTACATATTAGGCTGTTCATAATCCATAATCTTTTTAGCTAGCTGAGAACCATCAATGTCTGGATAATCGCTCAAATCACTTAACAATTTCTCATAATAGTAATTGGGCGCTCCAAGTTCTAGCTGAGATGAAAGCGTATACTTAGCAGTATTTTGGAAGGTATGGTGTACTTCAATATTTCCTTTATTACAATTTTGGAAAAATAATAATTCTAAATTTCCCTTTACAGATTGGTTAAAATTAAAGATAACTTGATTTATTTTTTGAAGATTCATCCATCTAATTTCTGAAATTAAAGGGGAGGTGGGATGTTCGTCGGGGCTGATTTCCATAAGCGTTCCACTATGACCTAAAAACACAATAGCCCAGCGTCTGGCTTGAAATTGAGATTGTGCCCAAATCAGATACTCACTCAAGACTTCTGGGCTACTACTATCTGCTGTTTCTAAGTATTGCGTATCAACTTTACCTGGGCTAATGATGCTTCTAGAAACTTTTGCTGAGCCACTAAAGTCTGATTGTACTACGACCAAAACCTTGTCATTTTTTACACCTTTACTTAGCATTTGAATAATTGGTTGTCCGAATCTTGAGAGATTATTGTCATAGGGCATCCAGTATAGTAATATCCAGTCATAATGATTTTTGACCGTACTTCCAAGCATATATTGGTCTCCCGAGTAATATATTGTCCCTATTAAAGAACTCATGCTTACTGTTACCAATTTTAGTGCTTCTCTCCTTTTCACTTGTTCGGCTCCTGATTGAGGATATTCAGCTTTTTTTAGACTGTATTTTTTGCTAACTAAAACCTCAATTCATATTCAGCAGTGACGCGATTGTCTCCTTGAAAATTACTGGAACTTCTGAGTAAAAGTTTATCGCTCAATCGATAGCGCACAGTAAATTCAGTCGGTTGATTTGCTGACAGAACTCGAATGATTGATGCTGAAATATTGCGCGTGATGTCAAACCCAACTTCTAAACCTAAACCGAGAGAACCCGCACCTGAACTGGAACTAGCACTTTGTGCTTCGTTGCCTCTAATCCGAGTGGGAAATAAGCGAAATTCGCTCAATCCTGTGGCGTTGGTAATCGCCGATTGAAGGTTGTTCAATAAACCCGCACCGGCTAAATTTGCGATCGCCAGTGTACTGTCTCCCTGTCCCAAAGTCTGCACGAAACTGCCGCCCAAGAGCGCTACAATCTCTGTTTCCGATCGACTCGGAGAACTCCTTAACTCCAGATTTTCTCCCAACTGAGAAGCCCTTCCCTGCACTAACGCTTGAACTCGGACACTCCGCACGCTGCCGAAAGTTGTCGGTTCGTCTGCGATTTCAGAGGCTACAGATGTGCCGGGAGTGCGGAACCGCGTTACTTCCTGCACCGAGGTTGCTAATCTCACATCCAGCGTCGGATCGAGTCCTTGTGTTGGTACAAAGGTAGCAGTCTGCGGGTATCCTCGATCGAGTCTAAACTGCGTTGTAAACAAATTCACCGACCCGGAAGTCAACCGAATTGTACCCTCCGGGCGAAGGTCATCTAGAGTTCCATTCACCGTCAAGCCCCCAGTCGCCTGAAAACTCAATATCGGCGCACTTGTGACCCGAATTCCCCGGCCCAAATTCAGTCGTAAATCGTTCAATCCAACTTCAAAGGAAGGGGAAGGGGAAGGGGAAGGGGAAGTCGCAGCAGAAGGGGAATCAGAAACCTCAGTCGCAGGGGAAGGGGAAGATGTCGAATCAGAATCAGAAGCAGAAGAGGAAGAAGCTAACTCAGTTCGGCCGCCGCCGGGACTTCGGAGAAATACTTCGCCGTTGTACAGTTCAATATTACCGCTCAACTGCGGACGCCTAGCCGTGCCCCTTGCCTGCACTTGACCGACTACGCCGCCGCTGTACAATCCTTTGAGGTTCACTGCCAACTTGTCTAAATTTACAGTCAAAGGATTAGCCACATCGACATCGCCCTCCGCAAAAGGCACAGACAGCGGAATCACGCCCTGGGCGACAACTTCTCCCTGACTCAACTGTCCCCGAATTCCTTCTACCCGAATACGATCGCCCTCAAAGCGCACCGTCCCAGTCAGCCCCGTCAGCGGTTCTGGGAAGGCTTGCGCGCGGACGGTTGCATTGTCAAAATTCGCAATTCCTTGCGCTACAGGGTCTTGCAGCGTTCCTCCCACGCGAATTTGCACCTGTCCCTGACCGCTGACCCACGCAACTTGCGGAGTCAATACATTAATAATTGCCAAACCTTCATTTTGCAAATTCGCCCTCAAATCGATTTGATTGCTGTCAGCTTTCACGGCTGCAAACGGCAACTCAAAAGGCAAACTTCCCTGCACTTCAATCGGTTCGGTTTGAGTTACCAAAGCGCTGCCGCCAAAATTCAGGCGGGCGTTGCTGTAACTGAAACTGCCGTCGGCTTGTTTAATCGGTTCTCCGTTTAGCGTACCGTCAACCAAACTCAATTCCCCGGTGGCTTGCGGGTTTTCCAAACTGCCGGCCAAATTCGCCCGCAAATTCAAATTTCCCGTGACATCCACAAAAGGCAATTCCACCAGTTCTGCCAACTCTTCAACGGGCACATTTTCTACCCGCAACTGCCCGGATTGAGCTTTTTGCCCGATTTGTCCCGAAAAGCCGATCGCACTTTTGCCCGATCGAATTTCCAAAGGCAAAACAGTTAAGATTCCGTCCTGAAAACTGCCTTCAAGGCTGAACGTTTCAGCGACATATTCTCCCCACTGCCAGTTATCACCTTTCACATTAAATTGAGCTTCCACACCCGTTTGCAAAGAACCGGCGACAGCAATTTCCGCACCAAAAGTGCCTTGCAATTGGGATAAGGGAGGCAATTTTTCTGATGTTTCCACTGCTTGCTGCTGCAAAATTACTTCTATTTCTGCCAAGCGGCGCAACTGTTCGATTAGCGGGGCTTCTGGTTCTCCCACTCCTACAGTTTGCACGTCGGCGGCGCTAGCGTAAACGGGAGGTTTTAGGCCTCTAGCCAAGTCGCCTAAATTGAAATATTGCAAAGCGGTTAAAATCTGCTGCAAATTGCCTTGCTGTACGTTAACTTTCCCGGCAAATTGCGGGTTGGCGCCTGTTTGAACATTGCCGGAAATTAAGTATTGACCGCTGCCTTGGCGGAATATGCCATTTGTGAGAGTGGCGCTGCCGTTAGCGTAGCTAAATTCGGCTTGGAAACTGTCACCTTTAATGTAGCCGATCGCCGGTTGGGCGATCGCAATTTGTCCACTTGCTTGCAAAGTCGCCGGATTTAACGGCATCTTCCAACCGGGCACATTTACTTGTCCCGAAACCGTACCAGTTATCGGCCCCAAACCAGCATCTTTACCGGGTGATAGATTCAAAGCAGCGAGGGGAAAATCGCTTAAATTAACTCCCAAAGTTTCTCCCTCGGTTTGGCCCCTAGCCACGGATTCCCCGCGTTGAATTAAGAAAGATGTCGGCAGAAAAGATTGATTTAAAGCTACTTCGATTTTGTCTTGGCGACCGGCCAAACGCAAATCTACACTTTTCCCAGCATCCGCATTCACACTCCCCGCCAGTACCGGGTCAAAAGCGATTTGATTTACTGCTAAATTTCGGACTTCCACGTCGCCAACTAAGCTGAGGGCGGCGAGGGTTCCGGTAAGGCTGCCGGTAAAATCTACATTGCCGCGCAGGGGTGGGTTTTGCTGTGAGGAATTTTTGTCCGCAATTGTAGACAAAAATCCTAGTTGTTCTGCTGGTAAGGCTTCCAGGTTAAAGTTGGCGAGTCTGACATCCAAATCTAAGTTGGAAATTGAGGGCCCTCCTCTACCTTCGAGTTCGACGTTAACAAAGCCGTTTGCTGTCAAACCCGGAGTTGTAGCGTTCTCAATTTCCACCCGTTTGCCGTCCCAATTAAATACTGCCTCAAAAGGTTGGTTCAAAAACGGCAATTCCGAGATGCGGAAACTGCCACCGGCGCGAACATTTTGTAGGGGCGGTGCCCCCGTGCCCGCCGCAATCGGGCCGGATAAATTGATATTGCCGTTAAACAGCCCTCCAAGCTGGGGGAGATTTTGGACACCAGAGACTACACCTCCGGTTTGCAAGCTTTGTCGCTGCGACTCAAAAGCTTGCTGGAAGCGACTTAGAGCAATTTGCTCGCCCTCAATTGACGCGCGCCAATTCCCCGATGCGGCGCGGCCTTTAGCATTGACAATTCCTCCGCCGTTGGCGAGTCGAATTTGTCCGTCGCCGTTGGCGGTGATGCCGTTGGCGGTTAGATTGTCTACTGTTCCCAAAATGCGGACTTTGCCGTCGAGGGTTCCGTTAATTTCTGGTGGTAAATCCGCTGTCAGCAAACCTGTTTGTTTGAGGGTTTGTTCTAAATTACTGACGGCAATTCCGTTGGTTTCCAGCAATGCTTGCAAGTTGCCGTTTTCCAATTTTGCTGTAGTATCGATCGCCCCGAGTCGATCGACCACAATCACTCCTTCTCCGCTAGCATTAATTCCCTTCGCTGTCAAGTTATCCAAACTACCCGCTGCTTGGAATTCGCCGTTAACTCTGCCGTCAATCGATTTTAGATTTTGGATTTTGGATTTTAGATTGTTGATGTTGGCAGTTTGCTGACTTCCGGGATTAAATGCTGAAGCTACATCTAAAATAGGTATTCCCAAATCTAGTGCTAAGCGACTGAGAATAACTCGATCGGCATCGGCGAAAGCTTGCCAGCGTCTGTCTTCTAATTTACCTCTAAAAGCAAGAGTACCGTCCCCTATATTGAGTTTTCCGCTGCTGCTGACGCCTATGTCAGCGGCGGTTGAATTATCAAGACTACCGCTGGCTTGAATTTGATTAGATATTTGTCCGTCTAACGATTTTAGATTTTGGATTTTGGATTTTAGATTGTTGATGTTGGCTACTGTTTGGGGATTTTCGGGATTGAATGCTGAAGCCACATCTAAAATCGGCAATCCTAAATCTACCAAGCGGCTGATGGAAGTGCGATCTGTTTCTGCCGTTCCCTGCCAGTTTCCGGCCACCAATTCTCCTTTAAAATTAACATTGCTGCCGGCAAGATTGAGTCTGCCGTTGCCGCTGGCATTGATACTGCTAGCCGTCAAATTGTCAAGACTTCCCCATGCTGTAAATTGACTCGATAGCAGTCCGTCAATCGATTTTAGATTTTGAATTTTGGATTTTAGATTATTGAGATTTGCAGATTGCTGATTTTCGGGATTGAATGCTGAAGCCACATCTAAAATCGGCAGTGTCAAATCTACTAAGCGGTCGATGGAAGTGCGATCTGTTTGTGCTGTTGCTTGCCAGTTTCCCGCCACCAATTCTCCGTTTAAATTCACATTGCTGTCGGCAAAATTGAGCCTACCGTTGGCATTAACATTGATTCCGCCAGCAGTTAAATTGTCAACATTGCCCCCCACTCGAAATTCACCTGCTAGCTGCCCGCCTAACGATTTTAGATTTTGGATTTTGGATTTTAGATTGTCTATATCTGCGGTCGTTTCCCGTGCTAAAAACGGCAATCCAATATCAATTAATTGATTGACAGCTACTTTTTCAGTGTTGCCAAAAACTTGCCATTTCCCCGATTCTAGTTCGCCATTAACATCAACAATACTGTCAGCAATATTCAACCTTCCTTTGCCTGTCGCAGCGATCGCATTTAAACTCAAATCGTCCAGAGTTCCCGCAGCTTCGACGGTTCCGCTGAACAAACCGGTTAGTTCAGGAGGCAAATTAAGGTCGGGCAGCACTTGCTGCAAACTGTTGAGATCCACGCGATCGCCCTCGATCAAAGCTTGCCACTGACGGTCTTTTAGCGCAGCATCCACGTTAACAGAAGCGTTGCCAATTTTCACAACTGTATTTTGCAAATCAGCCGAATTCCTTGCGGCTCGAATTTCGCCTGCAGCGGGGAAAGTTCCTTGCGGTGCTTGCCATTGAACTCTCGCTTGAATGTTGTCTAACGGGCCGAAAATTTGAGCTTTTGCGGAGACATTGCCAATATTAACACCAGCAGGAATTGGGAGAGCGTAAATTTGGGTGATCGCGTCTCCGGGTACATTTTCAACTTGGAAGTCAAACACCAAACCCGATCGCGAATTCTCACTTCCCAAGGCAATATCAACTTCACCTTTGCCACCAATTTTACCCCCCGCCGCCGGCACTAGCAAAATATCGCTCAAAGTCAAACCTAAAGAGGAAAACGGGGGAATAGAAGATTTAGAATTGGGAGTTGGGGTTTGAGCTATTCTCCCCCGTTCCAATTTGAAATTAGTGCTAATATTGTTTAATTGCAGTCGATCGACCGTAGCGGGTTTTGTCGAGGCGATCGTACCTGTCAGCACCGGCATTGCAACTGTTCCAGTCAGCTTGGCATCCGCCTTCACTTCCCCCGCCACAGCAACGGGCAATACAACTTTCTGCCCTAACTCTGTCTCCACCGCGCTGACAACACTTGCAAAAGCGACTGGTTGCACATTAGTTGTTAGATTGAAGCTAGCGTTCTCCAAATTAAAATTAGTTCCCGTGGCAACAGTGCCTGCTATTCTCAGCGGAATTAGACCGTAATTAGCCGCCAGACTATCGACAATAAAATTAGTTCCCTGAAACCGCAACTGACCGCTGCTATTTTGTATGATTTGTTTCAGCGGACGAATACTCGCTTGCACTCCTCCAAAACTAGCCGTTCCGGTAATTCCCGATACTTTATTGTCTCGCACTTGCACGGTCAAATTGCCATTAGCAAGACCTTTTTGTAAAGAAATGCTGGAAAGTTTTAGCAAGCGAGCGAGGTCGGGCAAAGGCAAATTTTGACCTTGCAACTGCAGGTTAGTTTGAGCTGCTGGTAACATAGAGTCAGCTTTAAGTATAAAATTATCGCTGTTAGTAAACTGACCGTTTACTTCGTAGAGAACGCGCTGATTTTGGTCGCGAAATAGAGCACTGCCATTTTTCAGATTTACAGAAATAGGAGCCGAAGTTTTCTGTCCGACTGCGGGACTAGGGACCAAAACTGCGCCAACATTTTCAGCTCGAATTGCCTCAACTTCAGTTTTAAATAAACCCGGAGATTTTTGCTCCCTAGTTGGAATATTAACCCAGCGGCCTTGAGCATCCTGTTCGATATAAGCGCTGGGTTTAACTAAGGTAATGTCTAATTTGAGAGTGCGGTTGAACAGCAGTGGCCAGATTGAAAATTGCACTTCCACTGCTTCTGTAGAAGCGTAATCGGGATCGGTAGGAGTTGCAGGTAAAGTCGATCGGCCAAACCGCAAACCTGTCAGAGAAAATCCCTCCAAACGTCCGAGTTGCACAGGTCGCTTCAGCAACTGACTGACTTCCGTTTCCACCAAAGGAGCTAACTTTTCCCGCACCCACTGGTATCCTACCGCCGCCCCCACCAAGGCGAGAATACTTAATCCCGTACCGCTAAGCAGCAGCAGACGCCACCAGCGGCGATGGGGACGGGGTGCGAGTTGATTTTTGTTATCGTCGGAGTTAGTCATGGGTGTTTCTCAAAAATCAGAGAATTCAGGAATTATAGGAAATCAGCCGATTTTAGACAGGTATAATCTCTGTGATTCGCCAGGGTGGCTTCTGCCTTTGGTAGACTCAGAAGTGAGGTCGGAAGTGCCGATCCCCGGATCGATCGCAGGCAAAAGGCACGCCCCCACTCCAGGGTAGACTCCAGAAACCTTTACCGAACTTAATCAAAACACGCAACACCACCTAAAACCAAGTCCTCCAACTCCTCCAAATCCTCTAGATTCCCCCCGCAGTGCAGGATCGGTGGTCAATCTAAAATCTAAAATCTAAAATCTAAAATCTAAACACGCCCCCACTCCAGAGTAGACTCTAGAAACCTTTACCGAACTTAATCAAAACACGCAACACCACCTAAAATCGACAGTCAATCTAAAATCTAAAATCTAAAATCTAAAATCGCACGATCGCTTCTAAGATAAAAAAACGGTGGTTAAGAAGGTCTTTAAAACTTATGCGAGTGTTCGTCTTACTCTTCAATGCCCGCACCGAGAATGAGGGAATTCATACCATTCAACTCGGCGATCGCAACAAAGTTCTGATGTTTGAGTCAGAAGACGACGCCACCCGCTTTGGCGTGATGTTGGAAGCTCAGGATTTCCCCGAGCCCACTGTCGAGGCGATCGACGAGGAGGAAATTAAGGAGTTCTGCGACAGTGTTGATTATGATTGGGAACTTGTCCCCGCGGGCGCGCTGGCTATTCCGCCAGAAGACAATGTAACACAGACTCAGTGGCAGCCGGAGTCCGAGCCCGAACCAGAACCTGATTCTGAGGTTTCCCAAAACGAACTGGATTCTATTCGCCGCCGACTCGAAGGACTTTTGTAATAGGAAGTTCGGCAACGAGTAGTATACGGGATTTAACGGATGGATATTGAGATTCGAGGTGAAGACGGAAAAGGGAAGAAGGCAGGGCGGTTTCATTCTCAGGGAAATCATCGTTTTGTAGGGGTAGTGTCCCCGTGCCTACCCCCTCCACGGACTAGCCGACAACTGACAATTAACAACTAACAAAAAATGAAGAATTTGGAAGAACGGGGCCATCTGCTGACTGAACAGGTGAATACCAACAGCGAGAATTTAGACCAACTCAGTTCGATCGAATTAGTGGACTTGTTCAACCGGGAAGACGCCGAAACCTTAAGCGCGATCGCCCGTGCCCGCGAACAGTTAGCCCAAGCGATCGACATTGCAGCCGAGTCTCTGCGTCAAGGAGGTCGCCTGTTTTATGTCGGTGCGGGTACTTCCGGGCGTTTGGGGGTGCTGGATGCGGCCGAGTGTCCCCCCACCTTCTGCACGCCACCAGAACTCGTACAGGGCATAATTGCCGGGGGTGCGGGGGCTTTGGTGCGGAGTTCGGAGGATTTGGAGGATCGGGCTGAGGATGGGGCCGAGGCGATCGCCCACCGTCAAATTACCAACTTAGATGTGGTTGTCGGCATTACGGCTGGAGGTACGACGCCGTTTGTGGCGGGCGCTTTGCAGGCGGCGCGCCAGCGGGGGGCGAAAACTGTGTTTATGGCTTGCGTACCCGTCGAACAAGTGAATTTTGAGGCTGATGTTGATATTCGGTTGTTGGTTGGCCCGGAGGTAGTGGCGGGATCGACGCGCTTGAAAGCCGGTACAGTCACAAAAATGGCTTTGAATATCCTTTCGACTGGGGTAATGGTGAAGCTGGGCAAGGTTTACGGCAATCGAATGGTTGACGTGGCAGTGACTAATAAGAAATTGCGCGATCGGGCTGTGCGGATGTTGCAGGATTTAACTGATTTGAACCGGGATGAGGCGGGTTTTTTGCTCGAAAAAAGTGGCAAGTCGGTTAAATTAGCTTTGATGATGCACTGGACTAATTTGGAGAAGGAAGAGTGTGATCGCATTTTGGGCGAGTTTCAAGGGAATTTGCGATCGGCTGTGGCATCAATTAGTCAGTAGTCAGTAGTCAGTAGTCAGTAGTCCTTAGTTATTGGCGATTAGTTATTGATTATTAGTTAGATCGTGTCCGGTCAATTCCCTCCGCTTCGCTTCGCCCATAATTGCTGTAGGAGTAGGTTAAGGAACGATCTATATTAACAATGAGAGATGCGATAAACCCGCCCCGACGAAGGTATCGCGGTGACTAGATCGGACATGATATTATTGGTTATTGGTAGCAGCTAACAACTGTCAACTGTCAACTGTCAACTGTTATTTGCACTATCGATTCAAAAAATTGTGAAATCTCTTCAGTGGATCTGATGTGATAAACACTTTTGGTATTTTGAGCGCGATCGACATAATCCCGATATCTGGGAGTCAAATATTTGTGACACAACCAAAGAACACGGTAACTATTAATTGAACTCTTTAAGATAGGACTCTTTTCCGGCCAGCCTTCTGGGGGTATAAACTTACCTGTAATCAGCCGTTTAGTCACCCACCAGAAATGCACGTATAGTGGCAGATCGACAAAAACCAGACTATCCGCCTCGTTGAGTCGAAGCCAGACGGTTTCCATACAACCAAACCCGTCTATAATCCATCGGTCACTAGCCAAAATTTTCTCATGGATATGCTTATATTCTTCATTTGGAACCTCAGCACCCCCAGATTGATATTGAATCTTATCCAAGGCGTAAAGTGGCAAACCAGTGATTTCAGATAACCTCTTGCTGAGAGTTGATTTACCGCCTCCTGCATTGCCAAACACGGCTACTTTTTTCATAGTTCCCTTTTTAGTAATCTAGTTAGTAGTCATTAGTTATCAGTCATTAGTTATCAGTAGCGGACTAAAAGCTGAATGTCAAGCTAATTTGTAGCTTTTGAAAAATCAACTTTGTGATTTGTGGCGCGGATCACTGACGTTTTTGAAAAAGGCGATTAGGGTCAGTACATATATTTGTTGTTTAGCGATCACTTGGATATTT
This sequence comes from Microcoleus sp. w2-18bC1, assembly GCF_036700365.1. Lineage (NCBI taxonomy): Bacteria > Bacillati > Cyanobacteriota > Cyanophyceae > Oscillatoriales > Microcoleaceae > Microcoleus > Microcoleus sp. w2-18bC1. The sequence continues at coordinate 158,072 of NZ_JAUBOS010000008.1, forward strand.
TATCAGACAAGCGATCGTAGCCCGGTATTGCCGATCGATTTGTAAAATATCTGTCAAATCTAAGGCGATCGCTCCTTAGTTAAAAAAGCCGTTTCTGGAGCCAACGCACCTAGTACGAGACTGCTGGATACTCTACCAACTTTAAAATTTTAAACCGAGTCCTATGCAACAAAAGCCTAACCTTAACCTATACTCATCCTTGGGCCATCTCCCCTGGCTAAAAAAAAGCTACACTGCCAAAATTATGGTGGTTGCATTTTTAGGCACGCACGTTCCTTTGCTAACCTTAATGGTTTGGTTTCTTACCTCAAACGCTTACTCTGTAGAGACATCAGTCCGGGTTCTGCTGATTGCTCTGCTGGCGACATTAGCGGGTACGGCAGTAACGCTTTCTACGCTACGCTACCTCCTGGTTCCGGTAATCTTAACCTCGGAGGCTCTACAAAACTACCTCGATACAAGAATATTGCCGAACTTACCCACAGAGTTTAATGATGAAGTTGGTACGCTGATGGCAAATTCCTCACAAACGCTTTACAAACTAGATGAATTGATTGATTACATTACCCACTACGATCAACTGACTGGGTTGCCAAATCGTGATTTATTCTGCGATCGCCTGAATGAAACCCGATCCCAAAATCACTCACCCATGGTCGCAGTTCTGGTATTGGGTATCGATGATTTCACAGGGATGCGCCATGCGTTGGAGCCTGGGATATCCGACTTACTAATTAGAGCCGTTTCCCAACGGGTGGTACAGTGCATGGATCGGTCAGATGTCTTGGCGCGTTTGGGCGATGGTGAGTTTGCGATCGCTCGCAGCGACCTCCCCTCGCTGGAGAGTGTGGTCAAGCTATCCCAACTGCTGCTGAGTACACTAGCAAAACCTTTCTCTGTAGAGGGCCAACCGATCCACCTCACCGCCAGTCTTGGCATTACATTGAACCATTTAGAAAATACCAATTCTGCAGAGCAACTTCTCCAGCAAGCTCACTTCGCACTTCATCAGGCAAACCAGCAAGGGCGGAGTCAATATCAGTTTTATTCACCAGAAATGAACCTTCAGTTACAGGAGCGACTGACCCTAGAAAATAGCCTGCGCGGAGCGCTGGATCGTAACGAACTACTGGTTTACTATCAACCGCTGATCGACCTCGACAGCGGACAGGTGACAGCAACCGAGGCGCTGGTTCGCTGGCAGCATTCTACAGAGGGTTTGGTCTCTCCGGCAAAATTTATTCCGATCGCCGAGGCCAATGGCGAGATCGTGCCCATTGGTGAATGGATCTTGCGAACGGCTTGCGCTCAAACCCGTAGCTGGCAACTGGCTGGGCTGCCAGCGCTGCGGATTTCGGTGAATCTGTCGGCTCGACAATTTGAGCAGGGGAATCTGGTTGAGATGGTTCGCCAAGTTTTGGCAGAGACCGAACTCGAAGCTGCGTATTTAGAACTGGAAGTGACTGAAACTGCCTTGATGACTGACATCGAGCGATCGGTCAAAACCTTAATGCAACTGCGAGAACTTGGCGTGTCCCTTGCCCTAGACGACTTTGGCACAGGTTATTCTTCCCTCAACTACCTGCAACGGTTTCCGGTTAATATGCTCAAGATCGATCGATCGTTTGTCCAAGATGTACTTTCTAACCCCGATAGCGCCACCATTACTGATGCAATCATTGCTCTGGCAAAAAGTCTGCGATTAACGATCACCGCAGAAGGCATTGAAACCAAGGAGCAGCGTGACTACTTGCAAGCGCGAGGCTGCCATGAAGGTCAAGGGTTTTACTTCAGTCGCCCTGCTAACGCTGATACGATCGCCAAACTGCTAAATGAGTCGTTTCAGTCTGATGCAGCATCTATCGCTCTTGCTACCCACTTTTAAGCTGCACCAGTCAAGAACTCACCGTCAACCCGAAGGGTATGACGGCAGCTTGCAAAAACCTCTGACTTGACCGGATTAAGTTGGCTTTCACTGATAATGCGATCGTAAACTCAGTACCCATGCCTGCGGTTGAGTTGACCGAAAGCATCCAGGATACAAGCCCCCAGATTCATCCGTCCAGAAATAAAAAACCTGTATCCGATAAAGGAGCCCCCTAATTTATCCGTGAGGTCAATGCTTCAATTCTTTAATCTAAAATCTAAAATCTAAAATCTAAAATCGATTGACTTCTCCAAGAAGTCGGGAATCTGGGTATGCTGTTTTTTAGGCGTTGACAAAAACAGAAGATGTAAGCTGACTTTGACTTACACCCTGCACGATTCCTAAATAATTACTGCCCGACTTAATCGCCGTAGAAGCGACACTTGCACCTCCATCCAACTGCAAACTCACAGCTTCAAAAGTCAAGTTGGCAAATCCCATACCGTCAGTCAAACCAATATTATCCCCGATAGCAAAATCGGTAATCACATCGGCACTAATTAAAGTAGCCGAAGCAGACAAACCTCCTGCTAAAATAAACGTATCATTTCCAGCGCCGCCGAGCAGAATATCTTGACCGCGATCGCCCGCCAACAAATCGTCGGCGTTACCGCCAATCAAGACATCATCTTCTTTGCCGCCGCGAATAATATCGTTACCGTCAGATCCGATTAGTCGATCGTTATCGTTGTTTCCGCTGATAAAATCATTGCCAACACCGCCATCAATTGAATCCGATTCTTTGCCACCCGATAAGCTGTCATTGCCGCCTGCGCCATTAATTGTATCCGCACCTTGCATTCCATTGATGCTATCAGCACCTTCTCCCCCCGTGATATTGTCTTTGCCGGAAAGGGCAAAAATTGGCAATCCCGCAGCATTTGTCGGTATTTGAGTATCGGCACTATCTGATAGGAAATAATTGCCGTCGCTGGCTGTATTTTTGGGTGCTGTCGTCGGGCTGCCGTCCCCTATAGCATTGAGTATTGGCGAAGTAATCGATACCAATGTGTTGGGAGTAGGTGTGGGAGTAGGTGTCGGTGTAGGTGTGGGAGTAGGTGTCGGTGCGGGATTGACACTACCGTCAAGAGAAGTCGCAAAAACTTGCGTCCAATAGTGATTGAAATTTTCTGTGCCAGTATCGTCGGCTAAGAAATAGTAACCAATCCCAATTTCTTTGAGATTCGGGTTAAGAATGTTAGCCCGGTGGCCGCTGCTGTTCATCCAAGAGGATACAACTTGTTCGGGTGTAGAAGAACCCGCAGCAATATTTTCTGCTGCCGCTGAGAATTGATAGCCCGTTGTAGTAATGCGATTGGTGAATGACGAACCATCTTTTCCGGTATGCGAAAAGAAGTCTTGCAGTGCCATGTTTTGGCTGTGATTTTCCGCCGCATTTAGTAACTGAGTATTTAAGGTTAGCGGTGATAAACTCAATTTGCCGCGTTCGATGTTTGTAAGTTCTAAAACTCTATAAATAAAGTTTTGATTGGTGGTTGAAGTTGGGGCAATTTGAGAGGCAGATCGCTCTCCTGTTAAAATGTCCGAGGACTGAGAACCTGAATTTGGTAATTGTTCAAGCATGGGGATGATCAACAGTTTTAAGACTTGGTTTTGCTGGTAGATGGCTTACCGTCTTAACGATAGTTTCCCCGATCGTTGGCTGGACACAATTCAATAATTGTGTTAATCCCTGCCGCTGCTGTATCTATTTTGATTATAGCTGTTGTCAAAGTGTGGATGTCAAGAGGCTGGCTCTGATTGGGAAAGGGAAGAGTACGCTCGAATTTAAGGAGAGTTTCAAAGGAATGTGCGATCGCCCGTGGCATCAATACAATTTTAGATTTTAGATTTTAGATTTTAGATTTTTCCTGATCAGTAAGGTTTACGCTACGCAACCAGCCCGCTGGCTGGCTGGCTAGAAACCCGGTTTCTAGGAGTTTTGCAGAGAGGAACAAGAAATATAGGAAGAAACCGGGTTTCTGAAATATGTGTGCGATCGCGAACAGAGTTTTTAGTAGAATCCTCACAAAAAATTCTAAATTCATTCAAAATTCACAACCGCGCAGGCTTGTTCGCGATCACAAAAGCAATCTCAAGATTTCAAACCATTTTCTTGTCCGACTTTAGCCTCCTGAGCAACTTGCTCAACCTCATCTTTGGCGAGAATTTCCAAAGCTGTCTGTGCTTCTGCACCGCCCAACCGCCCCAAAGCTTGGGCGACTCTGTAACGGATCTGCCAATCTGCATTGGAAGCGTAGGGAAGCAGCAGCGGCAGCGCCCGTTTATCTCCCAATTCACCTAATGCGCTGATGGCAATGGTTTGGATCAATTCGTTTTCAGAAGTCAGGGCATTTTCTAACATCGGAAAGGCTTTCGGATCTCCCATTTCTCCCAAAGCCGCGACGATGCTCAGTTGTACGAGCCATTCAGAGGTACTGCTATAAACTTGCTGCAAATCTTCTAAAGCATCAGTTAATTTCAATGCGCCCAAAGCATCCGCTGCTGCTGCTTGCACGTCGGGTTCGGGGTCGTTGTTCAAGCTGTTTCGCAGTACCTCTAAAGCGTTCGCCAGATTCTGCGTGCCGAGGGTTGATAATTGGCTGACTGCTGCGTAGCGAACCCGGACGTTTTTGTCGCCGATCGCAATTTGAATCAGTTTATAAGCGATCGCGGGTTCTAGTTGCCGCAGTTGGTTGACTGCTCGCAGTCTTTCGCCAAAATCCTCGGAATTCAGCAATTGTTCGACAGACTCAGGGGTAATGCTCATCGGATTTTTGATTTTTGATTTTTGATTTTTGATTTTTGATTTGGTAATTGCCAAAAGCAAGCGAGATTTAAGGAGTGATCGACTCATTTTCTGATACACTCCTGGAACTGCAAAAGTTAATTAAGATTCCGCAGCCATCGATCGGATAATATCTCCCCTAGTGAGGATGCCTATTACTTTGCCCGCCGAATCGACCACCGGCAATCGATGGATACTGCGATCGTGCATCAGTTTGGCAGCTTCTTGGATAGATTTGTCGGGCCCGATGGTAACTGGGTCTGTACTCATCGCTTCTCCTACTGTTTGTCCTAAAGCTTTGTGGAGTTCTCGCTCGTAACGAGAGGGATTTTCCAAATAAATTACGCTGTCGAGCACCATGATATAAGCGGGCGGAGTTACGCCGGTTTCCCGCCACATCAAGTCGGTTTCGGAGATGACTCCTACCAACAAGTCATTCTCATCTACGACGGGAAGACCGCTAATGCGTCGATCAGCTAAAATTTTAATCGCTTCGTTCAAGGGCATTTCGGGTCGCGCCAAAATCGGCTCGCGGCTCATTACATCGGCTACTGTTTTTGGCATGATTAGCGGTTGATTGAGTTATCTCTCCTTATCGATCATATAGGCAAAGCGTGACACAGACTGAAGAAAGGCAGCTCTGCTGAAAGGATTGGTTTGAAGGTAGTAAAGAAGGAAAAAGTTTGAATGCCAGAATTTTGCTGTTTTTTTGATCGCACTATAAAATTCTGCCGTTTGCCGGACTCCAGCGGGCGATCGACCTGACAAGATTGTTAAGATATCTTAAATAGCGGATAAATCCTTACCAATGCCAGAATCTCCAGCCAGAGAACCAGACTCCCAACCAGAAGCGCGCTGTGTATTGGTTTGCCAGTATCAATCTTGCCTGAAAAATGGTTCAGCAGCAGTGCTAGCTGCTTTTGAAGCTCAACAAGTTGCCGGGGTGAAAGTGGAAGCCTGTAGCTGTCAGGGACAGTGCACCACTGGCCCGACTGTACGAGTTACCCCAGACGAAATTTGGTATTGTCGAGTTAAACCGAGTGATGTACTGTTAATTGTGGAAGAGCACCTCAAAGGGGGAAAACCTGTAGAGGCGCTGTTCAATCCGAGAATTCATGCGCGTTATTATTATTAATATTGACTTGATTCCGTGAAACTTCCAAGATCGGGCGCATCTAATTTTAATAGTTATTGCTAAGGAACTGACACTTTGAAAATCCAAGGAATTGCGCTTAGTTTGTTAGTCCTAATTCTGGGGCGTCCATCGGCGGTTGCTGCTCAAACGTCGGCGGTTGCTGGGGATATTTGTCCGGGGGAATTGGGGGCGCAAGTAGATGCGATCGCCAACCGTCCCGAATTTAGTCGATCGCGCTGGGGCATTTTGATTCAACCTCTATCTTCTACTACTACTCTCTACAGCCGCGACGCCCAAAAATATTTTATTCCAGCATCAAATGCCAAGCTGCTAACTACAGCGGCTGCTTTGCAGAAACTCGGTGCCGATTTTCGGATTAAGACATCGGTTTACAGCGGCGAAAATGGAAGTTTGTACGTTGCCGGCAGGGGAGATCCGAGCATTGCTGAGGCTCAGTTGAAATCCTTGGCGCAGCAGTTGAAGCAGCGGGGAATCAGTCAAGTTAACCAGTTGATTGGCGATGACAGCTATTTTCAAGGTAGTGCAGTCAATCCGAATTGGGAATGGGAAGACGCGCAAGCTGGCTACGGAGCGCCGATTAACAGTTTAATTTTCAATCAAAACGCGATCGACCTTCTCTTGTCCCCACAGGCTCTGGGGCAACCTCTGAAAGTTACTTTTGCCGAACCAAAGCTGGCAAATCAGTGGCAAGTTCAGAACAATTCAGTAACAGTCGCCGAAAACGAATCCGAGTTTATTGAAGTTGGCCGGGAGTTCGATCGACCTATAATTCGAGTCAGCGGACAGTTGAAAGTTGGTGCAGAACCTGAATCAGCTTATGTCGCAGTTGTCAACCCCGCTAATAATTTTTTGCAGTATTTTCAACAAGCCCTGGCGGCTGAGGGAATTCCTGTTAAACAGGCTTTAGTTGCATCGGCTTCTAGCAATTTAAATCAAGAATTAGCGACCGTTGAATCGCCGCCGCTGGCGGAACTGGTGAGAGAAACTAATCGCGAAAGCAACAATCTTTATGCAGAAGTTTTATTGAGATTGCTGGGAAAAGTTACAGACAAGGTGCCTGTGCCACAAGAGGATACAGGTGAAAGCGGTTTGAAAGAGGTAAAGGCAGTTTTAACTCAATTAGGAGTAAATCCAAACAGCTACATATTAGCCGACGGTTCCGGCTTGTCTCGGCACAATTTAATTACTCCAGAAGCCTTGGTGCAAACTTTGAGATTTATGGCCAATTCACCTACTGCATCTATTTACCGCCAGTCACTGCCGATCGCTGGTGAGAGCGGCACTTTGAAAAATCGCTTTAATACTACACCAAATCGCGTAATTATGCAAGCAAAAACAGGAACTATGAGCGGAGTTTCGGCGCTGTCGGGATATATCGAAGTTCCGAATTACGAGCCGCTGGTGTTTAGCATTATCGTCAATCAATCTGACCTATCGACTGCAAAAATGCGATCGGCAACGGACGAAATTGTGCTATTATTGAATCGCCTGCGCCGCTGTTAAAACAATACATTTAAGGTGATAAACTTCAACTCAGTAGTTACACCTAAAACACAGGACAACCCAAGGCCCTACAAGTTTTAAGTTTAATTAGATTACAGCGGCGGGGATCGAAAAGCAGCTACAATAAAAGTAGAAAATTTAACACCATTGGGAAGTTTTAGCCTGCTACCAGTCGGCGGGTTCTGTACTTCCCGAAAATAAGTCTAACTTTCCAACTATGAATTCTTTAGATTCCGAACAGCAACACATCTTTGTCGAAACCAATAACATCCGTCTGCACTGTGTTTCTCAAGGAGAAGGCGAACTCGTTCTCCTCCTGCATGGGTTTCCAGAGTTTTGGTACTCTTGGCGTCATCAAATTCCTGCTTTAGCGCGTCATTTCAAGGTGGTAGTGCCGGATTTGCGGGGCTACAACGATTCCGACAAGCCGGAAAGCGGCTATGATTTAGATACGCTGAGCGCGGATATTCGCGGTTTGATTGCAAGCCTCGGTTATACAAAAGCTCACGTTGTAGGTCATGATTGGGGAGGGGCGATTGCGTGGCACTTAGCTCAAAAATTCCCCGAACAACTTAACCGCTTGGCAATTTTAAACGCTCCGCACCCGCAGCGATTCATGCAGGAAATGGCGAGCAATTTAGATCAAATCCGCCGCAGTTGGTACGTTTTGGCATTTCAGGTTCCCGGCATTCCGGAATTGTTGATCCGGCAAAACTTGAAAGATTTTGTTCACAATGTTTTTCAAGGACAAGCTGTTCGCAAAGGATCTTTTAGTGCTGAGGAAACTAAGATTTATCAGACTGCTTTAGAAAAGCCGGGAGTATTAGCCGCCGCTATCAATTATTATCGGCAGATGTTTCACCCGCAGAGGCTTTGGAATTTGGGGCAGAAATTAGAACCTGTGACAGTGCCTACTTTGGTACTTTGGGGAGAAGAAGATGCGTTTTTGAGCCACAAACTTGTAGAAGGTTTAGACAGATTAATTACGGCTCCGTTTAAGTTAAAATTAGTTCCTCACTGTGGTCACTGGATTCAGCAGGAAGCGCCGCAAACGGTGAATCGAGAATTGCTGAGTTTTCTGAGAAATTCTTATCCTTCTGTGGCTTTGGCATAGAAAAAAATGGTTCTTCCTTACTTACTATGCTAAATCAATAGTTAAAGGCGTAAAATCAATTTAACAAATATGTCAAAATGTAAAC
>NZ_JAUBOS010000107.1:0-10740 GCF_036700365.1 Microcoleus sp. w2-18bC1
TTCCGCCATTCTGTTAGAAAATAAACGCTCAAATCCCCGCTCTATCTACAGTTAAAAATTTGGCTCTCACTTTTATTGTCCCAGAGTGACAGAAGAGGATTAAGATACTGTCCAGTGTCAGGAGCAAACCAGTCACCGTTCGGATCTAGGGAGCTAATCTACGCTACAGACTCATTAAGGTCTCAGGGACACGCCAGCTTCACCTGACCGAAGCAGATAGACTTTTTCATCGTCTTCCACCAGACTACTCTGAACATACAAGGGACACGGCAGTGCCGTATCCCTACACATATTGCGTACCAGACCCTCGCGGATGACCGACAAAAACGTGCGATCGACCAAAAGCAGATGCGAACAAATCCTTTAACCTACAATACTATTTCTAGAGATGCCATCACCGAGCCTCCCAAAGACTCCCTCAAACCATGCCGAAGCCAAAAAAGACCCCCGCCAAAACCTACACTGAAATCAACCTCAGCGATCCTCAATATTACTTCAACCGAGAACAAAGCTGGCTAGAATTCAACAACCGCGTACTCCACGAAGCCCTCGACCCCCGCACGCCCCTTCTCGAAAGGCTCAAATTTCTAGCTATTTTTAGCTCCAACCTAGACGAATATTTTATGGTGCGGGTAGCCGCCCTCAAACAGCAAGTACAAGCAAAAGTCAGCAAATTGACCTCCGACGGCAGCACGCCTCAAGAACAGCTAGATGCCCTTAACCAGCGGCTTTTGCCAATGGTTTCTCAGCAACACGCCTATTTTGAGCAAACCCTGCGGCCGAAACTAGCAGCAAGCGGCATCTACATTCTTGACTACATTGACCTCAATCAAGAACAGCGCAATTACTTGCATCGCTACTTCAAAGAACAAGTATTTCCCGTACTCACTCCCCTAGCAGTTGACCCCAGCCACCCATTCCCCTACCTTTCCAATCTCAGCCTTAATTTAGCAGTAGTAGTCAGGGACCCCGACACGCGGGAAGAATTATTTGCCCGCGTTAAAGTACCGCAGGTTTTGCCGAGGTTTTTGCCACTACCGGGGGATTTACAGTGGCAGCAGAGGGGCAAATCTCCGGTTTGGACTGGCGTGCCCCTAGAACAGGTGATTGCCCACAATTTAGAAGCTTTGTTTCCGGGGATGGACATTCAGGAATATCACCCGTTCCGCATTACTCGCAATTCCGATTTGACGGTGGAGGAAGATGAGGCGGAGGATTTGCTGCTGGCAATAGAACAGGAACTCCGCAAGCGTCGGTTTGGAGGTTCTGCGGTGCGGATGGAAATTCAAGCGATTATGCCGCCTGCGCTGCGAGATATGCTGATGGAGGAGCTGGATCTCGGTGAGCAAGATGTTTACGTCGTAGAGGGGCTGCTAGGCCTCAAGGATTTGATGTCTTTTGTGGGGCTTCCCGTGCCGGAACTGAAAGACCCACCTTGGACTCCCGTTGTGCCGCCCCGTTTGCGGAACTCGGAATCGCCAATGATTTTAGGCAAATTGATGTTGGATGCTGACGAGGGCGAGGATATTTTCACCGTCATCCGGCAGGGGGATTTGATGCTACACCATCCCTATCACTCGTTTGCGGCGACGGTGCAGCGGTTTATTACTGAGGCGGCGCACGATCGCTCCGTGTTAGCGATTAAGATGACTTTATACCGCACTTCTGGAGATTCGCCGATCGTCAGCGCCTTAATTCAAGCAGCGGAAAACGGCAAGCAGGTAGCCGTTTTAGTAGAGCTTAAGGCTAGGTTTGACGAAGAAAATAATATTAATTGGGCTCGCAAGTTAGAACAAGCGGGAGTCCACGTAGTTTACGGTTTGGTGGGACTCAAAACCCACACCAAAATTGTGATGGTAGTGCGTCGCGAGGAGGAATTCATCCGTCGCTACGTCCACATCGGCACAGGCAATTACAATCCTAAAACAGCCGGACTCTATACCGATGTGGGTTTGTTGAGTTGTCGCGAGGATTTGGGATCGGATTTGACGGATTTGTTTAACTATTTGACTGGTTATTCGCGGCAGGTATCTTATCGAAAATTATTGGTGGCACCGGTCAATATGCGCGATCAATTTTTAGCTTTAATCCGCCGCGAGGCAGAATTCTGCCGCTTGCAGGCCGAAGGCGGCATCGGTAGCTGTGGCCGCATTGTCGCTAAAATGAACGCTTTAGTTGACCCTCAAATCATTGTTGCTTTGTACGAAGCTTCGCAAGCGGGAGTTAAAATTGATTTGATTATTCGGGGGATTTGCTGTTTGCGTCCCGGCGTTGAAGGTGTTAGCGAAAATATCAGAGTTATCAGTATTATCGGCCGCTTTTTAGAGCATTCTCGGATGTTTTATTTTTTCAACGGTGGGGACGAAGAGGTGTATATTGGTTCTGCTGACTGGATGCAGCGCAATCTCACAAGACGGGTTGAGGCCATAGTTCAAGTGGAAGACCCGACAATTGCCAAGGAATTGCAAGAAATTTTGGGGGTAATGCTGGCTGACAACCGCCAAGCTTGGGATTTGCAGTCTGGGGGACACTACTCTCAGCGGCGGCCGCCTGCTAATTGCCCGGAAGTGAGTTCTCAGCAAATTTTGATGGATATGGTGATGAATTGATCAGTTGTCAGTTGTCAGTTGTCAGTTGTCAAATTTGCAGTTAGCAGTGGTCGGTTCTTGTTAGCTATTAAGCTGTACTGCATTTAATTTTGACTTTGTGGGCGGGATCTTCTGCCCACCCCACAAGATTTTTACTAACATAACTATCCAAATTAAATGCGCGACAACTAATGACTAATGACTACTGACTAATGACTACTGACTACTTAACTGTTAAAAGTACGCTTGAATTCTTCTAATAGATCGTCAATTTCTTCGATCGCCTGACTCACATCTATTCTCAGGGCTCCCAAGTCCGATCGATCTAACAGCCGCACGAGGGATTCCCGCTTGCTCTCGATTTCTGCTACGCGCTCTTTGATTGTTTGTGCATCCATGGTTTTTTGCCTTTGCTAGTATCAACAAAAATATTTGACATTTCCCTCTGCCAACAGACGGAGATTCTTAATTCACCGACATACCTTTTTGGGCAAATCCTTCACTGTTTTTATATGGGAAGTGATGAATCTGCTCAGGTTTTTTTGTGTCTGTGTTATAGTTTGATTGTACATCAAAACTTCAGCCAAACTTCAGCCACATTTTAGCGCAAAAAAGGCGGACGTTTGGTATCTGCAGGTTTATTTTTCATCATTCCAGCTAAAAATCGCTTCAGGGCCTTCTCCCGGTTTTTCATAAAAGCAGTCCAAAATCCCGGTTGATATTCATCCATCGTCTTGGCTAGGGCCCAGACATCGATCGCTAAGATATTATAAAGCCTTTCATCTTCGCGTTTGAGCGAGTTAATCTGCTCCAGAACCGCCTTATTTGCTCCAGCAGTTTGTTTGTCTTCGTCTTTAATCATGTCCGAAAAATGGTTGAAAGGGCAAGAGTGTCGATCGCGATCGCCACTCTGTATACTTTGATGATACTGCCGATCTCGATTGCCTTCTGGAACCAACGCCGCGCAATTAACACGGATATTTACCGATGGCGCGCCCGGGCGAGTCCGGCTGGATAAGCTTCTGAAGCTAGAGACAAGACTGTGGATGCACACCGCTCCCGCGCTCATAGATGCTAGCAGTTTTTGCTGGTCTTTTGGCAAAAAAACTAAATTTATTCAAGACTTTTTGACAGATAATAATTAAAGTATATTGTTGATTTCAGCTAACTACCTCACTAATATGTTACGCAAAATTTCTTTAGCAAACCTAGCCTTAGTTGTTGGCGGTATTATAGCAGCAGTCGGGTTTGGAGCCTACTTCACAGACAGACCTACCCTGAACCTAGCCGGTTTTTTTTATGGAATTCCGCTGTTGCTGGGAGGTTTGGCTCTGAAAGCAGCCGAACTCGAACCAGTAGAATTCACCGAACCTACTTCTGCTGAAGTTCTCCTCCTGCGAGAAAGTCAGGCCACAGATACTCAAAACCAAGTCCGCAAAGATGTCACCCGATTTCGCTACGGCCAACCCGCGCACTTAGATGATGCTTTGGAGCGCCTGGGCCTGGCCCCAACAGACGAGGAACGGCCCCTCCTGCAAGGGTTGCGGGAAGTTGATGTTGACGGTGCTTATGGGTTAATTTTAGAGTTTTATTCACCGCTAATGCCGATCGACTTATGGGAAGAAAAGCAAGAAAAAATAGCTACTTTTTTTGGGCCCGGTTTGCGCGCACAAGTGACTCAAAAGGCTGGTGACAAAATTGAATTGGCTCTAATTAAAAATACTCAAGCTTAAAGTCTTCTGAAGTTTTGAGTGCAGAAATTTTGAAGTAGCCAATTAATAATTAATGCTGCACCGGCTCAGATACTGATTTTAGCGGCAGCGTGAAACCTGTCGCTATCAGCAAAAGCTCAATCCGCAATTGAGCGATAGCCAAAATTGGATTTTCCTTAATTACAATAGTGGTTGAGAACCGATCGGCAATCTTAAATCAGGAGAAGCACAAATGGTTTCGTCCCAGAGTAGGATAGGTATTATCGGCGCCGGATCATCAGGAGTTTATCTAGCAATTTTGCTGATCCAACAAGGATTTCAAGTTACCTTGTTTGAAAAAGCACCCCATGCGCGCACCGATGGCTGTGGTATCCTGATCGTGCAAGCAGGTATGGAAGCGCTGCATCAAGGAAACCCTCAAATTAGCCAGAAAATTATTAACTCAGGCGCTCCGGTTAAATTATTCGAGTTCCGCAACCTCCACGGCGATGTCATCAATTCTGAACCCGTCACGTATGAGGAAAATGAACTCCCAGGAATGCTAGTACACCGCAAAGCTATTTTAGAAGCACTCCTGGAGGAGTTACCCCCTGACACTATTCGTTTTAATGCTGAATTATTGTCAATCTCCCAAACCGAGCATAGCGCGATCGCGCACTTTAAAGATGGCAGTCACTGGGAAGGAGATCTGTTAATTGGTGCCGATGGAATAATTTCTAAGGTTCGTCAATTTGTGGTTCCGGGTGTAGAATTGTGTTATTTAGGTGATCTAGTATGGCGAGCAATTGTAACAGATAATAACTTCTGTCCAGAAGGAAACTATTTGCTTTATGTACGCGAACGAGGAATTTATGCCAATTTTGTTAATCTTGGTGCAAATCGTACTCATTGGGGTTTCTTTCTGGAAAAGGATCTGGCCGATTTTGAAGTAGGCAAACTACAACCAACTAATATCATTATTCCTCCCCAAGAGTTGGCAAAACTCCCAGAGGATGCGCGAAATGTGATTGAGTCAACCCCTTTGGAAAATATTGTCTGTCGTTATTCCTATGACATTGATCCCCTGCCTCAACTATATGATGGCCGTGTTATCTTAATTGGTGACGCGGCTCACGCGAAAAGTCCGACACGCGCTAGAGGTATGACTTCAGGTTGGGAAGATGGTTTGTCTTTATCACGACATCTCATGTCTAGTGCTAATATTGCAGAAGCTCTGGCAAATTTTCAAGCTGAAAGATTACCGATTGTCCACGAATACCAACGCACTAGCCGTGAAATTAGTCAGCAAATCAGGGCAAACGCCTCTAAATCCTGAAAGCTTTACGCTATCAGGGGTTTAATTTTGGGCAACCAAACTCAAATCATGGGTGAAGCCTTTGTCTAGCAAGTATTCTAAAAATAAGATGCGTTTGCCCTCGTTAGAAAATTGGTGGTCGTTAGCCCAGGCGAGAAACTTAGATAAAAATTTAAATAAAATAGGTTTTTTCGCTCCCATGAAAGAAACGGGGTTTCAGGCTTAAGCAAACTCATGTTTTTAGAGAAACTGCAGGCAAGTTCAGGATAAACAGAGTTACTCAGCATTAACAAACAAGCGAGAGCGAGTAATAAAACGCTCTCCATCCGGCCCTTCCAGGGAGAAATCACTGCCTCCGGGCCCCGATGCCACGTCTATAATCAACTGCGTGTGCTGCCAATATTTGTATTGCTGCGCTGCAATATAAAAGGGGCAACCGCCTATTTCGCCGAGTAATACGTCACCATCACCGATTATCAATTCCCCGTTGGGAAAGCACATGGGGGAACTACCGTCGCAGCAGCCGCCGGATTGGTGAAACATCAATTCTCCGTGTTGAGTTTTGAGATGGTTAATTAATTTTAAAGCGGCTTCTGTTGCCGTGACTTTTGCGATCGTTTCCATTGCAGTCTCTTTTTGTAGCAATTATTTTTCGTTTTTGAATCAGCTTTTTTTAATGAACCGCAGAGGGCGCAGAGGGCGCAGAGAAGGAGAGGAAAGAGAAAAAGAAGGAGTTCACGAATCATTGAAGTTTGTCCTTCTTCCTTTTTCCTTCCCAACGACTAAAACTTTAGAAAAAACCTAAAGTTTTCGGGCTGTAGCTGACTAACAAATTCTTAGTTTGCTGGTAGTGATCCAACATCATTTTGTGATTTTCGCGGCCGATACCAGACGATTTGTAGCCGCCGAATGCTGCGTGGGCTGGATATAGGTGATAGCAGTTTGTCCACACGCGGCCTGCTTGAACGGCGCGGCCCATGCGGTAGGCGGTGTTGATGTCGCGAGTCCAAACTCCGGCACCTAAACCGTAGAGAGTATCGTTGGCAATTTCTAATGCTTCGGCTTCGTCTTTGAAGGTGGTTACTGCTAATACTGGGCCGAAGATTTCTTCTTGGAAAATTCGCATTTTGTTGTTTCCTTTGAAGACTGTTGGCTGGAAATAATAGCCGTCCTGCAAGTCGCCGGATAAGATGTTTCTTTCGCCGCCAATGAGACATTCTGCGCCTTCGGCGTGACCGATTTTGACGTATTCGGCGATTTTTTCCATCTGGTTGATGGAGACTTGCGCGCCGAGGGCGGTTGTCGGATCTAAGGGGTTGTCTTGTTTGATTTGGCGGATGCGATCGATCGCCCTTTCCATGAATCGATCGTAGATTGACTCCTGAATTAAGGCGCGGGAGGGACAGGTGCACACTTCTCCTTGATTAAACGCAAACATGACTAATCCTTCCACTGCTTTGTCGAGGAATTCGTCGTCTTGGGCGCAGATATCTTCAAAGAAAATGTTGGGGGATTTGCCGCCTAGTTCTAGGGTGACGGGGATGACGTTTTGGGAGGCGTATTGCATGATTAGCCTGCCGGTGGTGGTTTCGCCGGTGAAGGCGACTTTGGCAATCCGGGGACTGGTGGCGTGGGTTTTGCCGATTTCGGCGCCGATCCCGTTAATGATGTTGATTACGCCGTCTGGTACTAAGTCGGCGATGATTTCCATCAGTACCAAGATTGAGGCGGGGGTGGGGCCTGCTGGTTTGAGGACGACGCAGTTGCCGGCGGCGAGGGCTGGGGCGAGTTTCCAAGCTGCCATTAATATCGGGAAGTTCCAGGGTATGATTTGTCCGATGACGCCTAGGGGTTCGTGGAAGTGGTAGGCGACTGTTGTTCCGTCGAGTTCGCCGATCGACCCTTCTTGAGCTCGGATGCAGCTTGCGAAGTAGCGGAAATGGTCGATCGCCAGTGGTATGTCTGCGAGGCGGGTTTCGCGAATTGGTTTACCGTTATCCCAGGTTTCGGCGATGGCGAGGCGATCGAGGTTTTCTTCGATGCGATCGGCTATTTTGTGTAAAACCCGCGCCCTGTCTGCTGGGGAAGTCTTACCCCACTTGTCTTTCGTGGCGTGGGCGGCATCCAGTGCCAATTCTACATCCTCGGCGGTCGATCGGGGGATTTGACAAATTGATTTTCCTGTTATTGGAGACAGGTTTTCCGAGTATTTCCCTTTCACTGGTGGCACCCACTTGCCGCCGATAAAGTTGTCGTAGCGAGTTTGAAAAATCGACTGACTGCCGGATTGAACAGGTGCTGCTACTACCATTTTATTACCTGATTAAAAATTGTTTTCGCGGACGCTTGAAATCTCTTGCATATCAACTATCGTCTATTTTCCTGAAGGTCGGTCAGTTCATATACAAAATTTTACAGTTTTCAAATATTTTGCATTTACTGTAGGGGCTGGTTGAAAAACCATCTCAGGCGAAAACCAACAATCTCCAAAACCCACTCCCACCCAACTGTAAATACTATTAATTATCCGAGCTGCATACTGCTCAATATGTGGGAAATTGCCGAATTATTTCATCACCTTGATGCCTAGCCGTCGGAAATAGTCACGTTTTTTAAATTTGCACCCCGAAAGCGAAATCTTCGCAGCGTTTTATTGCTAAAATTGAAAAAATAGTTAATAAGTGCATTCATCATTATCAATGTGACGAGCTTGCATAATATCTATTAGCACCATAAGCAATAAGGGTTAAAACACTCAATGTCTGCTCAAGGGTTTTATCGTCGTTCACTCCCCGATTCTGCTATTGCCTTTTCCTCCATAGAGGGAAAGCAAATATTTCGAGAAGCGTTGGCATTGGAAGGTATGGAAGGGTATTTCGCTCTAGCGGAACAGTTTCATACTCAAGCAGAACCCGCTTTTTGTGGATTGGGTAGTTTAGTTGTTGTTCTTAATGCCTTATCCATCGATCCGGGTCGCATTTGGAAAGGGGTGTGGAGATGGTATGGAGAGGAATTTTTAGACTGTTGCTTACCTCTTTCAGTCATTAAAGAAAACGGTATCACCTTTGATGAATTTGTCTGTATAGCACGTTGCAACGGTGCTGTTGTAAAACCTAACCGTTACCACCAAAGCAGCTTGGAAAACTTTCGGCAAGCAGTTGAGAAAGTGACTAGGGCGTCAGGTGATATTCATCTAGTTGTTTCCTACAGCCGAAAGGCCTTGGGACAAACGGGTGATGGTCACTTCTCACCAATTGGTGGCTATCATCCACAGCGGGATCTAGTTCTTCTGCTGGATGTTGCCCGTTTCAAATATCCACCTCACTGGGTTTCTCTCCCTTTGTTATGGCAAGCATTTGAACCTGTCGATCCCGTCACTAATCTATGTCGAGGTTATATTGTATTGCAGAAGAGTGAAAGGTTGCCAGAAACGTTCTTTCATGTTGCTTGTGATTTACATCAGTGGCGTAGTGTTGCTACTTACTTTGCAGAAATACTCCCAGACATTCTGAGAAAAGAGCAACCTGATTCAATTGCTTCAGTTGTCAGTACCATCCTGCACCATTTGCCTGTTGAATTCACAACTATGGTGCATACCTCGTCAGAGACGGCAGAGACACTTGAGAAATTACGGGCAGCTATTCAGTTAAATTCACTGTTTGATATTGTTCACCAATGCTTGTCAAGCGATGACTGGGATGCAATGTCTGTTGTAGGGAAGTGGTCGCAACAGCCATTCGTAGCAGAGATAATAACAGCAATATTACTCTCCTGTCCCGAAACGCTCTATGCAACTCTCAAACCCGAGTTACGACGGTGGTTTAGTGAGGTGCGCCACCTTGAGAAACTACTCCCTCCCTTGGATCTAGAGATATCTAGATTGAGAGAACAAATGTCAGCACTCCAGGAGTTTTACACTTTATATTCAAAGGAACATCAGTGCAATATCCCTCAGAGTTAGCACCTACCGCCTTTTGAGTTCCCCAAACCTCGACTAACTACAAAAGTGAAAATTAAATAGCAAGATTTAATAATCCCATGCTGGTGCAGGTTGTGGAGGAAGATTCGTCGCGAAATATTAGGGTTGTGACTGATGCGAGTGAGGAAGGGACAACGAAAAAAGTGGAAGTGGTGGTGAAAAAAATGTAATGCTAACATCTGGCTGGCTGGCGGTTTTTGCCTAAATTCTATTGGATTGACTCTTGGCTAAGGTAATCAGCACACATCTCTTTATCTTCTTCTGTCACTTTCGGGTTGGTTCTAACAATAGTCCGGACAGTTTTCAATCACTAACGGTAGAATGAGGGTTTCAGCCTTCTCAGTGAGGTCGAATGCTAACGGTAGAATGAGGGTTTCAGCCTCGATCTCAAAAACTGTCCGGAGTATTGGTTCTAAGATAATCCCTAATCCAATTGCAACCGAATGCCATTAGTTTATCGAAATCCCAAGTCCACAGTTTGATGGTTTTGTCACCACTAGCGGAAGCCAAAGTTTTGCCATCGGGACTAAAGGCGACGCTATAGACCGGATTCCTATGCCCGGTGAGGGTAGCGATGGGTTTTTGGCTTTCGAGGTGCCACAGTTTGATGGTGTTGTCACTGATTGCAGAAGCCACAGTCAACCCATCGGGACTAAAGGCCACACTCAAGACCGAATTGCTATGCCCGATGAGGGTAGCAATGGGTTTTTGGCTTTCGAGGTGCCACAGTTTGATGGTGTAGTCACTGCTTGCAGAAGCCACAGTCAACCCATCGGGACTAAAAACAACGTTATAGACCGGATTGCTATGCCCGCTGAGGGTAGCGATGGGTTTTTGGCTTTGCAGGTTCCACAGTTTGATGGACTTGTCGCTGCTTGCAGAAGCCAAAGTTTTTCCATCTCGACTAAAGGCGATGCTCCACACCGAATCGCTGTGTCCGCTGAAGGTAGCGATGGGTTTTTGGCTTTCGAGGTTCCACAGTTTGATGGTCTTGTCGCTGCTTGCAGAAGCCAAAGTCAAGCCATCTGGACTAAAGGCGACGCTCAAGACCGGATTGCTATGCCCGGTGAGGGTAGCGATGGGTTTTTGACTTTCGAGGTTCCACAGTTTGATGGTCTTGTCGCTGCTTGCAGAAGCCAAAGTCAAGCCATCTGGACTAAAGGCGAC
>NZ_JAUBOS010000108.1:0-10535 GCF_036700365.1 Microcoleus sp. w2-18bC1
CCAAGTCTTCTCTTCATCCCTTGGGCTTATCTTGGCAACTAGAATAACTGCTACCCCTACTTATTGAGCCGATACAGACAAACGATACCAGCCGACAAGTGACAGCATTTACAGCACGGATGCTGCAAATTTAAGCCCTTCCTTTCCTCAGCCACCTGAAGAAATGGAAAATCCCTCTGAAATAGCTAAAGCCTTTGACAATTTAATTGCATCTTTTAATAAAATCAAAAGCCTGTACGCGGTTGAAAACCCTCTAGAAAGTTTTCAAATCATGATGGAACAAGAAGCGATCGTACCTTTGATTCTGGAAGCTTACGATCGCATCCGAGCGCTATTTCCTACGGAAAGATTAGGCTTGGAAGTGAAAACAGATCCAGAAATTGCCAACTGGCGATCGCTGTGGATTGCTATCTACACTAAACTCGAAGTCGAGGAAGCTTTTGCAAAGTTAAACATCCTTGATGATAGTTGGTGGCTCGAAGCTAAAATAGCTGCCCCCAAAAATGATTTACATATTAGCCTTGAATGGGAGTCAAATGAGATTTGATTGGTCTGAATATTTGAATTTAGCTCAAGAGTTAGCTGCCACGAATAGTGACAGTTCACCTAACAGGGAAGCCAAGTTGCGATCGGCGATAAGTAGAGCATACTATTCGACATTTTGCCTAGCGCGAAATTACTTGCGCGACATTGAACAAGACCCAAGACTTTTTTGTAAGAATCGCGATATCAACGAACATCAATATGTAGCAAAAGAATTTATATACCACCCAACTAAAATGAAAAATATGACCAAAATAGGTGAAAATTTAAGTATATTGAGAGAACTTAGGAATAAAGCTGATTATGAAGATACTATGTTTAACTTACAAAGAGAAGCGAGAACTGCGTTAATGCTAGCTGAGAATATTATTTCAGCGTTAAGTAAGTTAACTCAATAATCCCAGAAATGGGAATTGAACCCAATAAACTTTAATTGCAACTCGTGCAAAAACCCGGTTTATTGAAGAAACCGGGTTTTTTAAGACAATTACCTAACTTTTACCGTTGCCGTTTCCATTGCCGCCAGTCGTTAGCAAAACCCGCTTAGCTAAAGGTTCCGGCACTTCTTGCAATCGATCGAACTCCCAATTAAAAAATCCGACTCCCATTGTCTGCGATCGCAATTCTACGATCAAATTCTGCATTTCTGCGATCGGCAAATAAGCAGAAACTGCATCCCATCCCTTCCAGTCTTTTTTACCTTCGTAGCCGAGAATTTGGCCGCGGTGTCCGCTGACCAACTGCAACACCTTTGATGTACACTCGTTCGGAGCGCAAATTTCAACTTTGGCGATCGGCTCCAGCAATGCCGGTTCGCACTTCGCCATTCCCTCCTGCATCGCCAAACGCGCCGCTTGCTTGAAAGCTTGTTCGGAACTGTCCACAGAATGGTAGGAACCGTTCGTCAGCGTCACCGCTACGTCTACCACCGGGAAACCCAGCGGGCCGCGATCCAAATACTCCCGCACTCCCACTTCCACGCCGGGAATATACTGTTTTGGGACGACGCCACCGACTATTTTGTCGGTGAAATTGAAGCCTTCGCCTCGTGGCTGCGGTTGAATGTCGAGGTACACGTCGCCAAACTGTCCGTGCCCGCCGCTTTGGTGTTTGTAGCGCCCGTGGATGGAAGATGCTGGTTTGCGGATGGTTTCTTTGTACGGCACTTGCGGTAAGTGAGTTACCATCGGCAAGTTATACTTGCGGCGCAACCTGTCTAAGGCTACTTTCAGGTGGATTTCGCCTTGACCCCAAAGTATAATTTCGTGAGTGTCGCCGTGCTGTTCCCAGACTAAAGATGGGTCTTCTTCTAGCAATTTAGCTAAAGCGGAGCTCAGCTTAACTTCATCGTTGCGCTTTTCTGGGACGATCGCCAGTGCGTAGACAGGCGGGATGATTTCGGCTTTTGGCAATTCTTCCGATCTGTCAATCGCCAGCGTATCGCCTGTTTTCACGCCTTCTAGCCTTCCCAAAGCCACAATTTCCCCCGCGCTGACAGACTGCAAACTTTGCGTTTGCTGGCCGGTCAAGCGGTACAAACCGTTAACTCGAACGCCGTTCAAAATTGCTCCGTCTGCCAGCGTCCCCCGCCACATTCTCACTAACGATAGTTTCCCTCCCTGGGGCGTGTAATAGGTTTTGAGGATTTGGGCCAGAACTTTGTTTTCACTTTGTATAATGCCACGGCGATCGGCTGTAGTGTCGGGTGTCGGCGCTTCCCTCAACAAAGCTTCCAGCAGGGGCCGCACGCCGAAATCTTGTTCGGCCATGCCGATGAATACTGGCACAATTAAATCTGCGCCTAATTCCATCTTTAAATCGCGGGTAATTTCTTCGGCGTCGGGATTGATTTCTTCGAGCAATTCTTCGAGTAAATGGTCGTCAAAATTCGCCAATTCTTCGAGCATTTCCTGCCGCGCTGCGCTTTCTTGTGCTTTGAGGTGTTCTGGAAGCGGGACGGGATCTGCGGCGGCGCCCGGATGGTAGTGGTAAGCTTGTTCGGTTACTAAGTCGATAAAACCGATGATTTGTTCGTTTTTGCCGATCGGATATTGGTGAGGTACGATCGGTCTACTGGAAACGGATTTGAGCGCGTCGATCACCTCGGTGAAGTTGGTGCCACAAGTAGTTTCGTCTGTGTAAGCTCGATCGATCTTGTTGATGAAAACTAGGTGGGGAATTTCCCAATCATCGAGGAATTTAAACAGGGGTGCGAGGGTTAAAGTGCGATCGGCAACGGGTTCGCAAACAATTATCGCGGCATCCACACCAATCAGCGCATTGTAAGTTTCTTGGGCAAATTCTACCGAGCCCGGACAGTCGAGAAATGTGAAGCGGACGCCTTCATATTCAGCGGTGGCGGCGTTTACTTCTACGCTCATTTGGCGATCGCGTGCTTCCGGCGAACTATCACCTATTGTGTTGCCATCTTTGACATTTCCTTTGCGGGTAATTGCTCCTGTTACCGATAGCAAACTTTCCAGCAGTGCGGTTTTACCGCTTAAATAAGGGCCAACAATTGCAACGTTTCGCGTGGCCCCAATGACTTTTTCGTTCATATTGCCTCCAACAGAAAACTTGTTTTCCATTGCTCTTGGTGCAACCAGTTCTATACCATTTTCTCGACTTTTTCTAGGTTAATTTTTATTGCATTTTCGAGCAACTTCAGGTTTTGGTATGATTCTATACTTTTGACCCTAGCGTGTTTTTAGTAACAAAACACAGATTGTAGTTTTTCTTAATATTTGGAATTTTTAACCGCAGAGAACGCAGAGAACGCAGAGGAAGAGAAGAGAGAGACTAATAATTGCGATGAAGAGCGGATTTGATATCACTCTTTCTCTGTCTCGATTGGTCTAATTTCTGAGCAGTCGCAAACCGCTTAATGTGACTATTACTGTAGACCCTTCATGACCGATTACGCCTAAAGGCATGGTGATGTTTCCGAGGAAATTGGCAGCCAGTAACAGTATAATGCAACTGAGTGCAAAAACAATGTTTTGTTTGACAACATTTTGAGCGCGGCGGCCCAAACTAATTGCTTTAGCTAGTTGTTCTAACTTATCTGCCATTAATACGATATCAGCAGTTTCTAAAGCAACATCGCTGCCGGAAATCCCCATCGCAATGCCCACGGAAGCTTGAGCTAGGGCGGGGGCGTCGTTGATACCGTCTCCGACCATTGCTACAGTTTGATACTGGGTTTGCAGTTGTTTAATTGCCTGCACTTTGTCTTCTGGCAAAAGTTCGGCGTACACTTCTTTGATGCCTAATTGACGCGCGATATGTTGAGCTGTTTGCTCGTTGTCGCCGGTTAGCATAATTATATGTTCTACGCCTAATTTTTGCAAGCGTTTTACCGTTGCTGCTGCTTCGGGGCGGAGGGTATCTGCTACTGCAATGATTCCCAAAAGCTGAGCGCCATTTGCCACCCAAACAACTGTTTTACCTTCGGCTTGCAAGTGCTGGCTGATTTGAGTCAATTCGGAAGTTGATTCGACAAATTCGGCTTTACCAATGGTAATGATTTGATTGTTGACTTTGCCGACTATTCCTTGACCGATTTTTGCTTGTACGTCGGTAGCGGTTGACAATTGTAACTGTTGCTGCTGGGCGGCGCTGACAATTGCGTGGGCGATCGCGTGTTCGGAATGAGCTTCTAGGGCTGCTGCCAATTGCAGAACTTCTGTTTCAGTATATCCGGCTGCTGGTACAATTTGGATAACTTCAGGTTTTCCCGTGGTGAGAGTTCCGGTTTTGTCAAAGGCGATCGCCCTGACTTTACCAATCATCTCTAATTGGGCGCCACTTTTAAACAAAATCCCCTGTCTCGCCCCGTTAGCAATTCCCGAAAGCAGCGCCGGCATAATCGAAGCCATCAGCGCGCATGGGGAGGCGACTACTAGGAAAATCAGCGCCCGATAGATTGTCTCTTCCCAATTCCAGCCCAAAACAAAGGGCGGCAAAGTTGCCAGCAGCAAGCCTAAACCGACAATTAATTTGGCATATCCGCGCTCGAATTTTTCCACAAACATTTGAGAAGGTGGCGCTGCTGTTTGCGCTTCTTGAACCAGCCGAATCACTCGCTGAATCAAGCTGCTTTCTGGAGTTTTATGAACTTCGAGTTTCAGCGCGCCGACACCGTTAATTGTACCTGCATAGACTTCATCGCCGCTGGTTTTCTCCACGGGCATCGACTCGCCCGTAATCGAGGCTTGATCGATCGCACTGTAGCCTTCAATAATTATCGCATCTGTGGGGATGATTTCTCCGGGCTTGACTAAAATGTAATCGCCAATTTCCAATTTGTCGATCGCAACTTCTCGTTCCCCGCCGTACATTACCACCCTAGCAGTATCCGCCGTCAAACTCATCAAACTGCGGATGCTGCGTTCAGTCCGCTGCATAGCATAACCTTCAAGCGCGCCGCTAATTGCAAAGATTAAAATCAACACCGCACCGTCAACAATTAAATGATATTCTTGCCGCCACAGCCCCAAACCGGCCGCGCCCAAAGCAGCGACAATCATTAACAAATCTACATCTAATTCGCGTTCTTGAAAAAGGGTAGTTAAGCCTTCGCGGGTACTGGAATAGCCGCCGATAACATAAGCTGCGGGCAAGATTAACACGGCTACACCCAGCCAGCCGAATTGCAGGGCTAGCGAACCCAAGATTACTAGAATTCCGCACAGGGCGGCAGTCACAGCATCTGGATGTTCTTCGGCTAACTGGGAGATGCGAGAAAGTGACAAAGAATTAGAAGTCATTTGTAAAGCTTGATTTAGTAGAATGACTCCTGTAGCCTAAACGTTGACATTAATGTCAATGTCAAGAGTAAAACCCAACAAAATTACAAAACTCAATAACCATCCATACCCATCTGCGTCCATCCGCGTTTATCCGCCCATATCTGCGGTTAAAAAATCCCATGCAACAATACCTGACAATCAAACAACTTACAGAAGCGGTAAAAGGCACAATTACCCCTCGGATGGTGCGACATTATCACGCTTTGGGGCTGCTATCTCCGGCGGTACGATCGACCTCTAACTACAGATTGTATACCCGCAGCGATGTGCAAAGACTCCAAAGAATAGTGGCACTCAAGCAGCAAGGCTTTCAACTGTCTCACATCCGCAAACTGTTAGAAACAGACGCGGATGCTTCCCCTGATGCGCTGATGGCGACTCTGCAACGCCAATATCTGTCGGTTATTCAGCAAATTGTTCGCCTCAGAGAAACGGCTTCGGCGCTGGAAGGATTGCTGGGGCGGGATATTTCCTGTCAAGCTGTGCAAGCGGACGCCTTGGCGCAATTAAGGCTGTTGCAGGCGGAAACTGAGGGGGGGTTGGATGAGTTGGAACAACTTTGGGAGGGTTGGGATGCGGGGGCGCACACTCACCCGGAGGATTTTGGGGAGTCGTTGCAGCATTTGTTGCCGGATTTGGCCGATCGCTCGGAAATTGAGGTAGACTTGCTTTCTAAATTGGTGTTAGCCTGCGGTGATTGTTCGCTGCTGCCGTTTGTGAAGTTGAGCGAAACGGCGATTAAATCGGCGCGGGAAGCTTTGAAAATTCAGTGTCAAATTGTGGCTGATGCGCCGCCTGTTTTTGCGGCTTTGGATCAAACTAGATTGGCGCATTTAGGAACAAGTATTGCAACTTTAATTAATGACCCGCACATCAATGCTGCGGCGGAAGCGGAACAGGAATTCTGGCGGCAGGGTGAGTGGTTTGAAAAGTTGTTGAAACTGGAAAAAGGATGTATATTGGTGATAGGATATGCGCCGTCTGTGCTGATGGCGGTTTGCGAGGCGATCGAGTGTGGGCAATTGCAACCGGCTTTGGTAATTGGAATGCCGATCGGTTTTAGTCATTCTCCGGTGGCGAAACGGCGGTTAGTGCGATCGGGTGTTGCTTATATTACGACTGTGGGGACTTTTGGCGGCGGATTATTGGCGGCGGTTGCTTTGAATGCTTTGGTTGAGTCTTTGATTGAAAAGCCGAATTGTCATTGTCATCTCAAGTGAAGAGGGAATTTAGGTTTATTGTGGCTTAATTTGTTTTTTACTCTTTTATTCGTTTCAATCCCTGATAGGGAGTTAGGTTAATTGCGGCTTTTAAAATCGCCACCGGAAACTCGCACCCGGCAAAGTTTCAATCCCTGATAGGGAGTTTGGTTAATTGCGGCGTCGATAATTGCTGTGATGGCGCGGGAGCGATCTGGTTTCAATCCCTGATAGGGAGTTTGGTTAATTGCGGCAATGATTAATGAGTTTATGGGTGAAGAAAAATATGGTTTCAATCCCTGATAGGGAGTTTGGTTAATTGCGGCCCGAAGAAGCGATTCTTGGGGGGATTCTGATCGTTTCAATCCCTGATAGGGAGTTTGGTTAATTGCGGCCCGGGTCGATTCAATCCGGCGAGGCGATGCCAAGGTTTCAATCCCTGATAGGGAGTTTGGTTAATTGCGGCGTGATTTTTTCGATTTTGTCATCAATTTTTTGATTGATGTTTCAATCCCTGATAGGGAGTTTGGTTAATTGCGGCTTTTTAGGAAAATATCTTGCTGTGGTGCATTGAGGTTTCAATCCCTGATAGGGAGTTTGGTTAATTGCGGCGTAAATGCGAGCAAGTCTTTTCGCAGCGTCGGTAGAAGTTTCAATCCCTGATAGGGAGTTTGGTTAATTGCGGCTCGCAATAACTGCCAAAGTGGACAATGGACAATCGGTTTCAATCCCTGATAGGGAGTTTGGTTAATTGCGGCAGTCGTCTTGCCTGTCTCCACTTACCAATGCAGCCGTTTCAATCCCTGATAGGGAGTTTGGTTAATTGCGGCGTTATTAATTAGTAAGTCAGTTGCAGTTCTAGTTGTTTCAATCCCTGATAGGGAGTTTGGTTAATTGCGGCAGTATGGTGGTAGGAGCTATCAAAAAAGGGGTGCAGTTTCAATCCCTGATAGGGAGTTTGGTTAATTGCGGCGCTCTGAAGATCGAGCTAAATCCATTGTAAAAATTGTTTCAATCCCTGATAGGGAGTTTGGTTAATTGCGGCTTTTTTAATGGGTTTTGTGGGCATATCTAAAAGTTTCAATCCCTGATAGGGAGTTTGGTTAATTGCGGCTTTTTGCTCGGTGACTACGCAGTCGCGAGCTTCGTTTCAATCCCTGATAGGGAGTTTGGTTAATTGCGGCCCAACCCCGAACATAAAAGATTGACTTTTATTTGTTTCAATCCCTGATAGGGAGTTTGGTTAATTGCGGCCAGGGCTGATAAAATAGCCCAAAAGCCAAAAATTACGTTTCAATCCCTGATAGGGAGTTTGGTTAATTGCGGCTCCCAAACAAAAAGTGAGGTATCTTGTCCTTGAGACGTTTCAATCCCTGATAGGGAGTTTGGTTAATTGCGGCATCGTAAATATCCCACGTTCCGAATTCTTCTCCTTTGTTTCAATCCCTGATAGGGAGTTTGGTTAATTGCGGCAGCGCAAGATAAAGTTCAAGAAGCTCAGCCTGAAGGTTTCAATCCCTGATAGGGAGTTTGGTTAATTGCGGCCTGGGAAAATTGAGTGCCTGAGCGATCGCACCGATGTTTCAATCCCTGATAGGGAGTTTGGTTAATTGCGGCGTGGTAGTGAAAAGTGCTTTTTACTATCTCTCTTGTTTCAATCCCTGATAGGGAGTTTGGTTAATTGCGGCGAGAAATAGTATACGATCCTTTTACTTCTGCAATGTTTCAATCCCTGATAGGGAGTTTGGTTAATTGCGGCTATTCTTTTCCTTAGTTGATTTGTTTTTGAGGTATCAGGTTTCAATCCCTGATAGGGAGTTTGGTTAATTGCGGCTCGGGCCAGTTGGCGGTGACGAACTGATGGTGGCGTTTCAATCCCTGATAGGGAGTTTGGTTAATTGCGGCGCCTCAAAGGAAGCGACTATCTTCGCATTTTCGGGTTTCAATCCCTGATAGGGAGTTTGGTTAATTGCGGCACCTTGCATATAATTGATCTTCTAATTGTGAATGTTTCAATCCCTGATAGGGAGTTTGGTTAATTGCGGCCGCAAACGACCCGTGGGATCAAGAGCCACTTCCGTTTCAATCCCTGATAGGGAGTTTGGTTAATTGCGGCAAGGTAATGTCAGGTTCAGATTTGATTTCGTAGGCGTTTCAATCCCTGATAGGGAGTTTGGTTAATTGCGGCAATCCCGTGAGCTTGCGGAACCTGTAGCTCGTTGTTTCAATCCCTGATAGGGAGTTTGGTTAATTGCGGCTTGAGGAAATTTCGGTTTCCCAGATGTGCCTTGATAGCCGTTTCAATCCCTGATAGGGAGTTTGGTTAATTGCGGCGTTAGTCGTACAGCGAACATACGGGCGAATCCCGCAAGTTGAACGATTTCGTTTCAATCCCTGATAGGGAGTTTGGTTAATTGCGGCGCAACCGCAATAAACTTGTCCGCTGTGTCTGCCACAATGGTTTCAATCCCTGATAGGGAGTTTGGTTAATTGCGGCTCTTCCATCGCTATTTCACCTTAAACCTGTAAACAGTTTCAATCCCTGATAGGGAGTTTGGTTAATTGCGGCTGCGTTGGCAGCGGGTTTCATTACCGCACTAGCACAGTTTCAATCCCTGATAGGGAGTTTGGTTAATTGCGGCCAGCACTTGAGGGTAAATTAATCAACTTACCTCAAAAGTTTCAATCCCTGATAGGGAGTTTGGTTAATTGCGGCCAGGTTACAGAGTCACAGAACGAGGCGAAACAGTGTTTCAATCCCTGATAGGGAGTTTGGTTAATTGCGGCGCAGCCACGCCATAGACAAATCCCGCGTACTTGCCCAGTTTCAATCCCTGATAGGGAGTTTGGTTAATTGCGGCCCTCCCCTGGATTAGTGCCAGAGGAAGTACCGTAGGTTTCAATCCCTGATAGGGAGTTTGGTTAATTGCGGCCTTCATCATTGCGTTCGATGCGGATGAGAAGCCAGAGGTTTCAATCCCTGATAGGGAGTTTGGT
The DNA here is from genome assembly GCF_036700365.1 of Microcoleus sp. w2-18bC1. Taxonomy (NCBI): domain Bacteria; kingdom Bacillati; phylum Cyanobacteriota; class Cyanophyceae; order Oscillatoriales; family Microcoleaceae; genus Microcoleus; species Microcoleus sp. w2-18bC1. The sequence continues at coordinate 9,551 of NZ_JAUBOS010000108.1, forward strand.
TAATTGCGGCTTCAGCTTCTTGCTGGCGCTGCTGCTGGCTGACATAGTTTCAATCCCTGATAGGGAGTTTGGTTAATTGCGGCATTAAAGAAATTCAACCAGCAATTTCTATTTACGAAGTTTCAATCCCTGATAGGGAGTTTGGTTAATTGCGGCGGGGCGATCGGACAGCCAACAATTTGAAGCCAACCGGTTTCAATCCCTGATAGGGAGTTTGGTTAATTGCGGCCCAATTTAAACTGTTTGTGCAGCGATTGTTCTAGAGTTTCAATCCCTGATAGGGAGTTTGGTTAATTGCGGCATTAGTCAAGTCCTAGTAATTTATACGCTTTTTCGTTTCAATCCCTGATAGGGAGTTTGGTTAATTGCGGCTTGATCAGCGACTACGCCCTCATATTTGCGATGCTCTTTGTGGTTTCAATCCCTGATAGGGAGTTTGGTTAATTGCGGCGCGTTTTTCAGTGGGGATGGGGTTGTCAAAATGGTTTCAATCCCTGATAGGGAGTTTGGTTAATTGCGGCAATAATATTAGTATGTTACTTTTGAGAAAGTGTTTCAATCCCTGATAGGGAGTTTGGTTAATTGCGGCTGCACTGCCAATGAGTCGATTGCGTCGTACAAATGTTTCAATCCCTGATAGGGAGTTTGGTTAATTGCGGCTTACGATATGTCAGTGCAGTACATCGACTCTTTGAATTGTTTCAATCCCTGATAGGGAGTTTGGTTAATTGCGGCGTAATAGGGTGTATAGGCTGAATATTTGTACTTAGTGTTTCAATCCCTGATAGGGAGTTTGGTTAATTGCGGCCCGCCTCGGAGGTCAATTAGATTGTAAAAGGAAGTGCGTTTCAATCCCTGATAGGGAGTTTGGTTAATTGCGGCAAAGTAGCGGGAAATCCAGCAAGAAATTTAGGTTCTTCCTTACTTGGTATGCTAAACTAACAGTTAAAATGCCAAGTAAGCAAACATCTATTTTTGTAATTTT
>NZ_JAUBOS010000109.1:0-10454 GCF_036700365.1 Microcoleus sp. w2-18bC1
TTAGATTTTAGATTTTAGATTTTAGATTTTAGATTTTAGATTTTAGATTTTAGATTTTAGATTTTAGATTTTAGATTAGCCATGAGTTACTGGATATGGGTTTGGAGCTTGCCTGCAGTGACATTTTTTTGTGAAGATTGTATCATAATTGGTGGCGACAACGCATTCTTTGGGAAGGAAGCAAGGAAGTCCTAGTCGTCGGATTTCAAAGTTGAGTTCAGCGACAAGGAAGCCCGCTACTTCTGAATGTTCTCCGGTTGCTTTAGGCATCTCCACAATAGCTCCATTGGGGAGTTCGTAACGGTTTACCGAATTTTCAGGATACCAGCCAATAAATTTATCGAAGGTGACTGGTTTTAATATCGCTTGAGTCATGGCGATCGCGCTTTATTTTATTTATGATATTGTTATTGTATCTGGTATAATTTACATTTTGCATCATTATCAAGAACAGGCAAGATGCCTGTTCCACGACAAGTGAATTTTATTGTGGAACAGGCCGAAAAGCCTGTTCATAAAAGGCTTGTTGAGAAGGGTGCAACATCTCAGTTATAATATATTGCTTTTATCTCAAACAACCAGCTCGATAGACCTTCCATCAATCCACAATCAATCCCAAATCAAAATCACTCCAAAATCAATCAATTCAAAATCTAAAATCCAAAATCTAAAATCTAAAATATATGAGATCGATCGACGAAATCAACGATAAAATCAGCCAAGGCAAAGCCACAGTCTGGACAATCGAAGAACTCAAAACGAGAGTTCAAGAAACCAGCATTACCCAAGCCGCCAAAGAAGTCGATGTGATTACCACCGGCACCTTCGAGCCGATGGAATCCTCCGGTGCAATCATCAACCTCGGCCATACCGACCCGCCCATAAAAATCCGCCAGTGCTGGCTAGACGGCGTTTTAGCCTACTCGGGCTTCGGGGCAGTAGACCTGTACCTGGGAGCCACCCAAGTAGCTGAAGACGGCGAAGAATCCCGCGAACGGGGCGGCGGACACGTCATCGAAGACTTAATAGCCGGCAAACCAGTGCAGTTGCGGGCCTTGGGACAAGTAACAGACTGCTACCCGCGCGCCTCCTTTGAAACCACGATTACCCGCGATACAATCAACCAGTTTTATTTATTCAATCCCCGCAACGCATATCAAAACTTTATTGTTGGCGTCAATGGGGGCGATCGCCCACTGTTCACCTACCTCGGCCCCCTGCAACCAAACCTCGGCAACGCCGTCTACTCGAACCTTGGAGCCATGTCTCCCCTCCTCAACGACCCCGACCTCGAAATCATCGGCATCGGCACTCGCATCTTCCTAGGAGGCGCCACCGGCTATATCACCTGGGAAGGAACCCAGCACTTCCCGCTACAAAAACGCCAGCCCAACCGCACCCCCATCGGCCCCGCTGCCACCCTCGCACTCATCGGCGACGCCAAACAGATGAACTCGAAATGGGTGCGGGGCTGCTACTTCAAAAACTACGGCCCATCGCTGATGCTGGGAGTCGGCATCCCGTTTCCAGTCTTAAACGAAACAGTCGTCGCCCACTGTGCAGTATCAGACAAAAAAATAGTAGCGCCGGTGGTAGATTTCTCTATCCCCCGGCGCGTTCGTCCCACATTCGGTTTAGTTAGTTACGCTCAATTAAAGACTGGCCGCATCCTGATAGAGGGCAAACCTGTGCGGGCAGCCCCCCTTGCGAGTATGTTTCTCTCCCGGCAAGTAGCATTGGAATTGAAGCAGCAAATTGAAGCGGGTCAATTTACCCTCACGGCCCCAGTTGCTCCCCTACCCACCGACAGAGTATTTCTCCCGCAAGATTTGTGGGGCGCACAAGTCCGGCTCGAATAAAGAATTTTAGATTGGCGATTTAGCGGTTGTAAATTAGTCTTGGAAACACTAATCTAAAATCTAAAATCTAAAATCTAAAATTGGTTTATTCCTCGATCGGCTTAGGCTTCTTAACCGGCTTAGGAAGAGGTTCCTTCGAGACAGGCGGTGGTGCTGCTGCTGCGGACTTGATGGTAGGACGCCCTACAGGAGCACCGTCACCGCTGGGCCTAGGAGTAAACGGACGCTTCCCTCCTCCTTTGAAGCCACCCGGCGGCTTGCTGCCAGGGGGGAATTTCCGCTTTTTAATCGGCAGGGCACCAATATTATTAGCCTGCTCAATCATCAGACTGTCAGCTTTCAATTTGACGTGGAAATCCCAAAAAAACCCGATCGCTTTTGTTGCTAAATCTCCCTTGAGTTTCAGTTTAAAAAACTTCATCTTGTCGTCATTCTTGCGGGGAGCTTGCTTGATTTTGACGATGACATACTTTTCTTGGTCTTGGGATTGATAAATCACCTCACCTCTAATCGAAAAATAGCCATCTTCAACATCGGGTTCCGAGGGAGGCAAAGATGCGGTCGATGCTTCGCCACTAGCCTCAATCTCCGCTGCTTCCTGATTTTCCTCGTCAGAGGACGGTTCGGGAGGTTTCTTGAGCGTTTCCGGCTCCCAAACCCCCATAATCTGGGCGTGCAAGTTGCCGTCTTCTTGCCTGGTGCGGGGATAGACCACCCACAGGTGTTCTTGTTCCAGATCCAGGTGATTTTTGACTAAACTCATGACTCTACCCAGCAAAACTGCGTCGATGGCAGTTCCGTCGGCAGCTATCAGCATACCCCGGGTGAATTGCTCTTCTGATGGCGTGTAGCGACCCCGCACCAAACCAACAGCTCGGTACTGTCTGGGTTCGCTGGGGGGGGGGATGGGATGTTGGCGCATGACGGAGGGTATGTCCTCAGCGGCCTGACTTTCGTTAGCTGCAGGCTCGGCGTTTGCCGGCGGTGCGACTGCTAGGGCTGGAGTATCGCTGACAGGTGTCGAAGGCACTGCCGGCGCCGGGGGTGCAGGAGCATTGCTGGGCTGGTCTTGTGGCTTTGTTTTGTCCTTGTCGAGGGCAGAACTGTAGCGTGGTCGTTGCAGCCTATCCTTGGACGCTGGGGCGTCTGTGGGCGTTGCCGGTTGATTTTGGTCAACAGGTGCAGCCAACGCCGAAGGCACCGAACTTTCGTCTGGTGTCTCAGGAATGGAATCTGTATCTTTAGGCGGATTGACGGCCAGTTCGCTCGGCTGATCCTTGCGATTTGAAGTAGATTTGGACGATTTGGAAGACCGGTTGGGAGAGGGGTTCATAAAAACTCCTTGCAGCGGAGACACATCCCTTAAGGGAAATTAGGAATAAACTGAAGAAACTGCTTTAAAAACTACTAGCACCTGACTTCGGGCTTGCGCCTGGAGGTCTGGTTGTGACCCGTCAACGCCAACTTTCAACGCTACGAGTGCCGATCGGTTAGCTGGCTGCTAAAATCCTTGCGAGCAAGGACTTTGGGAGTTGCTGACCGATCGATCGCCGATCGCGCTGAGCTGGAGTTGCTGGCTAATAGCATTTAGGATATTCAGCTTGCCTATTTTACTTAATCCAATTACCTAACGGCCTGATCCGCCATATTTTCGGTAATTTTTAGCTTGACCAGACTAAATTGGACAGACACCGCAGTCCTTGGGGCTGCGGGTCTGAGTGTCCAAAATTGTTTAGCTAGCATGGAGTTGTGGGTCTGTTACCATATTAGCTGCAAGTAAAAGGCTGCTTTGTCCGTTCGGACTTTGAAGTTAAAAACGTTTACGGTTGCACCGATCGAGCTAAATGGCAGATGCCCCCGGCAATGCCTGAATTCTTAGAAAATAGTAGATTTTAAGCTGGGATAGTTGAATTATGGAAAAAGCAAACAAGCGTCGTGGGTTGATTACTGTGGTGGTGGTGCTGTCGCTCATCGCTTTTTTGGGATTTTCCCTTGTGCCAATTTTAAACAGTATTCTCCAGGCCAGCCAAGCGCAAAGTCAGTCAACTCCAACGCCTACTCAGACGGCCCAGTCTGGGGAGAAGCAATCAGAGTTGCTGCAAGCTCAGGCGAGGGGGTACGAATTGGTTTTGCAGCGGGAACCTGACAACGTAACGGCTTTGCGGGGATTGTTGCAGGTGCGGCTGGAGTTGATTGGGCAAGGAGTGGGCGACATTAAGGATGCGATCGCTCCTTTGGAAAAGTTGGCTGCGCTGAATCCTGAGACTACTGAATACGGGATTTTGCTGGCTCAGGCTAAGGAACGCACGGGCGATCGCGAAGGGGCTGCTCAGGCTTACAGGTCAATTTTAGCGTCTAAGCCTGGGGAAATTAAGGCTTTGCAGGGGTTGGTGAATTTGCTGCTAGTGCAGCAGCGGCCGGAAGCTGCGATCGGACTGTTGCAAGATACCCTGAAGGCGGCTCCGGCTGCAAATCTGGCGAAACCGGAAAGTGTGGATGTAACTTCAGTGCAGTTGATTTTGGGGCAGGTTTATGCTGTCCAGAAGCGCTACGAGGAGGCGATCGCAATTTACGACGAATCTGCTAAGGCTAATCCCAAAGATTTTCGCCCGACTTTAGGAAAGGCGATCGTGCTGAAGGAACAGGGCAAAACAGATGAAGCAAAAACGCTGTTCGATCGAGCTACTGAGTTAGCTCCTCCTAACTATAAAGACCAAATTAATCAGTTAGCTAGTGGCACTCCTTCGCCTTCTCCTGCGGCTGCAACGACTCCCGAACCGGCTGCTTCTCCTAGTCCTGAAGGTGCGCTACCGAAGCCTTAAGGAAAGTTTTAAGTAAAAGAGTTTTGAGTTGTCAGTGAAAAAGTATTAAGTTAAAAACTTAATACTTTAAACTCAAAACTACTCGCTTTATTCCTAATTACGCAGGACTTACGAAAAGAAATCCGGTTTCTAAGATAAATCTTGGTTGAACGACGACAGATACAGGTCGAAACCGGGTTTCTAAGTCCTCACGCCCAGCGTCCTGTTACCGATTACCAATTACTAATTACCAATTAGGTAAGACCTCGGAGGGAATTATGACCCAAAGCGTTGACCGCGTTGTTCTACCTCCTGCTTTTCCAGACCACACTCAATTACCAGAGTCAGACGGTACTTTTGTGAAAAATTTTCAGGAGCATCCGCAAAGTTTAATTTTAACAGATTCGATCGGGCAAATTTTGCAACAGCGGCATCCTGACGGACAATATGCGATCGGTCAAGACTGCGGCATTTACTGGCGAGAAACCGAGCCGCCGGAAAAAGGTGCAGAAGCTCCTGATTGGTTTTATGTTCCCAATGTACCTCCTAATTTAGACGGTCAAATTCGCCGTTCCTACGTGCTGTGGCGAGAACACATAGCACCGTTAATTGCTTTGGAATTTGCGAGCGGGAACGGTGATGAAGAGCGCGATCGTACTCCTTTATCTCGCACGGATGAAGGGGTAATAACGAAACCGGGAAAGTTTTGGGTGTACGAACAGGTGATGCGAATTCCCTATTACGGCATCTATGAAATTAACAGCGGTCGATTAGAAGTTTATCGGTTGATGGAGGGGTATTATCAACTGTTAGAACTCAATCAACGCGGTCATTTTCCCATTTCATCTTTAGGCATAGAATTGGGACTTTGGCAAGGCAGTTATCAAAATCAAACCATGCTTTGGCTGCGTTGGTGGGACGAGGAAGGTAATTTGCTGTTGATTGGCGATGAAAGAGCAGAATTAGAGAGATTGCGAGGGGAACAACAGCGGGAAAGAGCTGAACAAGAAAGGTTGCGAGCCGAGAGTGCAGAACAGGCACGACAAGCTGAATTTCAGGCAAGAAGGGATGCAATTCCCCGGTTGTTGGGAATGGGTTTGAGTGCCGAACAGGTGGCGGAGGCGTTAAGTTTATCTGTGGAGGAAGTGACGGAGAATGCTGGAGAGTGAGATAGTGAGAGAGAATTGGGGAAAAGGGCGATCGGTCTTAATAGACTTCATCATGAGGACCCATTTTGAGCAATAAAATCGCTTCCTCCTCATCTTCTGGATCGATCGCAAACTCAAATAAAATCCGATAATCATAATCTATGGAACACGACCAGATACCCGATAAATCTCCTGTCAATTTGGGAGTCCAACCACAACCAATTTTCATCAATCATCCAACTCCGCCATAAAATCGGCTACCGACCCAAATTTAACATTGCCCTCAGCATACTCTTGACGAACTTCTGCCACTTCCTTGAGTAATTCATTTCGTCGCTGTTGTCGCAGACGATTCTGAAGAATATCTAGAAGCATGGCTTGATCTTCTAATGATAAAATTTCTACAGCTTCAAGAGCTTGCTGGAATTGAGATGTATGTGCTGTTTTACTCATAGTTATTGTTCAGTAAATTACCAGATTATTTTCATTGTAACCAAAATATTTTTTATTTATTTTAGCCAATTTTATTATATCCTAGCATTTTTAACTTCTGCTGTGTGTAAGGTTTTCCTTGTTCCCAAGTTCAGCACGGGAACAAGGATTTCAAACTAGCTTCTAGTATTTACGTTCCTGTGGCTCAAACATCGTAATCGCCACGGGCATATAAGCCAAATCAATCCCCGCCGGCGAATAATACGCCATTGTATGCTTCAAAAAATTCCCGTCATCGCGCTCAGTAAAATCTTCCCGCGAATGAGCTCCCCGACTTTCCTGACGGTTCAAAGCAGAAGTTAAAATCATTTTTCCGACAATTATCAAACTCCGCAACTCCAAAGCTTCCACAATTTCCGTATTCCACAACTTGCCTTTATCGTCTAAGTAAACCTCCTCATATTGTCGCTCTAAATCCTCCAATTTTTTTAAACCTTCCTGCATCAATTCGGCACTACGAAATACACCACAATACTCAGTCATAGTATCTTGATACTGCTGCCGGATTTGATTGATGCGGTATTTTCCTGGACGCTCTACAAGTGCCTGAATTTGCTCTTTTGCTTCCATAATATAACGCTGTTCGTCTACTGTAGGCAACTTGCGATTTTGCACGAATTGTGCTATGGTTGCCCCAGTAACTTTGCCGTAAACGACGCATTCTAAAAGCGAATTGCTGCCCAAACGGTTGGCGCCGTGAACCGACACGCAAGCTGCTTCGCCCGCTGCAAAGAAACCGTCTACTAAACTGTCAGGACTGCTGCGAACTTGCCCGCTAACATTAGTAGGAATTCCCCCCATTGAATAGTGAACTGTAGGGCGCACGGGCATCGGCTGATTTACGGCATCAATTCCTAACAAACGGTGGGCTTCTTCCCAAGCAAAAGGAATTTTGCTCATGATTTTTTCGCGTCCCATGTGCCGCAAATCCAGATAGATAAAGGGGCCGCCGGCACTACCATCAACATTAATCCCTCGGCCGGCGCGAATTTCTATGGAAATTGACCGCGAAGTGATATCTCTGGGCGCTAATTCCATCCGCGACGGGGCATAATTGGCCATAAATCGATCGCCCTCTGAATTAATCAAATAAGCGCCTTCGCCCCGCACAGCCTCCGAAATCAACACTCCCACGGGATACAAACCCGTCGGGTGAAACTGCACGAATTCCATATCTTCCAGCGGCAATCCAGCTAAAGCCGTCATCGCCAAACCGTCTCCCGTCGAGGCGTAATCGTTCGACGTGGTATTGTAAACTCGACCGTAACCCCCCGTAGCAAACATCACCGCCTTAGCACGGACAACCTCAATTTGACCGTCTAGCAGGCGGTACATAACTACCCCCTTGGCTTGGCCTTCTTCCAAAATCAGGCGGGTGACATACCACTCCTGATAGATGTGAACTCCGCAGCGGCGCAGATTGTTGACTAATTCGTGGAGGATGGCGTGACCGGTTTTGTCGGCGGCGTAGCAGGTGCGGCGGTGGGAATGTCCGCCAAAAGCGCGCTGGGCAATTCTGCCGTCTGGGAGGCGGGAGAAGAGGACTCCCATGTGTTCTAAATCTATGACTACACCGGGGGCTTCGCGGGTGAGGATTTCTACCGCGTCTTGGTCGGCTAAATAGTCTGAACCTTTTACTGTGTCGAAGGCGTGGGCTTTCCAACTGTCTTCGGGATCGACATTTTGGAGGCTGGAGGCCATGCCACCTTGGGCTGCGACGGAGTGCGATCGAATTGGGTGAGTTTTGGCGACGACAGCTACCTTTAAACTGGGGTCAGTCCGAGCAATTTCTACTGCGGCGCGGCAACCTGCTAAACCGCCGCCTACAATGATTACGTCGTGTTCTAGCATTTTTTTGAATTATTTTGAGTGTTGTTCTCAACTTATGGTGACGCAAAAAAAAACTTCCTACCAAAAGCGCAGGAAGTTTTTTAACTTTTGATTTGAATGGAAAATCAAAAGTTAAATCAAAATTTCACATTGGACTAGCCGGCGCTTTCGGCAGGGTTCTGAAGCGACTGATTTCCCGTTGCAGAAGGTTGAGGTTCCGTACCGGGTTCTACGGCAAGCACTTCAATGTTATTTAGCAGAGTTGTAACGAAAGCAAACAGCAAGAAGGGGAGAGACAGCACTAAAATCAAGCCGACGGTAGCCAAGGCGAAGATTTGGCGGGCGCTACTCCACAAGGCGAGTGCCGACGCTAGACTTAGGAAGATGACTATCAGCCAAACAATGATTTGACCGTAAATGTCGCCAAAGGTGAGGGTACATTTAAGGCGATAGTTTTGGATATTATTCATTTTGCTCCTGGCGAGATTGCTATTAAGACTTGTGCAAAAATACTTTGACAGTGCGTCAGTCCCCACTGTAGATTTATCAGTTTAGCTACCCTAGCTTGGTTTGGGGGCTATTTTAAGCATTTTTACAGAAGTCGCAACAAGACTTTATAAATTGTTGCTTTCCCTCAATATAGCAACCGCCCGTGTTAGGACGCAAGGCGTAAGACATCTGCGATCGCAGGGGGTAAGTAATCACACTCATCTAGCTGTTTACGAATTCGACTTTTGGGCGAAGATCGGCATTGTTCCATCCAAGTTCAAATCAAATGAATCAACTTAACTTTTCTCTTTTGGCGACAGTTAGAGCTCGATATCAGTTGCCACAACCTTCTTTAGTTTTTGTGCCATCTGGCATTGTGACATCACAGAGGTTATTTTTACGCATTTCCGCACCGCTGAGGTCGGCCCCCATTAAGTTAGCTCTACTCATGTTGATATCTACCAATCTGGCTGATTTTAAAATAGCATTTGTTAGGTTAGCATCAACAAGTTTGGACTTCACAAGATCGGCATTACTGAGGTTAGCCTTAATTAAATTTGCTCCTTCCATGTTGGTCATCCTTAGAGAAGCCTTCGTTAGATCTGCTCCCGTTAATTGAGCCATTTCCAAGTTAGAATAACTAAGACTAGCATTAGTTAAAATGGCATTATTCAAATTAGCTCTATATAAATTAACATCATTCAGCCTAGCGTTAGTTAAAATGGCATTATTTAAATTAGCTCTATATAAATTAGCGCGATTTAACGTAGCCTTGTTAAGATTGGCGTTTCTCAAGTTAGCACCGCTGAGATAGGCAGGAGAAATATAGATTATGTTCCCCGCACGATAACTGTCAGGACTCAGATTTGCCTCGCTAAGATTGGCATCTGCGAGATTTGCACCTATAAGCGATACTCCCTTGAGATCTGCCTTAGTCAAGTTAGCTTTTTTGAGGTTAGCATAAGTCAGTCTAGTTCGAGTTGTTTTATTACATTTTAAAATAGCTTTAGATAAGTTGGCATTTTCTAAGTTAGCGCCCGTCATATCGTTGCCTTTAAGATTGGTATCTGTCAAGTCAGCACCGCTCAGGTTAATTCCTTTCATGTTGACATCTCCTAAGTCAGCCGATCTGACATTAGCACCGCTAAGATTAGCATTGACAAGATTAGCTTTGTACAAATATACATTTTCTAAGTTAGCTCCTGCCAAATTAGCCCCCTCCAGACTCGCACCCCTTAATTGAGCGTTTGTTAAATCGCAACCTTTGCACTGTTTTGTTTCTAACAGTTGCTTGATGTGTTCCGGGTTGGCGGCAAAAGCTGGGTTTGTCAAAGTCAGGGAAGGCACAAGTAGAGCAGTAGCTATTGGCAACCAAGCTAGAAAACTTCCTTTTTGGTCTTGTCGCTTTAGCCATAGGGCAATAATTTTTAAGCAATCGAGCTTGATTGCTGGAATGACTTTCTGGCGTAGATCGTAGCTGTAGGGTTTTGCCATGAGTGGTCCGATCGCTCTGCAACAAAAAAGATCGTTCTTAGTTTACACCACAATTGTCTGAGGAGTTGCTATACCAAAGAAGCTCGGTTTTTTCGATCGGTATTCAAGGAGCGAATGCAATTTTTATTGAAAAAACTCAGTGTCTGACTATCCCATGCGTCCTGAACTATAAAGCCCAGGTAGATGGGAAAGTATACTTTTTGAGGGAGCCCTGACTTGGTAAAGTAATGTTAAGCTGCGTGGAAATGGAATCAACCTTTATAGCTGTAGTTTAGACTAAAAAATCAGTGCAGCTAAAAGTAGCAGCCTTTTAGCAGAAGGCAAGCTGTTGCTCAAAAACT